>JBIJBT010000133.1:0-5236 GCA_044345055.1 Bdellovibrionota bacterium
CCGATGAGCCCACCCGTGAGGTGCGTCGTCGTTGGAGTTGAGGGAAACAAGGCTTTCCTGTCTCCCCTCGATGATACGGCGGGAATAGCGGGGGGTGCAGCGGTGCAGTTAAGCTCCGCGCGGCTTCATCTTTCGCTTCAGCAAAAAGGGCTGTTTCAGATGATCGACTCGATGGGGGACGATATTCACCAGTCCGACATGCACCGGTGCGGGATAGTGGAGGAGCCCGAAAAAAACCTTATTTCCGTCTCTCCCCGATGGAGGGTACGGAACGAGCAGGAAGAGGTAACAATCAGCGATGTACCTGCGCGGCTCTCAGAGGTCGTCGCCTCAGAAAACCCCCTTGCGAGGCAACGCTTCGAGACGGGAATCCGTTCTATCGATGCGCTCTGTCCCCTCGCCGAGGGGCAACGGGTTGCTGT
Source organism: Bdellovibrionota bacterium (assembly GCA_044345055.1). Classification (GTDB taxonomy): domain Bacteria; phylum Bdellovibrionota_C; class UBA2361; order UBA2361; family OMIW01; genus OMIW01. The sequence continues at coordinate 423 of JBIJBT010000133.1, forward strand.
TATTGCGCCCCCGGGATGCGGTAAGAGCACTTTACTCTTGCAGCTTGCGGCGCAGGCGCGGTATGACGTGTTGGTCATGGCGCTCGTGGGGGAGCGGCGACGAGAGATTCGTGAATGCGAGGGTCGACTGAGACGTCTAGTAGATCAGGGGCGACGAGCGGTGGTCATCGCTGAACCGAGCGATGCTTCTCCGATGCGGCGGTTGTTGGCGGGGCAGGCGGCGGTTGCAACTGCGGAGCACTTTGCTTCCAAGGGAAATCGCGTCCTCCTCGTGATCGATTCTCTAACTCGAGTCGCGCGCGCGATGCGTGAGGTCGGGTTGATGCGGGGCGAAAAGATAGTTCGTGGCGGGTACACTGCTTCGGTCTATACTGAGCTGCCGCGACTTCTCGAGCGGGCGGGGCCCCATCGAGGTGGTGTGATAACCGCTTTTCACAGCCTCTTATCTCACGATGAGCGCGATGTTGATCCGCTAAAAGAGGAAGTTATCAGCCTTCTCGATGGGCATATTGTTTTGAGTGAATCACTTGCTCGGCGTGGGGTTTACCCCGCGATACATCCGACGCAATCACTTTCACGACTTGCAGGAGAGCTTGAGGGTGGAGAGGAACGGCGGCGGCGACTTGCATTCCTTTCGGGGTGGGAGCGACTCGAACGGGATCGCGACACGGTGTTGCTGGGGGGAAGACCGGACGGCGAGCTCAAAAAACTGCTCCAGGCCGAGCCTTTGATGACATCATTTCTTTCGCAGGCCGGGGGGGAAGTGGTCTCGTTACAGGAGGGCCAAAAATCGCTCTTGCACGTTCTTGGTGCGATGAGGGGCGACAATATCGCGAGTGGAGGAAATCGGCTCCGTCTCGCCTCTTAAAGGCTGTGAGTGGTGCCAGAGTAATGGTATCGCATCGGTGATGTGGCGGTTTTTGAAGTTTGGGGAGGAGTCGTTTCGGCAGTTTATCGCATAACGATAGAAGATCTCGAGAGAATTGGGGCGGCAGCGTTTTTTGGCGCATGGCTTTAATGTCTTGTTCGAGCGTAACGGTAGAGTGCGTGGGTACAGTGACGAAATACAGCTCGGCAACAACAACTGGAACAGCCCCAAAGGGGGTAAAATCTCATCAACGCCGTAACGAGGGTGTGATGCCGCGGCGAAGTGAGCCATCCGTGATTAGTTTAGTTAGTGAAATTATCGATGATGAAAAGGAGCTTAGCCCTGAAATAGCGCCGGTCCTCTCCCGCGTTGGGTGCCTAAAAAAACGTCTCACGCTCCTTAATGAGAAGCAGGTTGACTTTTCCGGATTGCCCGCAGAGGTGGTCGAAGGTCCATTTGGTTTGCGGGTCGTACTCAACCAAGCTCGAGTCGGTAGTCATAGGAATAATAGTCAGCAACCGGTCGGCATTACCCGTGTTACCTCGACCTCGGTCACGGTGTCGGTGACAGCGGCTCAATTTAGTACCCTTTATTATTTCTTGAACTTCTATCGTGAGAATCCAGCGACCCTTGACGAGGTAACCGAGGGAGCAGCAAGGATTTTGCGGGATGCGGGGATAGAGGAGGAGCCGATTAATCTTGAGGTTTCTCTCTATCGAAAGGTGCCAGGCATCGTTCGCCGAGTGGGGCAAGGAATATGCATCTTTGAAGCAGAGTCGCCTATTGAGCTCCACGATCTTGGCCGATTATTTTTTCACGAGGAGAGTGCTCCGTTTGTGCTCCTTGGATCATTAGCCTCCTTTTTTACCGAGGAGGGGTTTTTGGCGCTTGAGAATATCTTGGCGCTCAAACTTAATCTTGCTAATTCGTTTCCTGCCCGCCAGCACTCCCACTTTATGCTTTTTGGTAGTGTCGTACTTTTTGCTCTTGGGATGAGATTGCCGCAAAAAATCGATCTTTTGATCGATCAAAAGGGAGCTACTCGATCTTTTGTGCAGGGAGTTGAGCGATCGTTAAATCGTTCTGTGCTCGCTCGTGTGGAGCCGTATCTTCGAGGCTCGGGAGAATGGGTGGGGGAAAAAGCTGCGGCGTATGATGAGTGGTTTAACTGTGAATGGCCTCGGTTGCTGGGGGTGGAGAGTTTGCACGAACTCTTCGCTGATTCATCGAGACACGGCTATTTTCTCGGTCTTCGGATAACCTCTCTTCGTGATGATATTCGGCGGCGAACCTCGCGGGTGCGGCCGGCAGCGTGCGCCGATTTAGTTGCGCTAAAACGAATTCCTGATCTGTCCCGTTATTGTACCTTCGAGATCCCCGAGTTTCCCGATACCTATTGGGCTAATTTTCGGGAGTACTCGATGACCGCTGTGGATCGGCCGAAATTTGTAAAAACGATTAATGCGTTTCTAAAGGAGCGGTACACATTTACCCTTCCTGAGCCGACGTTATGGTCTTTATTCTCCGAATAAAATAGAGTTATATTCGGACGATTCCTATTATTCCTTGTTCATCGGCTCATTTTGCTGCAGGGTAGAAGAGTGGGATTTTGATGAGTTAGACAAAGGAGCTGCCATATGGTGTCTTTTGAACAAGTGGCTGAAATTCTTGAGCGGGAGGCTCAGGAGCGGGCGGTTGGATTGAGTCCAGAACGGGTGACCCTTGCCGGGGCGGTTGGTCGGGTTGTAGCTGCTGACCTTCGGAGCGAGCGACCGACTCAGGTTCAAGGAGAGGTTCCCATTGAGGTGAGTGAATCGTTGATAGGCGATGTCATCCTGCGGCAGGGAGAGCCATTTACGATAGCGAATATGGCCATAGGGGCCGAATTAGGGGTCACTGAGGTGGTCGTTTCCCCACGACTGTCGGTCGGAGTCATCGTCGTTGGGAACGATTCAGGTGGAGTTTTGGAGCCATACGCTTCGCTGATGGGGCTCGTTGCGCCCGATATGGGTATTGTCGTCTCCGAGGTTGTGAAAGTTGCCGAAAACTTGGATGAGGTAACGGCTCAGATTGAGCGCCTAGTAGGGCTTGAGCTTGACTGCCTAGTTGTTGTTACTCCCCGTCCTGATCAGCTGCGATCTGCGGTTGAGGGGGCTGGCGGTTGGGTACTTTTTGATTCTCCGGCTGTATGGCCGATCGGCGATTCCCTTTTTGGAACGTTTCGAGGTCGTCGTTCTGTTGTTTTTGGTATATCGAGCCCTGTTTTTTCAGCTATGGCCGCGTTTCGCTTTCTCATCGGGGCCTATGTCGCACGGGTGGCGGGGGCTCGTCAACGCTCCCCGATTAAGGCAACGCTCTCCCATTTGCTTGAAAAGGAGTCCGAACAGACTGACGTTGTGTTGGGTGAATTAATTGCGCGGCGGGGGGAGTTTTTGGTCTCGGTAATTCCAGCTAGCACTCCTTTTAGCCTCTCATCGGGCGGAGAAACGCGGAGCAATGCCGCACTAGAGGCTCTCGGGCGAGCCTCGTGTTGGGTGGTGCTCCCGGCTGGCCGATCACTTTTCGACCGAGGTGACCTTGTTGATCTTTATCCACTAACCAACCTAATTGGTCGTCCCCCTCTGGTGAAAACGCCGGAGGGAGAGTCGGTTTCGGTTGGTTTTTGATCGACCAGTTCGGGTTTGGCGATGCAGAGTTAGGCGATGCAGAGTTAGGCGACGCGGGTTAAATAGTGCTCGTATTGAGGTAGCTCTCCGCGAACGGCCGAAAGATAGGTCGACTTAATCTTTTCGGTTATGGGGCCAACTTTTCCGGTGCCGAGGATTGCATCATCAATGCTGCGGATTGGAGTTACTTCAGCAGCAGTGCCGGTATAGAACGCTTCTTCGGCTGAGAGGGCATCTGCGAGCAGAATTTTTTGTTCCCGAACCGGTATCCCGAGGTCGGAGGCGATCTCGATTATGGTTCTACGGGTGATGCCGGGCAAAATAGTTCCGAGGCTCGGGGTAAGAATTTCGCCTCCTTTTACCATAAAGAAGTTTTCCCCGGGCCCCTCAGCAATGGCTCCATCTGTATCGAGGAGCAGCGACTCGTGGTAGTGAGTCCCCTGAAGCTCAAGAATAGACATTATGCTATTGACGTAGTGACCTACTATTTTGGCATCCGCAACCGTTGACTGAGGATGAATTCGGATGAAGCTTGAAACCTTCAGGTCGACCATGTCGTGCGGGAGATAGGCGCCCCAGGGCCAGCACGCTATGATAAGCTCTACAGGATTTCCGATCGGATTTACCCCCATTTTACCGTATCCGTAAAACGCTAGTGGGCGAATATAGCACGATGGATGTCCGCTTTTTCTAACAGTTTCAACAACTGCCTCGATGAGCTCGTCTCGGCTCCATCGGAGGGTCATGTTGAGTGCTTTGCCCGAATATATGAGCCGATCTATATGCTCTGGTAGCCGAAATATTGCCGGTCCAGTCGCCGTTTCATAGGCGCGAATTCCCTCAAAAACGCCACTTCCGTAGTGAAGGGTATGAGTGAGGACATGCACCTTTGCGTCATCCCACGGGACAAATTCCCCATTCATCCAGATGTGTTCGCTCCGCTGCTTCATAAATCACCTCGCGTGTGGTTATTCCATCGGTAGTGGGACGGTCACGACTCCCGCTCCTATTTGTGGTGACAGTAGCTAACCTCGGTTGTCTCGTAAAGGGGGATAGGTTGAGTGGCTGAAATGCCTCAATTTAAAAGCCTTTAAAGATTTTAGATTTTGATGACTGCCCTTGATCGCAGTGTGTTTACCCATTTGTACACTCTCGACAAAACACGTTTGCGAGAAACTGTTAAGTTTCTGGCCAGTGTGCCGATGTAACGTTCAAGAGGTTTTAGTTGGGGGATTGTTTCTCTGCTGCCACCGGAGGGGGGTGGATTGGGGCTTGATGGC
>JBIJBT010000109.1:0-7848 GCA_044345055.1 Bdellovibrionota bacterium
TCGGATCTCTGTTCGTAAAATCGCGCGCAATCTGCCACCTCTCAGCGAGGCGCATCCCAGAATCGAGTGGACCGTCGAAGCGCGGGGAAGTAGCACCGTTTGGGTGCTTCCTGAGATCGTTTATGGCGATCCTGCTTACGGAGTTATTCGCCGCGACAAACTAGTTTTTCCATCTTCACAGAGGGGCAAAAGACTGACGAATTTTCCGATCCGCAATCGGCAAGAGGAGCTTCGCCTCTCTCAGTTCCTCCTCGCCGAGTTCTCTGCTTATTCCGGAACCCCATTCCTGCGCGAAGGAGATAGCGCCGTTTCGGTTTGTCAAAGAATCGCAACAATAAATCCTAACTCTCCAATCGCTACGCCGGAGCAATTTCGGGTGATCGGGACAGCGACACCTGCTATCACCGCAACCGACGATAAAGTTTCTCTGCAGTTCTCTCTTCGCAACGAAAAAGAGACCGATAAAAATCCGATTTTTTCAGCCGAAACTATCGTATCTGCATTTGCCGATGGTAGAGGATTCTTGCCACACCCATCCGGAGTGGGTGTTGTCGAACTTCCAGTCGGCTGGCTTCGCAGTCATATAGACGAGGTACGGCAGCTTCTTACCGAGCTGCGTGAGTCAGCGGAACTCCCGCCTCACCGAATACCTGCGCTCGTTGCGATGATTGAAGAGGAAGGTGGCGAATTGCCGGGCCGCCTCCGCGAGCTCGCAGATCTTGTTGTTGGTTCCGGATCTTTTAATCCCCCACTGCCAGCCGATACAACCATCCAACTGCGAGATTATCAGCGGATCGGTTGGCAATGGTTAATGAGGCTAAAAAAAGCTGGAATCGGATCTATTCTGGCTGATGATATGGGGCTTGGGAAAACAATACAGGCACTGCTGACTCTCGAGGGAAAGTGTCTCATTGTGTGTCCAACAAGTGTGCTTCATAGCTGGGCGCACCATCTTGCCACTTATCGTCCGTCGCTATCTGTGACCCTCTACCACGGCCAGCGGCGATCGTTGCCCGAACAGGAGGGCGTTGTTATTACGACCTATGGCATTTTGCGGCGGGATATTGATGTTTTTGGCGAAATCTTATGGGATTGTGTCGTACTAGACGAATCTCAGGCGATAAAAAATCCACTCAGCCAAACAGCTGATGCCGCGTATAGGCTTAAATCGCGGTGGCGTGTCGCAATGACTGGAACACCCGTTGAGAATACTCCGCTAGATCTCTGGTCTCAATGCCGCTTTGCGATTCCAGGACTTTTACCACCAAGAGAGACGATTGAGCTTCAGCTCCAGAACGATCCCGAGCGAGCTATCGCGCAGATTAAAAGGCAGATTCGCCCCTTTCTTCTCCGACGCACCAAAGCAGAGGTACTTACCGATCTTCCACCAAAAACCGAGATAACACTCCGCACTCCTTTGCGAGACGATGAACAGCTCGTATACAACACCCTCATCACTGCGGCTCGCAAAGAGCTTCTCTCGCAGGTTGATGATTCAGTTTCAGTAATGGCCGTTCTCGAAGCTATCTTGCGGCTGCGCCAAGCGTGTTGCGATGTGCGACTAGTCAAAGCAACAGCTCCCGATACACCCTCGTCCAAGATAGAAACACTAATTGATTCACTTGAGGAGGCAATTGCTGGCGGTCATCGCTGCCTCATCTTTTCTCAGTGGGTTTCAATGCTAGATCTTGTTGAAAAGGAGCTTTTGCGCCGAAATCTCTCCTTTCTTCGACTCGACGGCTCAACCACTAATCGAGGCTCCATCGTTGATCGATTCCAATCATCTGATGGTCCGCCACTTTTTCTTATAAGCCTCAAAGCAGGCGGAGTTGGTCTTACTCTGACTGCAGCTGACCATGTGTTTGTCCTTGACCCCTGGTGGAATCCCGCCGTCGAGGAGCAAGCAACCGACCGTACTCACCGAATCGGACAAAAAAATCCAGTGTTTGTATATCGACTAATCGCGAGCGATACGATCGAGGAGCGAATTCTTGAGCTACAGGAGAGAAAACGATCGCTCGCACGATCGCTCCTTGGCGAATCCTCGGAAGCGCTCTCGGTGAGTCGCGAGGAACTGCTTGAGCTTTTGGCGTAAGGCGAGTATTACTTTGGTGGATCTCACGCCACCAGAGCAGTGAGCCCTTTGAACCATAAACTCTCCCCTCTTCTCCCCTTCAGTGACTACGAGTAGACTTAAGCCCCGGTCCGAATAAAACCGAATACTTCGTTTCTTCCCCATTAAGGATGCAATAATCATGACCCGTCGTATTCTTAAGATTATCGCCGCGCTCCTCCTCATAGCTATACCGACCTTTATCGTTGTAAAAAATCGCGAGGTCGTTCCGGTATACTACGCTGGCGAAACTCCGATCTCGACAAGCGTTGGAGTTCTTGTTCTGGTCGTGTTTCTGGCGGGAGCATTCGCAGCGAGCCTTGTGGCCTCAGTGATTGGTCTTTTCTCTTGGTGGGAGAACAAAAAACTCCGAAGAAAAGAGAAGATTCGGAATGCGTTCTACGCCGCTCTTGTAGATGCACGCATGGCGAGTGCATCGCGCGATTGGAGCAAAGCTAAAACGCTCTGGCTTGGAATTCTCAAGAAAGATCCCGACAATCTGATCGCCAGACTTGAGCTGTCGCGGGTTCACCAACAGCTCGGCGAGCTGCGTGAGGGGCTGGCTGTGATTGAAGTAGTCCGAGCCCAACACTCGCGAAATGCGGAGCTCCTCTTTCAGAGCGCAGAACTTCTTGAACGGTCCGGGAGTCTCACTGCTGCGCTCGATAATCTTTTGCCACTTCTTGCAAACGGCTTTAACGCCCGAGTTGCCGAGATGGTTATTGAGCTTCATCAAAAACTCGGCCGATGGGAGGATGCTCTTGAAGTGTGGGAACAGCTTGACGATCACGGAATCGCTTCTGTTGAGACAGGTGCGCGGATAAAATTTAACCTATTATCAAATCGCGCCTTTGCCCGTACTGAAGATGAGCTCTCAGCACTCCTTGAGTTTATAAAAAAATTCCCCTTTTTCTCTCTGGCATACGAGCGTCTCGCGCAGCTGTATCAGGAAGGTGGCGCCCCAATTGAAGCTGCCCATACACTATTGAAGGGTGCAAAAGGAGGAAAAAGTATCGAGCTCTATCGGCAGGCGATCGACCTTTTTCTAGAACATCCGAGAGATCACGAAAAAGCAGTATCGGCTGCGCGGTCGGCGATCGCAGTTGTCCCTCCGACGTCTCAAGTTGCCGCTCGCCTTCTTCTTGCCTCCGTTTGCGTACGGCTCGAGCGCACCGAGGAGGCAGAGGTCGTTCTCCGTGAAATGAAAGATTTTTGCAGCACCCGCCATATCTCCCTGAATCATAGCGATCACCTAGTTCACCTCTGCCTTCAGGGGATGATTCTTGCGTTTAAAGAGAGAGAGCTCGAGTCCCGTCTTATGTGGCGAGAACTTCTTCGCGAAGCGATGAAGCCCGGCTCAACCGACAGCTCATACGATCACCTTAATGGAATATCCTCTGACTCCGAACTCGGACAGGAAGCCCCTGCGCCTTTTTTATTTTCTTAAGGTGCGGTGTGTCTGAAGATTCCCACGTTTCTTCCAACTAAAATACCGATTCATCGCTAAAAAGAAGCAACTCACCCCGCTCAATCGTAACAACAACCTCCTCAGCAACGCTCTGATTGCTCACCCCTTCGCGTACCCCCCATTCGAGCGGTTCTCCACGCAGAGGAAACTTTAACCCGGTCGTTGTTATACCCTCAACCCGTCCAAACGGCACAAGGGACACGAGCCTTCCCAACCGACCAGAGAAGCTGTATTGAGTTGCAGCACCGTTCGCGACAAGGAGAACGCCATACCCAGAGGGTTCATAGAGGCGGACCGAAACCTCTCGGGAAAACTTCTGGACAATCGCCATATTGGTAAGGGCATGGTCGAGTCGCCCTCCCCCGAGCCCGGAAAGAAGAATCGTGCTCGCGCTGCGTTGAATCGCAAATCTAAATGCCTTATCCAGATCGGTCGACTCCTGACACGCCACGTGATGAATCTCAACTCCGGAGCAAAGAGATGCCCGCACCTGTGGATCAATTGAATCAAGATCGCCAATAACGATCTGTGGAACCAATCCATGCTCAATTAGCTTATTAATCGCGCCATCAGTGCACACCACACAATCAGCTTGCCGCCAAACCTCCTTAAGCCGCTCTCGGCTCGGAAGCTCACCATTAACGATAATCGCAATAGTATCGAAGGTACTCATCTTCGTTCCTTACACACCGTTTAATCCTCGACCCTCTCCACCCATCCCCGCCTGTACCCAAATCAACTAATGCGATACACTGGAGAGGTACATTGACTTGCTCACCTCGGGTCAATAAACGTACCACTTCAGCTTCTGTACTTCACCTCCTCTGTCAGCTTCACCTACTCCGGATGTAACGCCATGACCTCTTCGCAAAACGCTACCCGACCGACTCTCCTCTGTATTCTCGATGGCTTTGGCCTCAATCCAAATCCCGAAGGCAATGCTGTTCATCTTGCAAAAAAGCCCTGTTTTGACAAGCTGCTCGCAACGAGCCCTCACAGCACTCTGACCACTTTCGGGGAACGAGTTGGCTTGCCTGAAGGTCAAATGGGAAACTCAGAGGTTGGCCACCTAAATATCGGAGCGGGTCGGGTCGTCGAACAGTGGCTCGTTCGGATTGCACGTGAACTAGAGGGTGGAAAGCTCGGAGAGCACCCCGTTTTTAAGAACTTTATCGAATCAACCCGCACCGCCAAAACGATTCATCTTGTCGGCCTTTTCAGCGATGGCGGCGTTCACTCTCACACTCGCCATCTTGAACTTCTTCTTCAACAACTTTCTGCTTCGACCGATGCTCGGCTCGCCATCCATCTAATCACCGATGGTCGAGACACCTCGCCCCAGTCGGCTCTATCGCTCGTTGAGCAGTTCGCGGAACGGCTTCCTCAGATCGCACCAAAGGCGTTTATCGCAACAATGTGCGGCCGTTTTTTTGCGATGGATCGCGACAAACGGTGGGAGCGAGTTCAGAAAGCGTTCGACCTTATCGTCGCAGGCCGAGGAGTTTGCGACGCTCTCAATCCCGTGTCAGCTCTTGCAGCCTCGTACGCAGAGGGCGCAAATGACGAATTCGTCGAACCAGTATCATTCGGTTATCACGGTGTCGATCGAGGTGATGCGGTTGTTTTCTGGAACTTTCGCGCCGATCGGATGCGTGAAATTGCGCGCGCATTAACGAATGAAGAATTGCCCGATGAATTAGTTCGCACAGGTGTACCGTTCGAGCGGGAACGAGTTCTTGCCTTTACCGATTATGAACCGGCTCTTAAGCTCCCCGTTCTATTCCGCGAAATAGAGATAACAAATTTTCTAGGTGAGGTAATCGCGAAAGAGGGCCTCGCACAGTTTCGCTCCGCAGAGACTGAGAAATATCCTCATGTGACCTACTTTTTCAACGGCGGCCAAGAGGCTCCGTGTGAGGGAGAAGAGCGAGTGGTGGTACCCTCACCTCGCGATGTCAAAACGTACGATCTTAAACCTGAGATGAGCGCATTTGGGGTCGCTGAGGCGGTCTGTGCAGCTATCCGCGAAAAACGGCACTCCTTTTTCGTAGTCAATTTTGCAAACCCCGATATGGTTGGTCACACCGGCGTTCTCTCTGCGGCGGTCAACGCTGTGCAGGCGGTGGATTCGTGTCTTGGCGAGATACTTCCTGCCCTCGCCGAGGTCGGCGGACAGGCCGTGATTATTGCAGACCACGGTAATTGCGAGCAGATGGTCGATTACGAAACCGGCACCCCCCACACCGCCCACACAACCTTTCCGGTGCCAATTATTCTCTGGAATGCTGATGCCTCAGTAACCGGTGTCGCCCTAGACGGCGCCCTCTGCGATGTCGCACCGACAGTGCTTGATCTGATGGGAATTAAGCAGCCCGAGGAGATGACTGGGAGGTCGTTGGTGGTTCGTGGGGGGATTTGATAAATTGGGGGGGGAGTGGCATACTTTAGCGGCCGAACGGTTTTAACCCATGCAAAGTACCACTGTTTAGATCGACAGTACTCTGAAGGAAATTGGGAGTCATCTTAGACTTCGAAATAGGTTCTCAGAGGGGGAAATTGCCCTTCTGTTATCTTTTCTCGCCTCTTCGGGAAAAGACCCGCTCGCCAAGGCGGCTCTTAGCATCCTAGAGCGAGTAATTACGCAGGATAGCACGTCGAGAAGATTTAGGTCTTACCCTCAACGTCAACATTGACCCAGGCGGTTCACTCCCCCAAGGGCGCAATCCGCGCCCTTTTTTTTCGCCTCCCCCCAAAAATTCCCCTTCATTCCAACAACTCCCCACCCTCAATTTCCGATAATCACTAAGTGCTTTTTCGGCATACCTTAACCCCAATTTACCCCAAACCTTTTTTACCACCCTCAAATGCCACCCCTTTCTCCTCATCTCCCATCCCCTTTCCCGCGCCTTTCGTATCTCCTCTCACCGATAATCCGGCCGCAGTGTCTGGTCTGTCACCGACCTCTGCGGGCGGCGTTTCCCTCAACACCTACCATCTGTATTCGGTGCAGCCCGGGCCAAAACCTTGCGGTTGACCATGACGCTAACTGTCCACGTTGCGGGTTGAGCAACACCGATCCCTCGTGTGAACGGTGCCGCATTTTTCCTCTACCCATTTCATCGCTTCGCGCGAGCTTTCACTATCGGGCCAACATTCGCGACCTTGTTCGTGCGATGAAGTTTACCCCGAGTAAAAAACTTGCTCGGGTGATCGCATTTCACCTAAGAGACGCAATCATCGCCGAATCTTCGCGCGCCGAGTGGGATGGGGTCGTTGCGATCCCATCTGGACGGCAGTCATCCCGCAAGCGGCTTTTTACCCCCGCAGCGGTCGCAGCGCACAGTATCGCTAAAGCGCTCTCGATTCCATTCCTTCGCGATGGCCTTATCTCAACCCAAACCCGCCCCCTTCAGGCGAGTATTCTCTTGACCAGTCACCGATTTCAGAACTCAAGAGAAGCCTTTACTGCGACACCCAAAACGGTTTCTAACAAAAAGATTCTTTTGATCGATGATGTAATCACCACTGGCGCTACGATCGCCGCCGGTGTTCGGGCGCTTCTCGATGCCGGGGCCGCTTCGGTTGATATACGTGCTTTCGCCATCGCCGATCGGTATGAACGGACTCGCCGTGAATTGCATGCATTTTTTCAGAGAAGGGAGCACAATAGGTAATGGCAAGTCACCAGCTCATCGCGACAACCCGCGCCACTGTATAGTTGGCTCCAAAAAAGGAATCTGCCGTGTCAAACACCCCCTCAGCCGCCTTTGAGCGATTCGTTACTATCATCAAACAGCTCCGCGACCCAATTACGGGCTGCCCCTGGGATATAAAACAAACGCACGAGACCCTAAAAAAATATCTTATCGAGGAAACGTATGAAGTTCTCGATGCAATAGATCACTCACCCCAAGCACTCTGTGAGGAGCTCGGAGATTTGATGCTTCAGATCGGGCTCCACGCTCAGATAGCCGCCGATTCCGGAACCTTCACTATCGTCGATATCCTCACCGCAATCAGCGATAAGCTCGTCGAGCGTCATCCTCATGTTTTTGGGAATGCCGCAGAGCAGGCCTCGATCAAAACCGCAGCAGAGGTTGTTAATCAATGGGAAAAGATTAAGCAACAGGGCAAAGCGCCCGAATCTGGAGTTCTTACCGGCATTCCGCGCCACCTCCCCGCGCTTATGCGAGCGCAAAAAATCAGCAAACGTGCCGCTCAGTGTGGTTTTGAGTGGGATACCCTCGCGGGGATTCGGGATAAAGTA
>JBIJBT010000013.1:0-43400 GCA_044345055.1 Bdellovibrionota bacterium
ACTAGAGGAGGTGGCTGAGTTTGCGCATGAAGCAACAAGCTCCTCGATCGATCCCGATGCGTTGCAGAGCGAATTCGGTGACATCCTTTTTTCTCTGATCCAGCTCGCTCGACGGCTCGGCTTCGATGCTGAGGAAGCACTCCAAACAACCAACAATCGTTTCACCCGACGTTTTGAACGAATGGAATCCCAATCACCCAAAAAATTAGAGGAACTAACCCTCAATGAATGGGAAAATCTTTGGGACGAGGCGAAGAGGTTTACAAAGGGAGATGCAACCCCCGATATTCGCACCTCAGAGCAATAGAGGTATAGGCAATAGAGGTTTAGTTCATCACACATATTTCAGCGAGCGGAGCGTTTGCGTCTCCGCTCCAGTGACGAGTTATCCCCAGACAAGGCGTCGCTCGCGCTGTACAATGCTTCTGGAGCAATATCTACTCCATTTGGCTAGGCTAGTGTGCCAGTAGGGCATCGCAATTCTCGAGATAAACTCCTAAAATTATTACCACCGGTGCATTTTGCAAACCTTGTGATTTCAACGCTTGAACATGAGAATTGCGACGCCCTAGTGTGCCAGCTTCGATGAAAAATTTCTTAAAGCTCCCTTGATTCCGCAAGGGTTCAAAAACATGCCTCTTGAACCACTTTGAAATGTCTATGTCTTTTTGTTGTTCTTAAGGTGGAATCGCACATTAAGATTTTTCTGAGGATTGTTCTTCGAGCTCCTGAAGACGTTTAAGGGCTTCCGCTAATTTTTGTTCATTTGCGTCAGCGCGTTTTTTCTCCTGCTCTCCTCTTTGCTCAGCTTCCTCTGCACGAATTTTTGCGAGCTCTGCCCTTCCTTTTTCAAGCTCGGCGTTTTTCCTCTCCTGTTCTTCTCGTTGTAGCGCTTCTTCTGCTCGCTGTTTCTCTTGTTCCTCTCGTTGTAGCGCCTCCTCCGCTCGTTTTTTTTCCAGCTCCGCCCTTTCCCTCTCCTGTTCCGCCCTATCTCGATGCTTCTGAATCTCCCTATCTTTATCCTCAAGCTCTAAGACAATGTCATCTTCAACATCCATTGCTCCTCGAATGTTTTGATCTTCTATCGCTCTTCTAAGTCGATCTAAAAGAAGTTGATGTTGTTGGGGGATCTGATCTTCATGAATAGAGAGGGTGTGTTTATCCTCGATAGCGTTTGATTGATCGAAGAAAAGAAGGAGCTTTTCAAGCTCAGTTCTTCGTTTTTCTTTTAGATGAGGTATCTGAATTATGAAGCTATTGTGAGTAAGACACTCGATAAACTGGACCTTTTTGGTAAATCTTTCACCAGTAGCGATATCAATACATTCTCTATTCACCTTAATTACAGGAGCAGAAAGCTCAGAGATCGCTTCACCAAGAAAATAGATGGTGATTATCGGAATAGGAACAGTTCTCCCAGTTTTTGCATCAGTTGTTTGATTCTCTCTATTTGCGTAGTGGTTTCCTAAGTACCTTCGAAATCTGAAAAGATCTTGCGCAAACTTTGCTTTTTGCAGCTCGATAAGAACAAGCTGTTCCCCAGATCCTGAACGAATCTTTGCCGAAAAGTCGATCCGGTAAACAGTAAGGGGAGGTCTTTCAAGCTCAATAGAGTGCTCGGTCGGTTGAATATTAATATCTAAAATTTCTTCATCGAGGATCGTTGAAAGCAAAAGTTTTGCAACCCTCTTATCCTCAAGAAGATACTTGAATACAGCGTCGTAAATTGGGTTTGCTATCCTCATGGTCTTTTTATGGGCTGCGTGTCGTCGTAGAGTTATTTAGCTATCTTTAGAAATTCTTTTAGTTCTAGTTTTTTTCTAGTGCAGTAAGTGTCTGCTAATGCCGATCGTTTTGCAAGTCTTTCGATCGAGTATAAATTCCCTCTGACAACTAGTTCTTAAATATCAGTCACCAGTTGATTAGGTGTCTGGAGTGACCCCCAATTTATTCAATTAAGCAAAAAAAGGTGCGGATATGAACTTGCTTCGGGTATACTGAGGGGGTGAAGTAGTACCCTTTTTTACTCTGAGACTTCCCAAAAAGGGTCTCGCGCTCGCTTTGTTTGCATCGGACTTAACGGTTTCGGGATGATGACGCTTTCTCGCGCCGCGCTGATATTGGGACTGCTCCTTAATCTGGGGGGATTATTGGGCCCTCGTCTCGCAAACGCTGAGGGGCGATTTGAGGCCTCTCGAGCTGAAAGTGGGAGTAGAAAACTCGTTTTGGGTGGGCTATTTGGTCCTCGACTCTTCCCGTGGCAAACCGACTCCTCGCGCGTTCCCGCTCTTACAACAGAGCAGCTCGGTGTTAATCTTGCACGAAAAGCCCGTGGATTATCTCCTGAGGTCGCTACCATGGCGCTCCGTGCGAGTAGCTGCGCGGCCTCTCAAGGCAGGTCGCCGCGCGCGCGGTACCTTGCGATCATCGACTACTCAAAACCATCCACACTACCCCGTTTTTGGCTCTTTGATGCTCTCGCCGAGCGGCTTTTAGAGCAGAGCTACGTCGCTCATGGAAGAAACAGCGGCGAGCTATTTGCGACCGATTTTTCAAATAAACCCGGCAGCCTTCAGTCGAGTCTCGGGCTATTTTTCGCAGACGAGCCATACTTGGGACAACACGGAAGGTCTCTGCGACTTCAGGGGCTTGAACCAAATTTTAACGATAAAGCGTACGATAGGGCTATCGTAATGCATGGTGCGGATTATGTGAGCGATTCATTTATCTCAAAACATAACCGTCTAGGCCGTAGCCTCGGGTGCCCCGCGCTTCCCCTTAGAATAGCAGACCGTGCCATAACAACCCTTGAACAGGGTGCGTACCTTTTTGCTTATTACCCGAACGATCGCTATCTCTCTAGCTCACGTCTTCTTAACTGCCAACGTCAACGAGCGAGAGCGTAATTGGTTTTAGGAGGCGTGTGATTTGTCACGCGGCAAAAAATCGCACATTATCCTCAATCTTTGAAATCTTCAAAATCGGTTCGCTCGATCCATGACTCTCTATCATCTTAAATTTTTTTCTGCTCGTGCGGCCGCTCGGTTCGTATTCGTGACTCTTATCAGTCTCGCTTCATTCGTATCGGTAGCGTTCGCTGAACCCGATAAGGAGCTGCGCGACACCCTCCAACAGAGCTGCTCGATAATCGACGGCCCCACGGCTCTCTCAAAAGATCTCCGCTTCGACGCAGTTACCTCACACGCCGCGCTCTGTTCACTCTACAAAGAACGCGACTGGTCGCCGCTCTGGCTCGAAAGCCCCGCTCGCCTCCACGATGCTCTTCATCTAATTCAGCGAAGCTCCCTCCACGGCATCAATCCAGAGCAGTATAGCTTGCAAGAGCTGATTGCGAAGCACGATAGCCACGCCCTTTCCGATCGACTTACCCTCGAGCTAACACTTACCCGAGCGATGTCACAGCTACTTGTCGATGCAGCAGTGGGATGTCGCGCAACACGGCGACGAGAAGATCCTCTCGGCGAAGCCGCGCTTAATCGAGAGGAAATAGGCTCCAATCTTCTCAAAAAAGCAGTTTCCGAAGCTAATCTTCGTCGATTCGTTGAGGCGACCTATCCCCTCTCCGACCCCTATCGTCAGCTCCTTGAGGCTCTCGCAGCGATGCGGCGCAGCCGAGAACTCCCGCCGATCGTCGTTCCTCGCTCGGTCCGAAGAGATGAAACATTACCGTCCCTACCCGCTATTCGCGAACAGCTCCAACAGCTTGGGTTTCCGGTAGCAATTCCCGCTGAAAATCCGACGACACTTAACAGCTCCGATCAATCTGCTCTCCGCGCATTTCAGGAATCTAGGGGGCTTGAGGCAGATGGGATTCTAGGCGCCCGCACCGTCGCTGAGCTCAATAGAACTTCGAAATCTCTTGAGAGCACAATTCGGGTAAATCTTGAGCGGCTCAGGTGGCGCCCTCACCCTCCGCTTTCGGCCGAACTTCCTCTCGTCGTCGATGTAAATATTCCCGACTATCGCCTTACTCTCTTTGAGGAAGGAAAACCAACTCTCTCGATGGCGGTTATTGTTGGTAAACCAAAAACTCCCACCGCGCTTTTTTCCGCTAATATAGTTGGAGTTACCTTTAATCCATGGTGGCGAGTACCAACCTCAATAGTGCGAAACGAGCTTCTCTCCGAGCTTCGGAAAAATCCAGACAGAGCGACAAAACACGGCATGGAGGTTCTGTGGCGAGAAGAATCAGGGCTCTTACCGATCGATGCTGCCTCTTTTGACTGGCAAGCGGTTCCCTCAGTTGCCGCACACCGAATAGCGATGCGGCAACGCCCCGGACCTCACAACCCGTTAGGACAGCTCAAATTTGAGATGCCAAATCCCCATACTATTTATCTACACGACACTCCCTCAAAAAACCTATTTTCAAAAACAGTGCGCACCTTCAGTCACGGTTGCATTCGACTCGCCGATCCCGCCTCTCTTGCCATCGCGTTGCTCGGCACTCCCGAGAAACGCTGGAATGGTGAGCAGCTTGCAAAAGCTATTGCATCGGAAAAGACCTACACCGAAAGAATCCGTCCTCCGGTTCCAGTTCGCACAAGCTATCGTACTGCGTGGGTGAATGGAGCAAATCAGCTCATCCTCCGACCAGATATCTATAAGTTGGATGAGGCATTACAGCGAGAGCTGCCGCTACGATGAGGTGACACCAATATTTAGCTAATCCTCGCCAACAACCCGCACTTGACGCCCCAGAAGTCGAATATCAAATCTCCCCACAACGGATCGCCAAAAGTGGTGTGGCAATAGTAATTCGTGAACCCAGGCTTGTTGATAAAATCCAACCGTTGCGCCAGAAAATAATCCCGGAAGGTCCTCCATAATCAAAATAATAGACCCACGCCTATGTCGAAAAATGGTCGAAAATCGGCGAAGCTGTACGATTGCGGGGGAAAAGGGTGCGTGATCGGGGTGAATCTTGATGCGCGAAACAACGATAGGTTTGTCATCAACGAGGGAATGCCAGACCGTTACGGGACTAAATTCCTCACCTAACGACATCTCTTCCCTTGTCCACGGATTAGGAGAACATATAGTGATTGGCTCGCCCCCTTGAATCGCTCGATCATCAATGCAATGAGAGCTTTTCTGATCACGTTTGCCCCGTATCAAGAGCTTTTTCGCATCAGGGGAAAGGTGAAGCTCGCAGTGGGCGCTCTCCTGGTCGAGCGCAGCTCGAGAAAGCTTGACTAACACCTCATCGTAAACACGAATCGAGACTATAAGAGGAATCAGCCCAAGCGCAAAGATAAGTCTATTACGGTGCCTTTGCCTAAAAGCGGCAACCAGGAGCGGCGCTGCAGTAAGAGGCAAGAAGGCGGCGTATTCTTGAAACGGGCCGATATATATCAGTTTTTGCGGGAGAAAAAATATTAAATGAGATATCGAGAGTAGCGCTATAGTTGCACCGCTGGTTCCAGCGCGGCCTACACTGCTGCTTGCACTTCTGCCCCTGACGTTTAACAGCTCTGTAAAATGGGGAGAAAAGCGCACAGCAGTTCTTTCGAATAGGTCGGCGTCGCCTCCTTACTCCGAGGCCCAATCGAGGATTCCACGCCGCCACACATATACAAGACCGAGCACTACAACCAACATGAAGAGCAGCATCTCTACATAGGCTGCCCACCCAAGTTCGAGCAGCACCATCGCCCATGGATAGAGAAATATTACCTCGATATCAAAGAGGATGAACAGCATCGCCACAAGGTAGAACCGGACGCTGAATCGATGGTCACTAGCATCGCCTACTGAAACGGAGCCGCATTCGAACGGGAGCTGTTTTGTTCTGGTTTTGTGCTTTGGGCCCAGCCAAGTCGCAAGGCCGAGCATAGTCACAAGGAAGCCTGCGGCGACGACAACAAGGAGAAGTATGCCAAGATACGGGCTAATTTCCGAACCTACCATTTCGAAATTCCTAAAAAAAGGAGCGCCCGATAACCGAAAGGGGCTCGCTACCACCCTTGACTGTAACCGCTAGAGTGCACCCGGCACGATTCGAACGTGCGACCTGCCGCTTAGAAGGCGGATGCTCTATCCAGCTGAGCTACGGGTGCTTAACCCCTCTATTTTTGGCTAAGTTATGCTGAGAGTCAACAAGTACCGCTAGCTATCTACAGGAAATCGTTCCTCACCATGTCCTTCGGGCACTATCCGACAGGCTGTTACGTGGCCGACCTCTCGCTTTTATTTGACTTTTTGAGGTACGATTGGGATTGTAATCGCAAATCAATGGCGTTCCGAGCCTCAAACTCAGCTAGCGCTCTTGCCCACAATATATTGATAAGCGGGGACGAATTTTCGGCGCTGCGTTGACGGACTCCACGAAACTCGCTCAATTTTTGGGTACCAAACGCCGATAGAGGGGGTGAGGCGAGGTGGAGAACCGGCAGCCAGAGGTTGGAAATACCAAACGAAGCAACGAAGCATTTGGTGAGGAGTTAAGATGGAAGGAAGATCCGCCGGTCAAACCGAAAAAAGACGGGGTAGACTCGTGGGATGGCTGGTATCTTACGGTCTAAACGACCAGGGGGTTGCATATGAAGTTCGGTCGGGGAGAACGTTCCTCGGCTCTCAGGATGATACGGACCACTCGACTATTGTGGTCGATGAATCATCAATCGATTCTCCACACCTCGCGATAAAGGCAAACCAAAAACATCGCGTTCTTGTGCAGGATGTATTCTCCCGCTCTGGCACCTTTATTCAGCGTGGAGATTCCGACCAAGAGGAGCGTTTGGAAGGGCCGACTGAATTAGGTCATGGCGACTGGATCCGAATAGGAAGCTCTACCCGTTTTCAGTTCTGTCTCATTCAAGTTTCAGGGCGATAACGGGTTTTTAGGGTGTGATGGTTGACGCGAGGTAAAGGTATCGATTAGAGAAGTGCTCTCTATGAGGAAGCGATTAGCTCATCGAGCTTTATACTAACCGGAATTTGGGTCGCGAAGAGGGAAGGATCATTCCTCCCGAATTGGACGAGGTAGACCAAGCAAAATGGCTGACGATAAAGACAAAAAAGGGTCAATGGGAACCGGAAGGGTTTCTCGAACCCACCCAGTGCTCGGCGATAGCTCTCCAGAGGCACGAGCGAGTCGCATGAGGACCGAGGCTGTTCCAGCATCAATGGTCAATCAGTTGCGTGATCAACTCATCGCGGGCGTGCGTCATCCCGTTAAACCAAAAGTAGCTCCAAATGAAACAGGTAGTGATGCGCCAAAAGATGCACCGATTCAGCCGCAATCGGCTTCTTTGCAAACAACTGAACTCAGCGAGCCTTTAAAAACGGCTCCTCAGAGCGTTTCTGCTGTATTCAAGCAAAAACGGGACGAGGCTTCAGATCGAGAGTTCCCGCGAAATACTTTACTAGAAGAACAAGACTCTTTCTCCCGCGAGGCCTCAGAACCGGGCTATAGAAATGATTTGGAACTAGAATCCTCGTCTGATTTAGCCTCCACGGTAAGCAAGCCTCTAATCGATAGACGTAAAGCCCAACAGGGTCGAGAGACCTTGCGACAGCTTAGGGAATCTCGCTTGAAGCGAGATGGAGTTAAGACCTCGGGAAAGGCGCTGGGCGGTAACCCGGGCCGCGCGAGGAAGCTAACCCCCCGTAGCCGACGGATAGCCATTCTCGGACTTGGTCTTGGTGGCGGTTTAGCGCTTCTTTTTAGCCTTCAACTTGGAAAACCTTCTGTTCCTGATTCAGCCAAGAACCCCGCGCCAACGAAAACCACTTCACCGAATCCGCTACAGCTCTTACCGGGCTCTATTTTCGAGCCTGTTACTGGCACGATATCCTTCCCTCGCCTTCCCACCGGTCTTTACACCGGCTTAGCTCGCGGAATCGTTCCCGGAGGCGATGTATCACTCACCTTTATTTCAAGAGGTGATGGCGCCAGTATCGGCGTGATCCTCGGAATAGAGGGTTGGCAATCGGCTGTGGTCACAGCGATAGGGGAAGAACCATTTATTACAGCGAGCTCTAATGGATGGCTCATCCGTTTCATAGCCAAAAAAACTGACGACCAACTTATCGTTGGACGCTGGGAAAACATTACGACGAAGGAGGTCGGAGAATGGAAGGTCGTTCCGATGCGATAAGGTATGGAATGGATGAGGCTAGAATCCCCTCCCAAAGGCTTGTTGTATCGGGTTTAAGAAAAGCCCAGGCGGTGATCCAATTACTCTTGGGCTCGTTCGCGCTCCTTTTACCTCAAACGGGTTTTTCAGAACCGCCGAAAGAGCTGCCCACTATCTCGATAGTTCACAACGTCCCGAATGAAGCATCGATTCCTTCGCCGGGATCAAAGTTAAGAGTAGCGGCATTTCTCTCAGGAGCGAAACAGTTCGAGCGTCCGATGCGGCTTTTAGCGATTCGTGACGAAAAGCTTCTCGATATTTGGCTTCCCTCCGGTAGGCTAGATTCTGATGAACGCCCTCTTTACGAGTTTGATCTTCACGCTCCGGAGCAGCGACTAAAGTACCGATTTGTGTGGTACTCCGCTGATGGCAAGCCAGTCGCATCGCCGGAATTTGCCTTAGAGCGAAGGTGCAAATTTCCCTCACAGCAAGTGAGCCCGGATGAAGCGGTCTTCAAGACTGATGCAATAAGCGAAGGTGCTGAAACAGAACGGCTTTTTCATGTTTCTGAGGGGCTTAATCGCGAAATAATAGCTTATCAGGAGGCCACAAAGTTACTGGGCGAGCTTAGGGGTAAAATAGACGCCTTACAGCGAGCCAGAGGCTCAACCGAGAATGGTGGCTAATCGAGGAATTGTAAGTATGACACTTCTAGCGAATCAATCTCGTGACACAAAGAAGGGAGTAATCATCGCTCTATTCGCTGCGATACTCCCGGCTGTATTTCCATTCGCCGCATTGAGCGAACAGATTACTGTGCAGGTGCAAACAGATTTTTCGCCCCGCAGGTTCGAGGGGCTTATAACTTCTACCTCTGGTGTTATCACGGAAAAAGTCAATCCTGCGGTGGAGGAGATAGCTCCCAACTTTTATGCAGTAACCTTTCCTATTGAGGAGAAGGAAGACAAAAACCGCATGGCGATTGCAGTTGCTCTCGACAACGATGGTCACATGGCCGTTGGTCCTGCGGTACCGATACAATCGGTATCAGCTTCTGAGCCGTGCTCACCCGAGATGATTGATCCTGTGGTTCTTGAAGTGGATGCTGGAACAATTCGCGCTCTCGCATCGAATCGACTTAAGCGCCGTGATCACAATCGGAGGATCTTCGAGCTATCGCTGAGCCAGTTCCCAATCAGCGACATTGAAAAGATCGAGCGCAAGTTTGGACTTTCGCAGACTGAATCCTCAAAGACCGATGTCAATCCATTCCACATGGTTGATAGAATTTCTCGACTGCTAGTTGCTCTCGACACCTGGGATTATCGAAAAAATGCCATTATTTCGGCACCAGCTCCAGAGCCAACTGAGGCTACAAACGAGCCAGAGAAAACAGCAGAAGCTGCCACTCCTCCTGTTACATCAAATGCTCAATAACTGACGCTCGTTAAACGTCCTTCCCTCTGATATCCGGGCCATTTTAGCTGCTCGTCGCTCTTGTATTAATTCTTATGTGGAATATCAACAAAGAACGGCTAAACGACGCTCTTTTCACGAAGCGCTGGGTTATTGATCTTATTAATGGGCAACCAGAGCAGCTGATTACTCTCCTAAAACGTGCTGCTCCTCACATTCCTGCCGACGAATGGGACAAGCGAATCAACGTTGGAGGAGCTCATCTTAATGGAGCTCCGGTTGCAGGAGATTGCATCGTTGCACCACCAGCGCGGGTAGAATATTTTGAACCGCGCGGGGGAACATTTGAGAGCTCTGGATATCCTCTCTGGTCTTCCGACTGGATTATTTTCGAAGATAATGACCTAATCGTTATCAACAAACCGATCCATCTCCCCACCCTTCCGGTGCGCGAGCAGAGTATCCACAATCTTCGCCGCTATCTTGAGGAGTATCTGGTCCATGCGGTTCATCTTCCTTCCCGACTCGACACTTCAACCTCGGGACTTGTTATCGCCAGCAAATCGCCCGACACCCATCGAGCGCTTCAACGGACCTTTGAAACTAGAGCAATAGTAAAGCGATATCTTTGCGAACTCTCTGGAGTTCCATCCTTTAGAAAATTGACCCTTTCCAGCGCCATTGGACACCATCCGCTTCACCCTGTACTCCGTGCTACCCACTCGGCGGGCAAAAGCGCTTTAACCTGCTTCACCGTTATTGAGCCACGAGATAGAAGTGCACTTGTTGAGGCACGCCCGATTACCGGCAGAACTCACCAGATTCGTGTTCACGCACAGGCTTTGGGATATCCTCTCGTGGGAGATAATTTTTATAATGGTGCCGAGGCGCCGAGTCTCCACCTTTGTTGCGTTGAACTTGGACTGAACCACCCAAGAACAGGCGCCGCGCTTCAGATATCCCTCCCCGAAAAGGCCCGTCCTTCATGGATTCGGTCTGAAGCGTGATCGCAAATCGCGTCATAGTCTTACGCTTCTCAATCTGCTAGCATGTCGGCCGACCTGAGTGCCGGTCATCATTCGGCGCCAGAGTGCGTATCAACGGAGGATTGCAATGAGCACAGAGAAACGAGACGTCATCGTCCTTGGGGCTGGTCCTGGGGGGTATGTTGCCGCTATTCGCGCCGCCCAGCTCGGGCGCAAAGTTGCGATCGTTGAGCGGGAATCGCTCGGCGGCGTGTGTTTAAACTGGGGATGTATTCCCTCAAAAGCGCTGCTCAAAGCGGGTCAACTTTACCAAGACCTCCACCACTCTTCGGAATTTGGATTCAAAGCCGAGAAGGTCACCCTAGATTTTCCTCAGGTGATCAAACGCTCCCGTGATGTCGCCGGAAAGCTCTCCGGTGGAGTTTCGTACCTCATGAAAAAGGCAAAGGCCGAGGTCATCTACGGAACGGGAAAACTCCAGAAAGGAAATGTTCTGGCAGTTACCGCCGCTGACGGGAAAACAACCTCGTACGCATTTAACGATATCATCATCGCGACCGGTGCCCGACCCCGAACTCTTCCCCACATTCCGATTGATGGAGAGGTCATTCATACATACCGAACGATCCTCGAATATAAAAAGCTCCCAAAGAAGACCCTTATCATCGGTGGAGGAGTCATCGGAGTTGAATTTGGCTACTTTCACTCTGCCTTCGGTGCTGAGGTAACGATCGTTGAGATGCTCGATCAGATTCTTCCGCTGGAAGATCTTGAAGTTGCGCAGGGGCTTCAACGAATCTTCGAAAAGCGAGGCGTTCAGATAAAAACTGGATGCTCCGTGAAATCGGTCGAAAAAAAGGGAAGCAACGTTACTGCGACGATCGAAAAGAAGAACGGAGAGATCGAAACGTGGACGGGCGATTGTATCCTCTGCTCAATCGGAGTAACTCCGAACACTGAATCGCTCGGGCTTGAAGAGGTCGGCATTGCGATGGAGCGAGGATTTATTAAAACAAATCCCTACATGCAAACATCGATTCCGCATCACTTTGCGATCGGCGATATCGTCGCTGGCACTCCTCAGCTTGCCCACGTTGCAAGTCACGAGGGGATCGTTGCTGCTGAGGCACTTGCTGGGCACGATACTGCAGGAATGCACTACGATAACGTGCCTTCATGTACCTACTGTCAACCTCAGGTCGCATCGGTCGGCTTAACCGAGAAAAAGCTCAAAGAACAGGGCATTAAGTATCGGGTTGGCAAAGTTCCTTTTGGTGCCATCGGGAAAGCGATCGCGATCGGCGAGTCGGATGGATTTATCAAGGTACTTATCGATGAAAAAGTCGGTGAGGTTCTTGGTGTTCACATTCTGCATGCTGAGGCAACCGAGCTGATCGCTGAAGCGGGAATAATCCGCTCTCACGAGGGAATCGCCGCCAGTGTAGTCGATACGATACACGCCCATCCGACCCTCTCAGAGGCTATGATGGAGGCAATGGCCGCCGCATTAGGGCGACCGATAAACACATAGAGCTGTTCCTGACGCAAATCAGCCAATTGTAGCGTGGTGGTGTAGGTTCGTATTATCGGTGCTCCGGTCGGTGCTCCCGACGTAACCAATTTTACCACCACGCCAGTTGCACTTTCCCCCTTTCCGGGGGGGTAGATACTCAAACTAGTCATGGCTCCTATGCTTCCAAGTTGATATACTAGAAGTATAGGAAGTATAAAAACTTTCTAGCTTACGACACTCTTTTTTCATTAAACTCAAAACACGCTCCGCCATCGGAGCCGTTACTTACCGTTTTATCACCTCACCCGTGGAGCAGTGGTATGGCCACTTGCGGGGTTCTCGATCTCGGTCTACAACCGTACCAAAAGGTACTTACCCTTCAACGTACCCTCATTTCTCAACTCAAAGAGGGGCTTACCAGTAATACTCTTATCCTCTGTTCACATCCGCCGGTGATAACCATCGGCAAAAGCGGGAAAGCTTCGAGCATCAAGGAAGATACGGCGTCACTTAACGAGCAGGGCGTTGCTATTTTTGAGGTCGAACGGGGCGGTGATGCGACGTATCACGGTCCTGGACAGATAGTTGGATATCCTCTTCTTGATCTCAATCCTATCCGACGCGATGTCGGTTGGTATGTGCGAACTCTCGAGCAGGTCATCATAGCCACGCTCGCCGATTTTGGCGTTGCGGGAACACTCATCTCGGGGAAGACTGGGGTGTGGGTAGCGCACAATGATGAAGCCCGAAAGATCGCATCCCTCGGTGTGAAGCTCTCCCGGTGGTGCACCATGCACGGTTTTTCTTGCAATGTTCTTAATTGTCAGGATGGCTTTCGGCTTATCAATCCGTGTGGCATGCCTGACGTTAGAACAACCTCAATAGAGGAAGAAACCGGTGTGGTAATTCCGCTCGCTGAGGTGGCACTTTCTCTATCTCGCCACTTCCTTGAGCTGTTTGAATTCAATCGGGAAGAGCAATGATTACTGGAGAGATCGGAGTACACCAAGGCCCATCTATGAAACAAACCGCGGTGCCAATGGTTCGACTAAAGAAAGAGGGCCAATCTGTGGGCGAGGAGATCTCTGCATCAGATCTCGTTCTTGCGTTTCGTCACATGGTTCTTGCACGGTTGGTCGATCTTAAGACGATAGTGCTCTACAAACAGAACAAGTGCCACTTCCAGATAGGAGTTGCTGGTCACGAAGCGATTCAGGTTGCCACCTCTCGGATATTTCGCGCCGGGACCGATTGGTTCTATCCATACTATCGCGACATGGCCTTGATGGTAGGGCTCGGCATGACCGCTGAGGAGCTCTTCTTGAACGCAATGAATCGCGATGCCGATCCAAACTCGCACGGGCGACAGATGCCGATGCACTATGCGAGCAAAGCTCTCCAAGTTGTCAGCCAAAGCTCTCCCACCGGCACCCAATTTAATCAGGCGATAGGCTGCGCTCTTGCCTCGCGATATCTCAATCGGAGTGAAGTTACATACGTTTCAGCAGGAGAGGGCACCTGCGCTCAGGGAGATTTTCACGAATCACTCAACTGGGCTGCCCGCGATCGTTTGCCAGTTGTCTTTGTGATCCAAAATAATAATTTCGCTATTTCGGTTCCCCTCTCTGAACAGCTCGCTGGAGGAAGCGTCTATAAACTCGCTGCGGGATACGAGGGACTCGCTCGCGCCGAGATAGATGGAACTGATTTCGGCTCTTCGATTGAAGCAGTCCGATCTGCGCACTCTCGGGCCCTTCGCGGAGATGGTCCAACCCTCATCGAGGCGCATGTTCCGCGGCTTCAAAGCCACTCCATCTCAGATAATCACCTAAAATATAGAACCCCCGAGGAGATCGCCAAAGATTCAACTCGTTGCCCGATTGAGCGGATGAGACGGCTGATACTCGACGAGGCGATACTATCCGCCGATGAGCTCGCGTATATCGAGGAAGAATTAAAACAAACCGTCGATGCGGCTGCTGAATGGGCCGAGGGTCAGCCACCGTGCAATCCGAGCGAGCTATTTGTCGGAGCATACACAAATCCTACTCCGTGGGAGGATATCGTTGAAACAACCCCAAGCGGCGAGGAAACCTTTCTCGTTGATGCTCTCAATCACACACTCGATGAAGAACTAGCGCGAGATTCGCGCGTGCTCGTATTCGGCGAAGATGTTGCCGGTGGCAAAGGAGGAGTTTTTACCGTTACCGCCGGACTCACCAATAAGCACGGCGCCGATCGGGTTTTCAATACCCAACTCGCAGAG
The DNA here is from genome assembly GCA_044345055.1 of Bdellovibrionota bacterium. Lineage (GTDB taxonomy): Bacteria > Bdellovibrionota_C > UBA2361 > UBA2361 > OMIW01 > OMIW01. The sequence goes on from JBIJBT010000013.1 coordinate 14,284, forward strand.
AGTTCAATCGTCGGGGCCGCAATTGGGCTTGCGACTCGGGGACTCAAACCGGTTGCAGAGATCCAGTTTGGTGACTATGTGTGGACCGCAATGATGCAGATCCGCAACGAGCTCGCGATGATGAGCTATCGTTCAAAAGGAGATTTTACATGCCCCGCAGTTTTGCGAATTCCCGTCGGCGGATATATCCACGGCGGAGCCTACCACTCGCAGAATATCGAGGCGACCTTTGCCCATTTTCCCGGCCTCTATGTGGTTTACCCTTCAAACGCCGCCGATGCCAGAGGGCTCTTAAGAGCCGCAATTCGGGGAAGTGATCCTGTTCTCTTTCTCGAACACAAAGGGCTCTATCGACAACCAAGCGGTAAGGCACCCGAAGGAGGAAGCGATCATCTGGTTCCTCTTGGCAAAGCCCGCATTGCCCGCGAAGGGCATGATTTAACTGTAATTACATGGGGTTATCTCGTCCAGCGGAGCCTTATGGCGGCCCAAATCCTCGCTGAGGAGGGATATTCAATAGAGGTCGTCGATCTTCGAACGATTGTTCCTCTTGATAGAGAAACGATTTTAGCTAGTGTTCAGAGGACAAATCGGGTGCTCATTGCTCACGAAGATGATATATTTATGGGTTTCGGAGCGGAGATAGCCGCCCTAATTGCGAGCGAGTGTTTTACCTATCTTGATGCCCCGGTGAAGCGAATTGGGATGAAATCGGTCCCTCACGTTCCGCATTCCCCGGTCCTCGAACAGGTAACACTTCCTCAGCAGGAAGAGGTAACTGAAGCCGCTCGGGCATTGTTGCGATTTTAATCATCGCGCCTCCTTGCCATCCAATTTACAAAAAAGAATGATCGAGGGGGCCGCTTGGATTTCCCCGATCTGAACGGCAATTTTGTCGAGGAACATCAGAAAGGAACTACCGTATGAAAACAGAGATGGTGATGCCCCAGATGGGCGAGTCAATTACTGAGGCAACCGTTTCCCGATGGCTCAAAAAAGTTGGTGATGCTGTCACAAAAGACGAAATTATTCTGGAAATTTCGACCGACAAGGTTGATTCCGAGATCCCTGCTCCCGCATCGGGAGTTATTGTTGAGCTACGATGTAGTGAAGGGGATGTAGTTCCAGTAAAAACCGTTATCGCTATTATCGACTCAGAGGGTAAAGGAACAGCAGCTCCCGCAGCCGCTTCCGCAACACCAGCTGCAGCACCTGCATCAGCACCAAAAGCCGTCGAAGCAGCTACCCAGCCGCAGCCAGCAGCAGCCCCTGCTGTTGCTCCTGCCGCAGCCGCTGCTGAGAGCATAAGCCGATTCTATTCCCCACTCGTAATGAGCCTTGCTCAGGTCAACAACATATCACTCGCAGAGCTTGAAACGATCGCCGGTTCAGGTCAGGGTGGTCGGGTGAATAAGCAAGATATCATGCGCCACCTCGATACTCGTGCAACAACCCCGACTCCTGCGCAACCTGCTCCCGCTCAGGCGGCAACACCCGCCGCCGCGGCGCGCCCAGCAGCACCTGCTGCATCAAAATCGCGCGACTCTGTTCCCGCAATCGGTGAATGGCAAGCTGATGGCACCAAGATAATCCCGATGGATGCGATGCGCTCTGCTATTGCCGAACATATGGTTCGGTCCAAAGCAACGAGCCCACACGTCTACTCGGTGCAGGAGGTTGATGTCACCAATATCTCGAAGTGGAGAAACGCAAACAAAAAACTCTTCGCGAATACCGAGGGATTTAACTTAAGCTTTACTCCGTTCTTTCTTGAGGCGACAGTTCGAGCACTCGTCAAATTCCCCCACGTCAACGCCTCTGTCCAGGACAAAAAGATCATCCTGAAACGAAACGTCAATCTCGGATGCGCCGTCGCGCTCGAAAATATGGGGCTTATCGTTCCAGTGATAAAGCGAGCCGAAGAGAAGAACTTTGTCGGCCTTGCTCGTTCGCTGAACGACGTTGCAAATCGTGCTCGCTCGAAGAAGCTGCTCCCCGATGATGTCAGCGGTGGTACTTTCACTGTAACCAACCCGGGCGTCTTTGGCACGATTATCGGCACGCCGATTATCAACCAACCGCAGGTCGCGATCTTGTGTCTTGGTGCGATAAAAAAACGTCCTGTTGTTATCGATGACGCTATAGCGATTCGGGAGATGTGTTACCTCACACTTTCGTACGATCACCGCATTGTCGATGGTATGCTCGGCGGCCAGTTCCTCGCCTTTATTCGCGAATATTTAGAGGGATGGGATATTAATCGCCCGCTATATTAATTCGCTGAATTGATATAGTTCCTATTACACCTTCTGCCTCGCGATCTACGGGGTAGTAGGTGTAATATAGTTCGAAAAACATCCAGTTTTTAGAGCAACCCACAACTCTCCACCCTCAATTCGCTACTTCTCTCTCCGCAGTATTCCCATGCGCGTTATTTCCGGTACCAAAAAAGGTAAACCGCTCCTTTCTGTCCCGGGCGAGACTACCCGTCCGATGTTAAGCCGGGTAAAAACTGCTCTCTTTGACACCATTCGTCCCCGACTTGCAGCTGCTCAAGTTCTCGATTGCTTCGCCGGCACCGGTCAGCTCGGCATTGAGGCGCTCAGCAATGGCGCTGAATCGTGCATTTTCCTCGACACTGAACGTGCAGCAGTAGAGACGATAAAAAAGAATCTCTCGACCACTCAGCTCACCGAGCTCACGCAGGTCCGTCACACCGATGTATTTACCTATCTCAAAAACTGCCAAAAATCGTTCGATATAATTTTTGCTGATCCCCCACAGTTTAAAAATCTCTGGGTCGAGGTTGTTCATTGTTTAGCTGAACGTCCCACTATTTTGAGTGAGGGGGGAGTGCTGATAGTGAAGGTAGATCCAAGCGAATACGAAGAGCTACAGCTAAAAACACTAAACGAGGTTCAGCAGCGGCGATACGGCAACAGTGTAATTTTGTTCTTTGAGCGAACTCTCGTCGGCAGTTTTCTTGCTGAATAGCGAGACCACCGAGAACTATCATCCCCACGGCACTCCTAGCTCGCCAATCGGGTCGATCGCTCGTCCTGCTCGGCGCGATTCGAAATAGAAATTACTTCCCCGATCGTTAAGCTTTCCTACTAATCCAATCGAACTGCCACGTTTTAGATTAGCTCCAACCGTTACTGATACCTGTTTAAGGCGTCCGTACAGCGAATAGAGACGCTCGCCGTGATCGACCACTACAACAGGCCCAAAATTGGGCATTTCTCCGATAAATTTAACTATCCCATCGCGCATCGCCTTAACCGTGCTCCCCTCCTCAACCGAGAGCTCGACACCATTATTCGAAATGACATCATCGAATTCCTGAACTCGGCGTTTACCAAAAGGACGAACAACTCGCCCAATTGCGGGAAGCGAAATTAGATCCAGCTTGGCATCTTGGTTACTACCATTGTTGCTAATGACTTCACCACCGAGCGGTGTGCTACGAAGGTCGCTCGGAACTCTCGCACGAGTGGTGCCTCCAGTTAATCGGTATATGATACCGTCAAGACGATTCCACTCTTGACGCAACATTCTGAGTGATTGACCAATTTTAACCTCATAAGCTTCGCGACGCGCCGTTGCGAAAGATTGCTCTCTACGTTTCCGACCCAACTCAACCGCCTGTTTCTCAATCGCAGCCTCCAACGCAAGAAGAGTCGCACGCTCACGGCTAAGCTTTTCGCGACGCTGAATAAGCTCCTGTCTCTTTTTTTCGAGCAGGTCAAAAAGCTGCTGGTCAGAGGCAAAAACTTTACGCCAAAGAGCCAGCTCTCGGGGTGAAAAAAGGGCCATCTGACGATCCCGTTGATTAAATACCAAAAGATCCTCAACTCCCCCTTTCCGTGACATGTATACCGCTCTGAGCCGTTGCTGCACTTCAGTTGTTAGAACAGCAATCTCACCCACCAATCCTTCCTCTTCTTTTTGTGCCCCAGCGATAAACTGCTGATGTTCCTGAAGCTCAGCGCGAAGGGTATCGTTGCGAATTGACACCGCACGAAGGGACTTGCCGACTTCATCGATTGCAAGAAGTGATGAGCGACGCTTTGAGCGTAGGTTGTTGAGCTCCCGAGACAAAGTTGTTGCTCGAGCAGAGATGATGTTCATGCGACGAGTTATCGCATGGATATCTCCGCCCTCTGCAAAGGAATCACGGTTAAAAAATCCAATCAGCCCAAATAGGAAAAAAACTTTGAGGAGATTACTCCGACGATTTCCAGAATTAACTCTTCTCATCAAGCATCCATCGGGGATATTGCTCGGCGCACAGCTCCCATTGAGGCCAGTGCACCAACTATTGCAACCACTCCCAAAATACCTCCAACGAGCGACCACGAGAGGAAAGCCACCCTACTCCAAACCGATACGAACGGCAGTGCATCTTCGAGAAGACGACGCGCTACCGAAAAACCCGCAAAAGCGAATGCAACGCCAAGAACGCCACCAAGAATCCCCTTGAAAACCCCCTCAAATATAAAGGGTAACTGAATAAATCTCTCAGTAGCTCCAACAAGCCGCATCACTAAAATTTCCTCTCTCCGTTTATCAACAGAGATTATTATCGTGAGTGCAACAATAAATGATGCGACCATCAACATACCCACTACCGCTACCCAGCCGAGCACGTTGAGAAATCGTAACGCATCCGACAGCTCTCCAAGAAGACTATTGTTATACTGGACTAATTCTACCCCAGGAAACTGCTGAAGCCTTTGACGGAGCTCCTGATAAATTGCAGGTGTACTATCTGCTTCCTCAACCGTCACTACATAAGATGCTGGCAAAGGATTACGAGCATCGAGTCCATCTAATAATGTTGAAACAGAGGGGGTCTCACTGCGGAGCGTCTTCAAAGCATCTTCCTTGCTCTCAAACCGAGCCGATGCTATCCGCTTATCGGCCTTAAAATAGCTTTCGAGGCGAGCACGAAACTCCCCTTCATCACCATCCCCAAGATATATTGTCAAACCAACCGACCCTCGTGCATGCTCCAAAAGTCCGTGGGTATTATGAATAATTAAAACGCCCAATACGCTCAGTGATAATACAACGGCCATTATTACGGTCGTCATGGCGGTGTTTATCGGGGAGTTGCGAAGTTGCGCCCACGCCATCCTGAGGTGATGAGAAAGGAACTCGAGCCACGAGCCAGAGGTTTTGAACTGCTCAGCCTCATGAACGTGCCACACAGTTTTTAACCCTAACGAGGGAGCAGACCGAGCAGCCCGAGATATACGATTACCAATGATCGACATGATTAAAACGAGCTCCTCGTTATTAGCCGACGGACTGCTCCCTCATCGGGAGTGACGTATTACTTACTCCTAGGCGTGGATCGATAAAATCGCCAATAATCGACCCCCTATCGAGAACGATGGTCCTTTTATTCAATTCATCGATAATTGAGAGACTGTGAGTTGCAACAACAATCGTCACCCCAGCCTGATTCGCCTCAACCAGAAGATCAAATACAACGTGAGCCATGTCGTGATCGAGGTTACCAGTCGGCTCATCAGCTAAAATGATCCGTGGTCTATGAACCAACGCCCGAGCAACCGCCACCCGCTGCTGCTCTCCTCCAGAGAGAGTTAGCGGAGAAACCTCCCCTTTCCCCCCAAGCCCTACAGCCTCAAGCATCAAACGCGCTCGTGCGAAACGCTCATCACGACCGACTCCCTGCACCTCAAGAGGAAAAGCCACATTCTCGATAACCGAGCGGCTCATCAACAGCTTGTCGTCCTGAAAAATAATCCCCATATCTCGTCGAAGTGAAGCAATACCTTCGCGATCAAGCTCTGAAACTTGCCGTCCGGCGACAACAACCTCGCCCTCAGTCGACCTCTCCGCACCGTAAAGGAGCCGCAACATTGTTGATTTCCCCGCACCGCTCGCACCAGCGACAAAAACAAACTCACCCTCTGCGATCTCAAGCGAGACCGCCCGCAAAGCAGCTTGTTGGGGGGGATACCATTTATGAACGTCAGTGAAGCGAATCATGAGTTTCTTGTCGCGAATGAACCCGAGATATGGTGGTCACAACTAAAAAAATTAAGGGGGCCACCAAATAGCACCTACCCTTTACGTTGGACCCCGGTCAACGTATTGTGTACCGGAGATCGGTTTCTACGCCATAGGAAACCGTGAGGCTTGAATCAACCCCCAATCAAAGAGCCTTTATCGCCCCCCTTAAGTTTGCAGCGAGGGCAACACTACCCGTTAAGTATTTCAGTCCTCATAAGAGGTAGTGTTCTCGATAAATGACCCCGATAAATGGCCGTAATAGATGGCAAGGATGAGAGGTGATTTAAATGAACCAATTGAACCGCTTAAACCTATCATCAACCCATCGACTGGCCCGTTCTGTTTGGCTCATAGGCCTTGTCATTCTGACTGGATGTGCACCCGCTATTGAGACAAGCTCGCTGCCTATTCCTAATTCGCCAATTACCAGCCCATCTGCGTCTCTAGATTTGCAAAAAGCTGTATCTCCATCTGTGCAACCGATCCACTTCGAACAGCTCACCGAGAATTCACCTTTCGTTTATAGGGTTGTTGAAGCGACACCTAGAACAGATCCTCTCTTTATTACCACAATCCGATCCTGCGGCTCTGTAAAACCTCATACCCCTTTGAGCAGTCTTCGTATCCTCTTTAGTGGATTATCAACTGTACGTATTACTAAAGGCCCAGAGAGAAATATCGGCACTCAACGAGTCGCTATTAATGAAGGGGTAGCAATACTTGATAAACAGCCGATATTCTTGCGCGTCTTTTCAGTACCGCCCTCAGGTCAAAAAAGGCAGGGAATCGAAAAATCGAAGGTCGATGAAAAAACCCAATCGGATTGTATCACCGACCATGTAGTATGGTCGTCGAGCGATAACGATCTCACCGAGCGTTCTGTAGCTGCCTTCAATCACCTTTCATCGATCGCCCCACTTCCTCCAACTCCTTTACTCCCACCACTGGGCCAATAGCACACATTAAATAATCCAGTATTTTGGAGAATTAGCCGTGTATGCACTTGATACTTTACGCCGATGGATAGCCCCTTTAGGGGCATTTGGCTGGCTTCAGCTCGACACTGTCCGAGCAATCGTTCAGGGAAAGGTAAATCCGCGCGAGGTGTGTAGACAGATCGTTTTTATTGGGGTCAATTCACTCGGCATTTCATCTCTTACCGCCCTTTTTACCGGCATGGTGCTCGCTCTCCAAACAGCTTATGGATTGGAACGTTTTGGAGCAAAACACTACGTTGGAAACGTTGCAGGTTTAGCGTTTATTCGAGAATTGGGTCCAATGCTCACCGCTGTCGTTCTGTGCGGCAGGGTTGGGGCTGGTATCGCTGCAGAGATTGCATCGATGGTCGTCACTGAACAGGTCGATGCAATGACTGCTCTTGGCGCCGATCCAGTCGGTCGGCTCGTAGCCCCACGCGTTATCGCCGGAATAATCGCGACACCACTCCTTGTTATTTTTGCGAATCTAATCGGCATTTATGGCGGTCTTGCAATCGCAGTCTTTGAACTTAATGTCTCTGCGCATGTATACTTTCAATCGCTTTATTACACGATTCTAATTCGAGATATTCTCGATAGCCTCGTAAAAAGTGGGGTCTTCGGCTTCATCGTTGCCTCTGTTGCATGCTTCCAGGGATTACGCGCAAGAGGTGGGACCGAGGGAGTTGGTCGCACGACAACATCAGCCGTTGTAATTGGCTGCGTGTGGATATTTGTCGCCGACTTTTTTGTTACCAAGATGCTTCTCTTACTGTAATCGGGATATTCCTACAGATAGCCATATAATTACTCTAATTTCTCCTTACCCGCTGAATTGCTCACAAAACTTATGACTACTTCCCCCCTCATCGCATTTCAGAACGTCTCCGTGCAATTTGGAAAAACGGTGATTCATCGTGATATTTCATTCACGGTTGATGAGAGTCAGGTAGTTACTCTTCTTGGCCCAAGCGGCACCGGCAAAACGGTTCTTCTTAAACTTCTAATAGGGCTTTTGTTGCCCACCTCCGGTTCAGTAATTGTTGAGGGAAAAGATCTTTCTCAACTAAATCGGGATGAGATGCGAGAGATGCGCAAAGAGGTCGGTATGCTCTTTCAGGGAGCTGCGTTATTTGATTCACTCACTGTCTTTGAAAATATTGCGTTTCCGCTCCGTGAATATGGAGAAAAGGATGAATCAGTAATTGCTGCAGTGGTCGAGGAGAAACTTGGTTTAGTTGGACTATCAGGTTTTGCGCAGCGATTTCCTATTCAACTCTCTGGTGGACAAAGAAAGCGGGTTGGGCTCGCTCGCGCTCTTGCTAGCTCCCCGCGAGTTGTTCTCTTTGATGAACCGACAACGGGACTCGATCCAACCTCACGAAACAGAATTGATGATCTTATAATCCAGCTTCGAGACGATCTCGGTATAACCTCAATCGTGGTGACTCACGATATGGAGAGCGCACGAAGAATCTCGGACCGAATCATACTTCTCTCGCAGGGCAAAGTAATCGTCGATGCTCCCGCTCCCGCAGTGTGGGAAGACGCCGAACCGGTCCGACGATTTGCACGGGGCGAGTGGTCAGAGTAGGAAACTATGGAAAGTTTCTGCCGATAATAGAGTCCATGCTTAGAAGAGGTGCACCTTCTTAGATGACAGTGCGCCGAATTCCTCCAATTTACCGTGCAATTTCTCTTTAGCTCTTTGTCTGAATTTTCCTGCATTTCAGTTCAGCTATGTTCGCTCTTCGCCCCTACCAACAATCAGCAGTTAACGCCACACTTCATCATTTTCGCCGTTCACGCTCTCCTGCGGTAATCGTGCTTCCCACTGGCGCTGGTAAGAGTCTTGTAATCGCATCACTCGCAAAGGTTGCTCGTGGACGAGTGCTTGTCCTCGCTCACGTAAAAGAGCTAGTCGAACAGAACTATGAAAAGTTTCGAAGCTACAATCTCGATGCAGGTATTTTCTCAGCTGGACTCAATCAGAAAGATAGCTCTCAAAAGGTAATATTTGGCAGCATTCAATCGGTCGCCCGCGCCGATAAAGGTTTCTTCAACGATTTTTCACTCCTCGTCATTGATGAATGTCATCGCGTTTCAGGAGAGGATGGCACTCAATACAGCGAGGTAATCGAGTCGATGCGGGTTGCCAATCCAGACCTTTGCATTCTTGGGCTCACCGCGACTCCGTATCGACTCGATATCGGGTGGATATATCAATACAATCATCAAGGATTTCTATGCGCCACCGAGGATCGACTCTTTAAGAAATGTATCTTCGAGATATCTCTACGGCAGATGATCGAGGCGGGATATCTAACTCCGCCAGTCCAAATCGATGCACCAGTCGCAAGCTATGATTTCTCCAGCCTTAAACTTCCAAGTGGGCAACAAGCCTTTAATCTCGGTGAAATAGAGGCGATTCTAAAAGATCAATCGCGGGTAACCCCGATTATAATAAAAAATATCATCGAGATGGCGGAGGGCCGAAAAGGGGTCATTATCTTTACTGCATCAGTTAGACATGCAAAAGAGATACTCACACATCTACCCCGCTCACAATCGGCGATGATAATCGGCGATATGGCGGCAGAGGATCGCGATCGTATAATCGCCCAATTTCGAGACCAGAAAATCCGTTTTCTCGTAAACGTTTCGGTCCTCACAACCGGTTTTGATGCGCCTCACGTTGATCTTATAGCGATACTACGACCGACCGAATCAGTAAGTCTGTATCAACAAATAGTTGGGCGTGGTCTTCGACTCTTTGATGGGAAAACCAATTGTCTCGTTCTCGACTATACCGGAGTCCCGCACGATATTTTCAGCCCGATAGTGAGCGACAAAAAACCGAGAAGCGACTGTGTACCTGTCTCTGTGCCATGCCCACAATGCGATCACACGAACACCTTCTGGGGCACTGCGAGCCAAACAGGCGATGTAGCCGAACATTTCGGCACAAAATGCTCCGGCGCGATAGAAAACCCAGATGATGGTTCTCTCGTACCGTGCGGATTCCGGTACCGATTCAAAGAGTGTGAATCATGCGGAAATCAGAACGATATTGATGCATCACACTGCATCTCGTGTCAGGAGATTTTCATTGATGACGAAACAAAACTTAAAGCGGCGACCGCAGCAAAAGACACCCATGTAATGCGCCCCGATACGATGCTCTTCGAACGAAAGGTTGACCCCAAAGGGGGCGAACGGCTCGAGATTAGGTATTACGACCTTGATGCACAACATCTAACCGAATCATTTTATTTCGATGATTCAACAGCAGCCCACGTTTTCTATTACAACTTCATCCGAATGCACCTCAAAAACCCCGGCACACCAATAACCATCTCCTCACCATCAGAAGCAATCCGCCACCAACACCTCTTCAGACTCCCCCTCTTTATCATAGCCCGCAAACAGAAGGGCTATTGGAAGGTTCGGGAGAAGGTGTTTTTATGAGGGGTGATGGTGGGGAGAGTTTGGCCTATATTTTTCGTAATAAAGAGTGGGTGAAGGGGCTCGAGATTTTTTATCGAACCGCTGATGGAGATATCAACACTCATCAAGATTTACCGAGGGAGCTCCGAATTGCCTCAAATTAAAGCCATTCAAGAATCGGTGTTTTGGGCACCCGAGAACGTCGCTGCTTCCACCTCTACTCCTCGACACATAGAGTTAAATAAGTGACACGTTGTCTCTTGAGATGAATTAACAGTGTTGTCGCTCAAGTATCAAAGAGGAAGAACTTAACCAAGGTCGAGTGGGCGCACGATTCACCTTACTCGAGGCCGAGCATCTTCTTGGCTTGCTCCTCGGAAATACCAGCTGCTAAGAGCCGCTTAAGCGCATCAGCAAGTGCTTCGGCTCGACCCTTCGCCTCTCCTTCGACTATACCCTTGGCTCGGCCCATCTCCTCTCCCTCGGCCAGCCCTTCCGCCTTACCCTCGGCCAATCCTTCCGCCTTACCCTCGGCCAGCCCTTCCGCCTTACCCTCGGCCAATCCTTCCGCCTTACCCTCGGCCAATCCTTCCGCCTTACCCGCAGCCAGCCCTTCCGCCTTACCCCGCATATGCGCCGTCTGAATCGCCATCTCCTCATCGCGGAGCCATTTGAGGCGACCCTCGTACACGGCTCGCTCGTCGGTGCTCAGCCCCATTGTATCGAGCACCTCGATAGCGCGGGCTATGGATGTAACCTCGGCAAGAGTTGGCGGTATTTTCGAGCGGGAGAATTCGTGCGCTCTGGTTAGAAATACAATCCAACGATCGAGAGCTGTCTTTACGCTCTCGATATCACCCTCATACTTTTTTAGTTCGATGACGTGGATCTCCATATCATCAATAAACTCGACCCCGGTATCAACGTTTAATAATCTAAACCTGTTGTGATATTTCTTATCAGGAAGGCAGTTAAAGTTGAGGATATTTATCCCGATAGTCTTGGCAAGTTTATCGTAATTCATCCCCTCTTGGAGCTGTGAGGTATAGAGCCGCGACCAGTAATAGAGGGATCTCTTATCGTAGTATTCCTGATCGGTAATCTGCATCTCAATATTGTACCACCGCCCCTTCTCATCCTGTGCTTTGATATCAAGAACGGAGAACTTGTCTCGAGCAAAGCTTTTTTCGTTGTAGGGGTTTTTGATCTCAATTCGAACAACCTGATCTTGGGCGGAGACTATCGAGTTGATAAGCGAGATGAGGAGATCGGCGTGCTCTTCACTGCCGAAGAGCTTCTTGAAGACAAAATCGACACGAGGATTGAGGCGGCACATCGGGGGTATCTTTGAAAACGAGGTTTACGGTCGGCAGGATAGCTAAAGTTGATCTGGAGGACAACCAGCACTAGTGGCTCGATCCTTCTAGCTCCATTCCCAGATTCTTTGGCCTCTGTAAATCTGAGAAACAGAGGTCAAGCCGCATTAAAAACACGTTCTTGATATTTTTTTTGTAACTATTTTTCTTCGAAATGCTCATTTGTAATCGTATTTCAATGCGCAAACAAGTATTTTTAGAATGTTCTTTATTCTGATCTGAATCAATCCATACCAAATAATTCCCTTGAAAAGCACCCCTTACCTCTGTGCCTCTGAGGAATAGAGATATGAAGGCATGTAATTATGACCCCAGATCTCCTTAGTTCAGAGATCTATTAGGCGTCTTCACCGCCTACTAAGCTGGCGGCAGCCCATACCAAGCGCCTCGTCCCTGCCCCTGTCGCACCAGCAGCCCGCGCTTGACCAGTTCGCCAAGCCGCGTTTTCACCGTCGGCCGTGGCGCGCCCGTCAGCTTCTCCGCATCGCCTGTGGTGATGCGGCCTAGGCGTCGCGCCTCTTCCAAAATCTTCATCGCGTCCGGGTGCAGCCCTTCTGCTCCAGGCTCCCGCGCGATCTTCTCCGCCAGCCGGTCTTTCTGCTTTTTCAGAGACCGCAAAAAGAACAACAACCACGGCTCGAAATCCGGTTCGTCGCGTGTCAGCGTCCCTTGCGTCCGCCGCAGCCCCAGATAATAGCCTTCCTTGTTCCCCTCGATGACGCTCTCCAGCGACGAATAGGGCGCATAGCTATAGCCCGCCTGGAGCAACAACAGCGTCGTCAACACCCGCGATAGTCGCCCGTTGCCGTCCTGGAACGGATGAATCTCAAGGAACACGACGACGAACAGCCCGACGACAATCAACGGATGCCAGGCGCGATCCGCCAGCGCCTCGCGTGTCCACGCGACCAGCTCTTGCATTCGGTAGGGGGTGTCGAAAGGCGAGGCGGTGTGAAACACGACGCCGACGGTTTTCCCATCCGCATCGAACGCCTCGACATTGTTCGGTAACTTCTTGTATTCGCCCCTGTGCCGTTCGTCCTTGGTCGAATGGCGTAGCAACATGGCGTGGAGCTGTTTGATATAGTTTTCCGTCAGCGGGATCGAGGCGTAGGAATCAAAGACCGCATCCATCACCTCGGCATAGCCCGCGACCTCTTGCTCGTCGCGGCTAACGAAAGATTTGGTCTCCAACCGCCCCAGAAGCGCCTCGACCTGCGCATCGGTCAGCTTCGCCCCCTCGATGCGCGTCGAAGACCCGATGCTCTCGATGGTGGCGACGCGCTTCAACACCGCCAGCCGTTCCGGAGCCAGCGTCGTCAGCGTCCGCCAGCTTCCCTTAAACTCGTCGATCTCCCCGATCAGCCGGAGCATTTCCGGTGATATTTTCAGCCCGCCCGTTTTCATGGCATATCCATTTCCCTATCCAATTAGCTCCATGAATATCCGTTTTTATCCATTTAGGCAACTAATTAGAGTAGTCCGAGGCCAAATTGGGATCGTGAATAAGGGTAGGCTATCCCGATCTTAGGGGCAAAGGAATTGGAAAGCGAGCTCGGGGCGGCTATGCCTCTGAGCTGGAGAGGTGAGGGATCGAGTTGCCTCAAATTAAAAGCCTTTGAAGAGTCGGTGTTTTGAGAACCTTATAGGGGCATTGCCTCATCGAAGTAGGCTTTTAAATTTAGAACGCAACCTTCCATTCTATTGGCTTATCTCCACTCCTCAGAAGCACAAAGTCACGTCACACCCCCTAAAACCCAACCATCCAAAAAACCCATAAAAACTCCTCCAAGATTCTCGTACGTCTTCTCCCAATTTTTTTTAGTTCTTTTTAGCGTCAAAATATTATCTGTTCCCATTATTAGACCGATTACCCCTTTAGAACGGTGAAAGGAATCGCCTTTTATCTGACAAAAAACAAAGGGTTCGGCCCGCCCAGTAGTTGGAGGGGAGGGAATATGGTTAGGTTACTTTTTACGATGTTTATGTGGGTTACGGTCGCTCGATGGCTTTACGCGGAGGCGGAACTTTCTGCTCCGTTTCTGGTACCGGTCGTCGATTCAGTGCTTGAGGTTGTTCAGATTCCCACCCATGACAACTGGCCGGATGAGCCTTTCAATGCGGCGCTATCCGAAGCTCGCGTCATGATGGAAAACCCAGAGGCGCTCTACTCCTCAGTGGAGCGACGATTATCGCAAAGATCATACCCAGAATACGGTTTTGATAGGTTTTAGAAGCACTCACTCTCTCGGGCGAGTGCTTCGAGAGGAGAGTGGTTCTTCGGTTATTGGGTTATTGGAGAATGAGGTTTTCGGTTTTTTTATAGTTTTAGTCCGGTTTTTTGGGCGCACTAGGGGGGAGATGTGGCAATTTCCCCCTTGTCACCCTCCTTTCCAGCCACGCTCTCGTAGCTGTTTCGCCGCCATAATAGAACCTCGATATTCTTCATCAAATCCCGATGAAGAGCTCTCTTTTCCTGTATCAAGATTCACATCACGCATTCCAGCGAACTGAGAGCTGAGCGCTTCAAAAAAGCGTGGAATAAGAGCTTTAATTTCGTCGGAAAAGGCATGCCGTAGCCATCTTGAGGGGCATCGCGTATCGCCGAGTGGGAAAAATCGAAACCGCTGTCCCAAAACGGCTGAAGCAAGTTGAATAACTCCGTAGGGGTAAATACCTGCGCGCCAAAGAGAAATGGGTAGACGCCGATTGTGAAGTCGATGACCATCTACGATCGTAAATTGCGCAAGACGAGCAATTCCGCGATAGCCGTTCAGAACAGTATCGGAGAATTCTTGCTCTGAAAATCGGCAACCCGGATATGTATCGTTAAAGGCTACCGAAATAATGCGTACTGCGATGGCACGAATCGAAGGGTCAACCGACTTTGGCGATTCATCGCCGCATTGATTAACCCATTCATAGCCATCAAGACCTATCTCTACCCTTTGGTGCCATGCTGGCGAATCTCCCCAGCTACACGGCCGCTCCCGATCGCCATGAATGGCTTCTCCAACGGCCGCATTAATAAGGGGGTGGAGCGAGGCATCGGCGAGGACGTGAAGACACCATCCAGCCGCAAAGGCTCTCTCGGCATCATTAGATCCGTTCCTCCACATCGCTTCGCCGAGTCGACCAGAAAAAATATAGTGCGCAGCGTCGGTAATGAGCGGAACTGTGCCGGGGAAGACCCCAAGATCCGGCGCCCAGCCTCCCGCTATAAATGCATCTTTTTCAGCACAGAGCCATCGATAAAGCTCGCTCGTTTCAGCGAAACGGAAAACATCGCGAGCGATGAGCAGATGATAAAGAACACTCGGCACGGAATGATCCGGTTGGGATAACTACTTAATTAGCGGCCTAATTTAACTTTAGTCTCGGATACTCTCTTTTTCGGAACGTTGTACGTTTTCAATCTCGTCATGAATCCTTTCACCGCGGCGAGCCAAAAGCTGCCTAATTCCGCGAAAATCGGGGCTATTTAGCTTGACCCGGACACTACGGGTTCCCACCTGAGCGAGAGCAAATGCATTCGAAAAGGTAAATAGGTGAAAACTATCCTGTGGCCACCTATTCGAAAAATACTGCGCTGATTCAGCGTAGGCAAGGTCAAAAACCCGGAATCCACACCGCTCGACCAGTTCCGGAATCGCCTGCACTCGAAGAGGTGTTTTATCAACTCTCACAGGAAGAATAATTCCTTGTCGCTCTTCGGTCAGTGAAATTATCTGATCTATCGATTTCTCTACAATAAACTTTTCACTCCCGATCGCGGAGCGTGGTACACCTGCGGCACGGAGAAATTCTCCTAAAAAGAGAGAATCGCTGCTTTCGGGGAAAAGACAAGAAAGGATAACGTCGTCACAGTTTCCGATTCGACACCGCAGATCAACACCCGGGATAACAACGATATCGTCACTAGTGTGAGAGGCTTGCACTTTATCGATAAAATCGGTCGCATATAGATCAGATATTGCGAGAATATCTATACCTTTAACCCTCGCAAGGCTTACCAATGCACGGGCCGGATCGATTCCGTCAACTCCTGAGTAACCCACAACGGCGGGATTGTGGATCCGCAAATCGATCGAACAGGTTCGTTTCGTCGGTTGTTTCTCAATCTGCTCACGGAGAGGTCCCGACTTTATTTTATTTGGCTTTTGTGAATCTCCCATCGCCTCTCCCTTTTCCAGAGTACAGTTCACCGACGTAATCGATACGATGCCAAATCACTGCGATTTGATTCCGCCGTAATTCTTTTAGGGGGAAGACAGCACTGTGGTAAAGATTCAGCTCGTGAATTTGAATTACCCTCGATAAAACCTCGGAGCAGGTGGGATGTTATCAAAATTTCTCGACTGATTAGTCTCAAATAACTTATGATTTGGGCGCATTCAAATGGTAAAGGAGACAGATCTAATGACGGCAAAAAACCGTAGTTACGATTACAAAACGTTTTAAACGATTTTTTTCCGGCTCTTAAAACACCTTAATTTCCGGTGTTAGTCCAATATTTCCAACTAAATAGTTACAAACCATGAACTCAGTATCTACGGCATCTCGCGAAATTATGTGGAATGTCTCCGGGCTCCATAATACCGTTTTGATGTATCTTCTTTTTGGTGCTTCGCTGCTTATCGTTGCTGCGGGCATAGTCCGGCGCTTTGAGCTCTGGGCACAGGGCAGACCAGATATGGAAAGGAGCGGTAATTGGCTTGAGAGAACGTTACTCCTTACTTCGCGCCTCATCTCTCAGCGGCTCACAAATCGAGACGCGCGAGCGCGCTCATTTCACTCTCTCATCCTTTTTGGATTCGTGGTGCTCACATTTACCACAACGATGGTAATGCTTGACCACGATTTTGGAATTCGAATTTATCGCGGCTCTTTCTATCTCGCCCTCACCGTCCTCAGCGATCTGTTTGGATTAGGACTACTGATAGGAGTCTGCCTCGCGGCAAAGAGGCGCTACCTAGATCGTCCCGATAAGCTTCACTCATTACCCGCCGATTCAATCTTTCTTTTGGTAATAGCTCTCCTTGTAATTCAGGGATTTATTCTTGAGGGAATCCGGATTCACGTAACCGGTGACCCTTGGGCTAAGTATTCTCCAATTGGTCTTCTTACAGCTCAGCTTTTTTGGTCAATCTCCCCATTTGCTGCTCGAATCATCCACGGAGTCGTCTGGTGGTGGCACGCGATTACCGTATTTGCGGGTATCGCACTCCTTCCCTACTCTAAACTTTTTCATATCATCTCAAGCTCGCTCAACCTATTTTTCCGCGAATCAAATCGTCCAAAAGGAGCACTTGCCCCCATGGGCGATCTTGAAAAGATTATGGAGACTGAAGAGGAACCTTCCTTTGGACTTGGCTCTCTCAAAGACTACTCATGGAAACAGCTACTCGACTTAGACGCGTGTACGAGCTGCGGTCGTTGTCAGGATGCATGTCCAGCTTACGCGAGCGGCAAACCGCTCTCTCCGAAGTGGCTTATCCTCGATTCGCGCCACCATATGATTGCTCTCCAAGCTTCGACAGAGGATGCGCAGCCAAATCGATCTTTAGTTCCATCAATTCTTAGGTGGATTGATAGAACACTTCTTAAAAAAATCTTCCTCCCACGTAGCGGAGTTACGGTAAGCAAAGATGGAGTCGGATGGAAAAGCAACGGCGCGTTCCGCGGCGAGAATAGGGCGATTCACGATACTGCCCGAGAGATTGGGGTTTCGTGGGATCATCGCATCGCAGGCGAGGTCATGGATCCCTCGGTATTTTGGTCGTGCACAACCTGCCGAGCGTGCGTGTCTGCGTGTCCTGTTGGTATCGATCATATCGATCAAATCGTTGGGAACCGGCGAAATATGGCGTTAATGCACGGAGAAATTCCAGCCGAGGCGCAGGCCACCTTACGGTCGCTCGAGAATCGAGGAAATCCATACGGCGATCCCCTCATGCGGGCGGCATGGGCAAAAGATCTTGATATACCGGTCGTAAAACCGGGCGATGAGGTCGATTATCTATATTGGGTTGGATGCCTATCAGCGTTCGATCAGCGTAAGCAACAGATCGCAAGAAGTCTCGTCAAGCTTATGCGTACGGCGGAGCTTTCATTCGGTATATTAGGAAATCAGGAGTCGTGTACCGGAGATCCAGCACGAAGGCTTGGCGAAGAAAATCTCTATCAAACTCTCGCAAAATCAAATATTGAACTTCTCAAATCTATCCGATGCAAGTACATCGTTGCGAACTGCCCTCACTGTTTCAATACAATAAAGAATGAGTATCCTGAATTTGGATTCGGCACCGATGGCGGACCACAGGTAATTCACCACTCGCAGCTTCTTAAGCAGCTGATCGCTGAGCAAAAACTTCCCCTCGGCGAAGGCGCTGAATCGATCACGTTTCACGATCCCTGTTATCTTGGCCGCTACAACGATGAATACGAGGCACCTCGCCAACCATTACGAGCGATTCGAGGACTTAAAATCGTTGAGATGGAACGCTCTAAAGAACAGGGCTTCTGTTGCGGCGCTGGTGGAGGTCACTTCTGGATGGATCTCAAACAGGGAGAGCGGGTCAATGTGCTTCGGGTTAATCAGGCTGCGGAAACAGCTGCAACAACGATCGCAACCGGCTGCCCATTTTGTCATCAGATGTTAGATGATGGGGTAAAACTCACCAACCGCGAGGGTGGTCTTCAGGTGAAAGATATCGCAGAGGTACTTGTCGAACATCTAATCACAAAAAAAGAAGAGGACGAAAATCATCCTCATTAATCGCGGCCCCCTGTAAAGGGGATGCGACAGAAGAGGGAGTAAAATTTAATCGAATTAGGTACCAGCATGATCTCATCAGAGGAAGTCTCGATTGCATTAGGAGCGGTGCTCAAGCTGCAAGATACGGGACTTTGGAGTAGCGGTCTTCGGATAAAATTGCGGGGAGAACAGGCATCAGCGGCAGACTCCCTAGAGGACGCCAATTGGCTTGAGAGCGTTATTACTGACAATGTAAAACGGGTTGAAACTCTCGTCGAACGTCTCCCCGGATTCCCAGTCGATGAGAAAGTTGTAACAGAGCTTTTCTGGCTTGTAGAAAAACTTGAAACGCTCCGTTTTGAGCAAGAGAAAAGTTTAACGCAAGAGCCATCTAAAACATCAAGCAGCAAAGAGGCTTTAGCTTGCAATCAAGACGACGCGATACTGCCGACAGAATCATCTCAAAAAAGCTTGAGAACGCGGCTCGAAGCAGCTGTTGACGGATGGCGACAAAGTTATGAGGCTAGCCTACAAGTAAGAAAATCGGCGCTAGAGGCTGCAGAATAAGGGATAGTTTAAGGGCAGCTTTTGATTCGTCAGGTCTCTACAAGATTGCTTACATTTCTAAAGCCAATATTTAGCTCTGATTGAATCCATTTTGACTCATCATCATCTCGCCCTTTAAGCAATGAAAAAAGCCCTGACACACTCGGCCAAATCAGACAGAGCGTATCAGGGCTTACTCTCAGAACCACTCCGACGCAATCAGGCGCCTGGGTGATATCTGGGACCTACTTCTTTGCGATCGCTTCTTTTAGAGCTTTCGCTGGAGTGAATCTCACCCGCTTACGAGCAGGAATCTTTGTTGCTGCACCAGTCTGAGGGTTTCGACCCATACGCTCTTTTGTCTGACGCACATAAAGCTTTCCAAGACCGAAGAAGGGGATTTTGTAACCCTTTACCAACGAATCCTGTATCAGCTTTTGCACATCACCGACGAGCTCTTTGGCTTGCGAACGCTTCTCAAGACCGCAGTAAGAACGGAGATTATCTAGGAACTCCGACTGAGTGAAGCTACCGTTGGTGTTTTTTGGCTTAGCGATCTGGTGAACCTTGGCCACCGCTTCGCTTGCCTTTGCCACCTTGGCTGGCGCTGCTTTTTTAGCAGGAGCCTTTGCAGCGGCAACTTTCTTCACGGCCTTTACCTTTGCAGGCTTTGCTGCCACTTTTTTTGCGACAGGCGCTTTCTTTGCAGCTACTTTCTTTTCTACTTTTCCCTTCTTTGCAGGCTTTGTCGCCATAGCACTCTTCCCTCTTAAAAATATCCTACAGCACGTGCCCAAATCACAAATCGAGAGAAATCTTTCTTCCGTTTAGTTGAAGAAAGAAGACTCAAAACAGCGACCAAGACGCCCCGCATCTGCGGATGATTTAATTAAACTCGTCGACCGGCGCTTGAGAAAAAGTTGGTAGTAACAAAATTACGACCCTTCTTTTTTCAGGCTAACCGGAGCTGTTACGGGCCTTCAACTACCATAAGAAAAGACCGACATATCGGATCTTTTCGAGCAGTATCAGGAAGCTCCGAACGCAGTGCCATGAGGCCAACTGCCTTACTACCGTTACGACAAGATAGCACTCCCCTCCCTCAACTAAAGCAATCTCAGCATGCGCTGAAAACCCCCTGCTTCAGTCGATTCGATATCAACTGCAGATCACTCAATGGACCGCACGACACAACTATAAGAACACAACGAATAACAATCAACGGGCAAAAAAATGAAAATGGGCTCGAAAAGATCAAAAAATGGGCTTTTTTGATCTTTTCTTCTCCGGAACCCGTTCAAAGTCCAATTTCACTCATGCAAATTAACACAAACAACTAAATCTTAATCACCGCGATAGAGTCAGAAGCACAGCTTGTGCTCGATTGTATAGTGGGGATGGAGCAAGTCCTATGAGAAGAGACAATCCAACCATTGCCGCAAGAACGAGCCGAATCGATGCGGAAACTGGTATTGCCTGAGCAGCATCATTTGCGGGCGCCTGAAAGTACATCGCCATAACAACTCTCAGGTAGTAGTAACACGACACCGCAGAGCATAGTCCTGCGATGATAGCTAAACCTAGATAGTGCGTATTAACGACGGCACTCAACAGATAAAACTTACCCACCAACCCCACGACGCCGGGAGGCAATCCTGCCATTGCGAGGAGAAAAAGACTCATTGTTGCGGCGAGTGCGGGGTTTCGTTTTCCAAGACCAGAAAAAAGACCGATATCATCCGCATCAGCGGTATCGACCTTACTACCGGTTATCACCATTGATACGGCGAATGCACCAAAGGTAGCTAGAGAGTAAACAATGACGTAAAAAAGAATCGCTGGACCACCACCATATTGACCGGAAGGAGCAAGAAGTGCAGCGGTCATGTATCCAACGTGTGCAATACTCGAATAGGCCAACATCCTCTTCACATTGCGCTGACGGACCGCGATAATATTTCCTCCTATCATAGTCAGGAGCGCGACCATCCAGGTAAAACCGGACCACCAGGTCACTACAACGGGATCTCCGAAAGCTGTCCAGAGGAGCCGCATCGCCATTGCAACAGCGGCTGCCTTTACGACACTCGCCATATAAGCGGTAACCGGTGTTGGTGCTCCCTGATAGACATCAGGCGCCCAAAAATGGAACGGCACTGCTCCGAGTTTGAAGAAAACTCCAACTAGAACAAGCCCAATTCCGAGAGAGGCTAACGCACGATTCGCGTTCGGTAACTGATCTGCTATCACAGCAAGCTCAGTGCTTCCTCCAACACCGTACAGCACCGCAATCCCGTAAAGGAAAAAGGCCGAACTAAATGAGCCGAGAATAAAATATTTGAGAGCTCCCTCAACGCTTCGCCGTGAGCTGATAGCACTTCCACACAAGCAGTAAAGCCCCATCGAGAGTGCCTCAAGCCCTATGAATAGGGTGATCAATTCTCCCGCTCCAACTAGCACAATCGCTGCTGCGGTCGTCATTAACAAAAGCCCGTAAAACTCTGGGCTCGACGCTATTCCGAGAGTTGTTAACTGCCCCAAGGAGAGAAGAACCGTGATAAGTGCACCCGCGAGGATCGCAACGGTAAAAAACCAGGTAAAGGGGTCTGTGAGAAAGCCAGCACCAAAGATCGAAGTTGTTTGAATCGAAGATGGCAGGTAAACCCCCTCAAGCCAAATCACAACCGCAAGCGCAAGAACAAGCAAAGCAGCGGCGAGCAGCCCGGGAGTTCGCTCTCTGCCTGGCTTGGTCAGCGCAACTAACATTCCCCCTAGACCAACGATCCCAGTGGGAGCGATAGCGAACAATTGCGAGCATTCACACGATGAACTCATGACATCATTCCATTCACAAAATCGATCCATAAGACGGCTACAGCGGCTCAGGTAGCGGTCCGGCAAACTAACCTGTATCCATCACCAATTTCAGGTATCGCTCTGAACCACGCATGGTCCGGTAAACGCCTACAGGCGTTTGAGCGAGGCTCGTAAAATCGCTCTTAGTAATGATTTTACGAGCCATAAAGCCGCCCTTAAAAACCCATGGAAGAGTTTTTCAGGGCCAACTAACTAATTACCACTAAGTTGACTGAACCTCGGGTGGGACTACCGTCCCCCTATGCCCGTTGTGAACCTTTAACTGCTCAGAGCGTTCCCGATTCGCTTGCAAAGAGCGAACAACCGAAGGTTCAATCAATGAGACAAGTGGCTGAGGATACAGTCCGATCCAAAATACCAGAACCAACAACGGAGCAAGCGTCAAGGTCTCCACTAACGACACATCACTTACATCTTCCTCGCGGGCTGGATTCATCTCACCGTACATTGTTCGCATGTAAAGAGTGAGCATATACACCGCCCCAAGAACTACCCCGGCAAGGGCGATCGATGTTAGAAGCGGAAAGGTTGAAAAACTTCCTGAGAGGATCATAAATTCGCCAACAAATCCGTTTGTAAGCGGAAGGGCGATTGAGCTGAGAGTAAACACGAGAAAAAGGAATGCAAAGACTGGCACCTTCCCTACGATTCCACCGTAGTCAGCAATAAGTCTGGTATGAGTACGATCATACAAAACTCCTACCAGAAGAAATAACGCGCCGGTCGATATTCCGTGATTAATCATCTGCACGGCAGATCCAGTTACCGAAACCGCTGTTCCTGCCACCAGTCCCAGGACACAGTACCCTAGGTGAGAAACCGAGGAGTATGCCACTAGCTTTTTAATATCAGGCTGAACCCACGCAACGCACGCTCCGTAAATAATCCCTATCACAGCAAGCACCGCTATAAAGAGTGAAAGGGCATCGGCGCCGTCTGGGAAAAGTGGATACGCAAACCGAAAAAGTCCATAAATACCCATCTTCAACAGAACTCCCGCAAGGACAACTGAGCCACCGGTTGGGGCTTCAACGTGCGCGTCAGGCAGCCATGTATGAAGAGGAAACAATGGGACTTTGATGCACATCGCAAGCGCAAATGCTCCAAAGAGCCAAAGCTGTTCGTGAAGTGTGAAACGTGCTTGCAGCAGATCCGCAAGATTAAATGATGGAATACCGGAACCGCTCTGCTCGTAATATGTCCAGGCAGTATAGAGAATAGCCGAGAACATAAGGACGCTACCGAACACGGTATAAAGCACAAACTTCATACTCGCATATATTCGGCGCTTGCCTCCCCAAACGCCGATTATGAGATACATCGGCGCAAGCATGAATTCCCAAAATACGTAGAACAGAAAAACATCGAGCGCAACGAGTGTACCGAGCATCGCTGATTCGAGAACTAGCATACAGGCGATGTATCCACGAAGAGACTCACGCACCGAATGGGAAGCAATTATAACCAGCGGCATCAATATGGTCGTCAAAAGCATGAGCGACATACTTACGCCATCAACCCCTAATTCGTAACGAACACCGAGAGACTCAATCCAACGACTGGACTCAACTAATTGATAGCCAGCTGTTGTCGGAGAAAATCTATTCAGAGCCATCAGAGAAAGAGCAAGAGTCGCGAGACTCACTACGATCGCGGCGCTGCGTACCCTTGCGTGATTCTCAGCCGTATCGCCAGAGGGCAGCAATAGGAGGCTGAGCGCCCCCAGCAGCGGCAGCCACACTATCGCACTTAAAAACGGAAATCCGCTCCAGAGATCAACACTCATACAATCCTCCACAACCGACAGCTAATTCGCCATCGGCACCTCGGTGTGTCTACTTGCTCGGGTTTCTCCCGAGATTCGACTCGCATCAACACCTTTCCGTTTGCCTGTTTAAAATACAAGGTACACACCGATCATCGTCGCGGCAGCTACAAGAAGATATAGCGCATAATGACGAACATCCCCTGTCTGAGCGGTCCGCGCTATCTCACCTGAAATCTCTACTATCTCTCCCGTTCCATTCACAGTGGCATCAATAACACCTTGATCAACCCCTCTCCAAAGAACAACTGAGAGCACTTCGAGCGGCCGAACAATGACCGCGCGATAAAGCTCATCGATAAAATACTTCCCGAGAAGAGCTCGATGGACAAAGGGAAAAATAGCTGCTACACGCGAAGGAATGACCTTAAGCGGACCGTAAAACAACGCTCCCAACGCAACGCCGAGAAGACCAATCCACGAAGCAGCAAAAGCAGCTTGGGGTGACAATGAAGGGTGAGCGTGCGATCGCGGTAGAACCCCCGAGAGATATTCCGGCAAATAGTGCTCAAGGAATACACCACCTGCAGTAGCAAGAATTGCAAGCACGATAAGTGGCAACACCATTCTTACGGGTGACTCATGCGGGTGAGCGTGCCCTCGATATTCCCCGAAGAAGGTCAAAACCAAAGAACGGGTCATATAAAATGCAGTCAACCCAGCTGTCAGACTCGCCAAAACAAGCACTATCGGCGCAGCCATATGAACAAGTTGATTCGGGCTGTGAGCTAGGGCATCGAGGATAGCGTGCTTCGAGTGAAATCCGGCGAAGGGGTAAATACCAGCTATCGCGAATGTGCTTATCAAATATGTCACAAAGGTCAGAGGCATTAATCGCTTCAGACCACCCATCTGTCGCATGTCCTGCTCGTGGTGACATCCATGAATAACCGATCCCGCTCCAAGGAAGAGACACGCCTTAAAGAATGCGTGAGTAATGACGTGGAATAGAGCAACCCAGTATGCGCCCGCTCCCGCTGCCAAAAACATAAACCCGAGCTGACTTACTGTTGAATAGGCAAGCACCTTCTTTATGTCGTTCTGAGCGACCGCAATTGTCGCTGAGATAAAGGCTGTTGCTGCGGCGACAAGAACAACGATTAATCCAAGATCGGGGCCCGCAGCATCAAAGAGGAATGCCATCCTAGCGAACAGATAGATTCCTGCCGTTACCATCGTTGCAGCGTGTATCAACGCCGAAACTGGTGTTGGACCAGCCATCGCATCGGGTAGCCACACGAACAACGGCAACTGCGCCGACTTTCCGGTTGCACCGACAAAAAGGCAGAAACCGATAATGGTACAAAGCGCTGAAAGTTCTTCATGATGAGCCGACACCGACGAAAACGCATCGGCGAGAGCAACAAAATCGAGTGTCTTGAAAGCCATTAAAAGGAGGAATATCCCGAGCAAAACCCCTGCGTCACCTATTCGATTTACAACGAAAGCCTTTCGCCCCGCTGCGCAATAATCGAGATTCCGAAACCAAAAACCGATCAACAAATAGGAGCACAGCCCGACCCCCTCCCAGCCCACGAAGAGCACGAGTAGATTCCCCCCGAGGACCAACATAAGCATCGAGAAGAGGAAGAGATTCAGATAGGAGAAGAATCGGGGCATCCCCTCATCCTCTGCCATGTACGCTGTTGAATAGAGGTGAATAAGCGATCCAATACCCGTAATAACGAGACACATGACAGCCGACAATCGATCGAGCCGTAATGTCATGTCAAATTGGTAATCGCCCGTTGCGAACCATTGCCACAAGACCGTCTCTTTCACAACGGTTGGCCCAAGATCTGCGACTCCCTTTAGAGTCAGCAAAAATGAAACGACCGCCGCTAGGGTGGCTATCACACCAGAGAATACTCTATTTTTCCGCCCGAGGGCGTAAGCAGCGACAGCTCCGATAAGCGGAGCTAACGGAATAAGAGCGGGATCTAACGAGGTAACAACCTGCCGAGCATCCATAAGTTACAACCTCAGTTCATTAGCCGACGTTGAATCAACGGACCTCGCAGTCCGAAAAAGAGCGATAAACAGAGCCAGTCCTACTGCTGCTTCAGCGGCGGCGACCACCATGACAAAGAAAACAGCGACCTGACCTGTGAGGTTCCCAACTAGTTGAGAGAACGCAACGAACGACAGATTTACTGCGTTGAGCATCAACTCTATGCACATAAACACAACTATAACGTTGCGGCGGGTAATTACCCCAACAGCACCGATTGAGAAAGTTATCGCCGAGATGGCGAGAATAGTGTGAATGGATTCCATGGAATTACCTTTGTCCTGATTCGTTCGGCTCTTGATCGGGTGAAGAGATCCGGGCGCGGCGTCCGAGCGTTACGGCACCGACGACTGCGATTAATATCAAGATAGAAGCGACCTCGAAACAATACACATAGTCAGTGTAAACCAAACGGCCGATCGCTTTTACAGTACCCTCCGGCTCGCCACCCTTTAGAGCCCCTTCTCCCCGAACAAAAAAGGGAAATACGAGCACCAGAAAGAGCCCTGCACCAAGCGCAGCGCCCGCCTGAAGCAGAAAATCAGACGCTCGCCGAGATTCCTCTTTCACATTGAGCAGCATCAGCACAAAAACTACGAGCACGACTATCGCACCCGCGTACACCAATATCTGCACCGCCGCAAGAAAATGGGCGTTCATCACGGCATAAAAAGCAGCCACCGTCACCAAATTTCCAACGAGAGCTAAAGCACTCACGATGGGGCTACGAGCAGCCACCACCGCTACCGCGGAGACAAGCATGAGAACTGATAAGAGCGCGACCGCTACCGACATAACTGACCCTTTCTAAAGTTGCGTTCCGGTGCCCATTTCTTTAAAAGGGGCATTTCCGAAAGATCCTCTTTCTCCCCTTCCCTTTACTGCCTAAAAAGCAAGAGACGAATAGCCGCAGTAACCATCAGATTCACCATCGACAGAGGCAGGAGGACCTTCCAACCAAGCGACATAAGTTGATCAAATCGAAAGCGGGGCAAAGTCCATCTGATTATTATCTGAAGCATCGAGAGGACTACCACTTTGCCCATCAGCACGCCGTGACCGATCAGAGCCGTCCACCACATCCCCTGAGGAAGGGTGACAAAAGGTATCTCCCATCCACCGAAGAAAAGAATAGCCAGAAGAAGCGAAAAGAGCCCTATTTCAGCAAATTCTCCTAGCCAGAAAATCAAAAACTTCATACCGGAGTATTCGGTAAAATATCCCGCTACAAGCTCCGATTCACTTTCGGGAAGATCAAAAGGACCACGCTTGGTTTCAGCCATTCCAACGATGAATAGGATAAAAAAGCCAAGAGGCTGAGAAACGATCCCCCAATTTAGTATTGACCCTGCCTGCTGTTCAACCATTTTATACGGATCAAGCGTTTGAAAGATGACCGCCGCCGCCACGAAACAGAGACCCATCGCAAGCTCATACGAGACCATCTGAGCAGCAGCCCGCAGACCTCCGAGAAGAGAAAACTTATTATTTCCGGTCCACCCCGCCATTGCGACCCCGTATACCGAAAGGGAACCCATCGCGAGGATAAATAAAAGACCTGAATCTATCGGTGCAACCTGTGGAAGAATATGATAGCCAGCTATCGAGAACTCTGGAGCAATCGGAATAGCCGCAAACGCAACAAAAACTGGAAGAACTGCAAGAAAAGGCCCAAGGGCATGCATTATTGTTGAGGTTCCTTCCGGGACAAAATCCTCTTTAAGGAGAGCTTTTACTGCATCACACAGCAGCGTGTTAATAACTCCCAAAATTCCTAGCCACCGGACAAGAAAGAAGGCTGGTTTGAGAGGAATAATGGAGGTCTTAAAGTATGCACCCGCACGATTTGCACCAATCCGATTCTGAATGAGCGCTGATCCTTTTCGCTCGAACCAGGTGCAAAAGGAGGATAGTCCCATAATGATGTTGAACAGGAAGAAAACCTTAATACCTAAAATCAGAAGTTCCATATCCCGCTCTATCTCCGCTCTCCGTTCCCCTCTGCCACGTCGACTGTGACGCGCTCCACTATTCTTTACACACTTGCCCTAACAGTTCAGCTTTATACCCCCAGCCTTAATGGCGGCGATTCGCATTCCTTTGAGCTGTTCCTCAGACCCTAGTATCGCGAGAGTAAGCTCTCGATCATTAGAAGAGGTAACAAGAGGCGCGCCCGATGCTCGAGCCCATTCATTTATGAAGCGCCACTCCGGAACTGTTCCCTCAAGAAGCTCAACAATACGGTCAGTGTATTGAACTATGTTGTTGCGGTTGACCATCAGACCGCTGTTCTCAAGAATACTTCGCCCGGGAACAACGATTTGAGCTGCTCCAGCAAGTGGTGATTCCTTATCTGTGCCTACACTTAATGATTGCTGCGCTCCCTTTATCGCCCCGAGAGTCTCGTAATCGAGATCGCTTTTAATGATTGAACGCTCACCTATCAGGAAGATTCGGGAGAAAAGACCCGCTCTCAACTTACGAAGTACCAACTCGTATTGATGAGATGGCTCAGCATCAAGCAACCCAGCGACCTGTGCACCCCGAATATTGGACGCATAATCGGGACTTACAAGAATCGCCTCAAGGTCAGTGAGCGCTCGTTCACGATAGGCGACCGCAACCACTGCTCGGGGAAAGCGCTGCCTTAAGAATCGTTTCAGCAGCACGAACTCCTCGAGCAGCAGGTCAGGCGATACAAGCACCCCAACCTCCTCATCAGAGGATTTCGGAAGAGCGCGGATCGCATCATCGATCTTCACCGCCGCTCCTTTTAAGGTCGGCGCCACTAGTCTTGCTGCGGGAAGGAATCGCTCAAAGCCGTAACGCCCCTCATCGCAGAGCCATTCTTTGTTTACGGACTCGTTGTAACGAGCCTTGACCTGCACAACCTCGAACTTGTCCCGAACCGCAACCCGAACGTTACACCCTGTTGAACAACCTGGACAGATAGCATCGGTTTGTTTTGAGAACCAGATTCGAGAATTAAATCTCCACTCACGATGGGTTAATGCTCCAACTGGACAGAGATCGACAACTGTTCCGGAAAGTGGGTTAGCAAGAGGTCGATCGGGACTCACTGCGATCACAGTTCGATCACCTCTATTCAATAGACCAAGCTCTGACGTTCCTGTTACCTCATCGCAGAAACGCACGCACCGAGAACACATGATGCACCGCTCGCCATCGAGCATCACGGTCGGCCCGAGCGGCTCGGCCTTCACCTTGTGCACCTTGTCTTCGATAAATCTACTCG
>JBIJBT010000134.1:0-5041 GCA_044345055.1 Bdellovibrionota bacterium
ATGCCCCCCCTGTAGTAGAAATAAATTCTGAAGAATACCGTCAGAAAAGCTCTAGTATAGCAGCGATTCGGCATTTAATTGATGAATGTTCAAATTCATACCCCTTTCAAACATGTCGGATGATACTTCCCGAAGAGATAACTCTCCGTAAAACCCCTCCGATAATATTGGTAAACAGTTCCTCTGATGCCGAAGATATTTTAAAGAGATTGGCTAGGGGTCATGAAGAGATTGGACCAGGCCCGACAACAATGGCGGATGTAGTCAGAGAATCCGAGCGTAAATTGAGAGAAACTATTCAAGAATCGGAAAAATTTAAAGGTGGCAAATCAGAAGAATTAAGAACCATAATAGAGAATTTTCTAAAAACCGAAGGCAAAAGTGTCGATTGCTTTGATCAACTTGTTCGCGATCTTAAAAAATTTCGGGATAGCCTTCCTCGATTCGATGCAATAGAATATCTTCAGTCAAACCCGCCAAGTTATAATGATCTTCCTGAATTAATAGCGATACAGCAACTACGATCTACAGTTAATTTTGCTGAATATATTATCGAACAAAATTTTAGTTTAATTGGCTCAGAAATACCTAAGGAGGATGATTCTATTTCAAGGAAAGAAGACCTTGAAGTTTTATACGCGCAGCGTAGAAACGATATCCTTAATAAGTATAGATCCGGGGTCATAATTCCAATTGATGTAGAAAAGGAGTACACCTCTATTGCGCTAGAAGTTTTAGAAGAATCAAAAACTGGTTATTACCCTGATTGGGTCAAAAAAGCTCTGATGGGTTTAGTTGAAACTCCTAGCGTAAGTTCAGCAAGAGAGTTGTCCTATTTAGTCGGCCGGGCGTGTGAAAACTGCCAATCTCCAAGAGAACATTTAGAAAGAATAGCAAACGGAGATGGCCCAGCATTGCTGAAAGATTTGTTGCGGGAACGATGGGCAAATGGAATTTGCGGACGCCTTGCTGATGTCGCCTTTAAGCTCCAAGTTGCCTTAGAAGTATGAGATTGAACTCGGCGAACAAATTAAGTTTAGTTAGCCTACAGTTGTAATTCTATGCCCGAATCGATTGTAAATTCGGGGTAGGAAGACAAACTCTAAAGGCTTCACAAGTGTTACCGCCGCTTAGAACCTACCCATAAAGGGTAGAAAAAGATTGTGATGCGAGGACAGCCGTTCCATCCTATAGATCCCCCGCCGTCGCGGACGATTACGAGGCTGTGAGTGCAAATAGATATGCTGCTCGCGGCAGGCATTGGTTTCCCCCAAATCGTCCTTCACCCTCTTCTCTGAGACGTAGAGCTTCCCTAGGTAGTCCGGATGGGGTAATCTCAGTTGTGTTGGAAGAATAGGGGGAGCAACGTCCTGCTCAGATTCTCGGAACACCGACTCTTCAATGGCTTTTAATTTGAGTCAACTCGTGCTACTAAAACACGATTACCCGACAGTTGAAGTAAGATTGTTGAGATCCGAAATGATCGATTTAACTAGACAGACTGCTAAAAACTCCCCACTTCGTACGCCTCAGTGTCATATAGTGCGATATATTGACGATCTTGATCCTAAAAAGGGCGGAGTTGCGGCCGTTGTATCCAAGGGAAGTGAGGTTCTATCAAAATCAGGTATGAGGGTTACAATCTTGACTCATGAATCCCCGGAGCCCAGCGCGGCCTTGGGGAGTTCCGTCGATTGTAATGACGACCCAAAGATTATAGGAATTGGTTCACCCCGGTTGAAAGGACTTTTTTTTGGTCCTCGGCAGTTGAGGGAGATTGAGAATCAACTTCTCGGTGCTGATGTTCTACAATTACATTGCTTGTGGAGTATCCCCGGGCTGCAAATTGCTTCTGCGGCGAGAAAGATGGGTGTACCCTATATCATTACCTTGCATGGTGTTCTGAACGACTGGGCAATGAATCAGGGTCAGGTAAAAGACCTTAAAAAGAACTTATTCCTCATGCTGGCGGGGAACAAGATGCTAGCAGGCGCAGAAGCAGTCCAAGCCTCGTGCCGCTCAGAAGCGGAACAGAGTCGTCGGTTCTTAGGAGGGCGAGAGGCGCTCGTACTACCTCCGATTTTTGATTTAAGTAGGTATTCAGATTTGCCCGGGCCGGAGTTGGCACGAAGGAGCTTTACATCACTAAATAATGATAATCCAAAAATCTTGTTTCTTGCGCGTTTGCACCCAAAAAAAGGGTGCGAACATTTGATAGAGGCCGCATCGATTTTAAAAGTCCGAGGTCTTGAGCCGCAATTTATAATCGCGGGCTCCGGTGACAGCGATTATACTAATCAATTGAAAGCTAGGGTCGGAGATTTGGGTGTTTCAGAACAGTTTCTTTTCACGGGACATATTGATGGAGATTTGAAGATAAGCCTCTATCAGAACGCCGACGTTTTTGTTCTACCTACCTACCAGGAAAACTTCGGTCTAGTATTTTTGGAGGCTTTGGCCTGTAAAGTACCAGTAATAACAACGAAGGGAGTCGATATTTGGAGAGAACTAGAAAGTTCTGGGGCCACTGACATAATTGAACGCGAACCCAGAGCGATAGCAGATATGTTGATAAATCGTCTCCAAGAAACAGGGCAGAGTCGTGAAGAACGTGGAAAAAAGGGGAGAGATTGGGTTTTTGATAATTTTGGGGAAAAGGGGTTGGCCGCGACGTATGAGCGCCTTTATCGGTCTTTAATGTTTTGAGTTCTCAAATCACCTATCACAAGCACGTCCGAAGCTCAAAAGCGTGTCTTCCGCCCTAACTCTAAACCCCTCGCTTTACCTCCCCCACCCCCGAACCCTCCTTATCCCCTCAACCACACCCACCGGAATACTCGCCATTACCACGCACCACAGCAACGAACCAAACGGCAGCGGTTCGACCCGAAGCACGGCGGATAACGGTGGGATGAAAAGAATCGAGATCTGGAGGGCGATACTGGTGAGGACTGTGATTATTAGGGTTGGGTTGCCGCGCACGAGAGCGGCAAAGTTGCTTACGCGGTCACGCCGCGCTGATAGGACAAAAAGAAGCTGCGATAGAGTGAGCTCGGTAAATACGATTGACTGCCACGCGGGGTCGCCTGCTCCATAGGCAAGATGAGCCGTGGAGAGGGCTACACCAGCAAGGGCACAGCCGCCGATTATTGTGTCAACGCCAAGACCCTGGGCGAAGATACTCTCTTCGGGGTGGCGTGGCGGTCTTGTCATCGTGTCTCCCTCTTCTGGCTCGAGGGTAAGTGCTAGTCCCGGCAACCCATCAGTTACCACATTGACCCACAAAATATGGATAGGCAAAAGTGGAAGGGGCAGTCCTAGCGCTGGGGCAAGGACCACTAGAAGAAGCTCGGCGACGTTACTTGCTAGAACAAATCGGACAAATTTTCTGATTGAATCGTAGATAATTCGCCCCTCTCGAACTGCTGCGACGATAGTTGCAAAGTTATCGTCGAGTAAAATCAGGTCTGAGGCCTCTCGAGCGACATCGGTACCACCCTTTCCCATCGCCACACCCACGGTCGCGGCCTGAAGTGCAGGAGCATCGTTTACTCCATCACCGGTCATCGCTACAAACGCGCCACTCCGCCGTAAAGCCTCGATGAGTCGCAGTTTTTGGTCAGGAGCGATTCGCGCCGCAATTCTGATTTTGCTGATACGCCCATCAAGCGCTGACTCACTCAATTGAGCAAGCTCTCTCCCCGTAATAACCTCATCATCTCTTCCCTCAATGCCGACCATTCTCCCTATTGCACACGCAGTCGCGGGATGGTCTCCCGTAATCATCACCACGGTAATTCCAGCACGTTGACACGTTTTAATTGCATCACGAGCCTCCGGTCGTGGTGGGTCGAGCAGCCCCACTAATCCAACAAGATTGAGCTCTTTCTCCACATCGCCCGCTCGCTGGAGCTCACTCTCCCCTGCTGCGACAACCTCCCGATACCCATAAGCAAGCACCCGCAATCCCGCCGCCGCCATCTCCTCAACAAGGCAACGACCTTCTCAGATTCCCAAAACACCGACTCTTCAATGTCTTTTAATTTGAGGCAACTCGCGTCCGGGCGGGGTAATCCCGGTTGTGTTGGAAGAATAGGGCGAGCAACGTCCTGCTCAGATTCTCGGAACACCGATTCTTCAATTGTTTTTAATTTGAGGTAATTGGAGTGACAGACCCATCTTGTTCAATTTTTACGAGATCTTTCTCGATGCTCAAATGAAAGCCGTCACTCACCGATCTTAGGTCCACGATATCAACAACGTAAGGAAGGTCAGATTCTGAAAAAAGATGATGCAAAATTAGCATCTTTTCAAAAGGGATCTGAGAAGATGCGCGTACAGCAATATCAAGATCGCTATAGCTTCGTTCACAACCACGAGCAAACGAACCAAAGAGAAATATCTCACCATCAGGAATCACTTCAGAAATGACAGAGGTGATCATTTTAAGATAGTTTCGATTCAGCGACATCACACCAGCCTCGCTCTTTGAGGAGTAACAGCAGACGTTGAGCCTCCGGAAGAAATTTAAGAGCTACTTGATAGACCCTCTCAGCGTTCGCTTCATTATAGTTGTGAGAGGTGCTATTCCTGGCCTCGTGGAACAAGACCCAAGCGTCAAAGTCTAAAATGATCCTCTGTTGAAGGGCCTTTCGAAACAGGTCTTTTCGTGACAGAACTTCGGCACTCAATTCGCCGATTTCCTCTATAAGCTGCTTCCGAATGGCTTTCCAAGCAAGTTCATAGGTGAATTCGAATCTTTGAATTACGGAGTCCCGAATGAACTCATTCTTCGGCTGCGCTACGGAAAGAGCAAGCGAGGCTACTGCCTTTCCTAAGTTCTCAGGTGAAAGAGCCATTTCCTCGCCCTCAGTGCAGAGTGTTTAAACAGCGGAACAGAAGTGTGCAAGCTTTATTAAGGATAGGGTATCAAGGTTTATTCCAAACTTCTATCCCCCCCCCCTAGCTCTGAGGATTAGAGTGTAGAGGTGGGGGTGAGGTCGGGGGCGAGGGAGGCAGGAATACAAATTTGATTATTTTT
>JBIJBT010000007.1:0-50570 GCA_044345055.1 Bdellovibrionota bacterium
GCCTTTCGAGAGCAGGTCAATCCCTTTATGCCAGCCTCAGAGGCGAATGAGAGAACGGGAGCGCTTTCGTTATCTGAGATTATGGTGCTGATGCGGTACGGGCCTTGGTTATTTATCAACGCCCGAGCGTTTGATCCTCGTCCCGATGCGAGAATTACGACCGATGGAGTTTTTGCTGGAGCTATCTCCTCGGCGAGCCATCGCCCATACATGGCTCCAAAATTTGCATTAATCTCAATAATCG
Source organism: Bdellovibrionota bacterium (assembly GCA_044345055.1). GTDB lineage: Bacteria > Bdellovibrionota_C > UBA2361 > UBA2361 > OMIW01 > OMIW01. Next base: position 245 of record JBIJBT010000007.1, read on the forward strand.
CCGGGATTTCGTAGGGATGAAGCTCTATAATCCTTCGTCGCAGATAGGGGAGCGCGTCTTGGGTGGTTTTAAACTGAATTTGAACCTCTTGCTCCATCGCTACGGCATCGTTCCAACGATAAACGGAGCTAATAGCGGGTATTATTGCAACACAACCAGAGAGCCGTTCCTCAACACAGATTTTTGCCAATCGTTCTGCATCAGCCGCTGAGGGAACGGTTGTAACGAGAAGAGCACCGGAGCTGCGATCCGTTTGTTTTTGTTCAGTGGAGCGGAATTCAGGGATGGTGCTCATGGGCGGTTTTTAGAATAGGATTCAGAGGTCGTTTGTTTAGCCGATAATTAATCGGTTTGGCAGATGGTACTGTTTTCAGTTACAGTAGGCCACCAATCGGGCATAGCGGTATAGATAAAATCATTGAAAGAAAGCGACTCTGTATGAGACAAATTGTTCCAATTATCAGTGGCAAAGGTGGCGTCGGCAAGTCGACTGTAGCGGTAAATCTCGCGGTGTCGTTGGCGCAGCGGGGGCTAAAGGTGGGCCTTATTGATAGCGATTTCTATGGGCCGAGTGTCCCGACTCTGCTCGGTGGTGGAACGCTCTCGATGGACCACGAAGGAAAGATGATTCCTCCCGTTAAATTCGGGGTGAAATATATGTCGCTCGGGTTTTTCCTGAGCAACCCTGATGATGCGGTAATCTGGCGCGGGCCGATGTTTGGTAAGGCGCTTCATCAACTTTTTCACGATGTAAATTGGGGTGCAATCGATATTTGCATCGTCGATATGCCGCCAGGTACAGGGGATGCGCAGCTCTCCCTTGCTCAGATGGTTACCCTCGCGGGAGCAGTTGTTGTTACCACCCCGCAAGAAGTTGCCTTGGCAGATGTACGAAAATCGATCAGCATGTTGCGCAAAGTCAATGTGCCGGTGCTCGGTATCGTTGAAAATATGGCGGGGTACCGATTGGCTGATGGGTCGGTAGTGCCGATTTTTGGAGAGGGTGGAGGCAAACGGACTGCTGACTCGTGCGGTGTGCCGCTATTTGCTTCAATTCCCCTTGACACAACGATTCGAGAGGGAGGAGATGTCGGCTCACCCGCAGCGCAGCAGTCCGAGACGGTTCCGGGGAGCTACTTCTCTGAGATCGCCGAACAATTGCTGGCGGCGTTGGCAGCACGTGCCGAAGAGGCGCCACCTCAGATTATTAGTTAGTTGCTGTTAGGTGAGGTGATACCAAGCGGGGCGATAATCAACTTTTTCTTTTCTCTAAAATGGTAGGTGTCGTTCATATATAAAAGCCGTGACTGTCTACCACTAGTTTCCACACAAGAGTGTTCCAATGTTCTACTTCATTCTCTCCATTCATGTGCTCCTCTGCTTTGTCCTTATCGGGCTTGTTCTCCTTCAGCAGGGTAAGGGTGCCGATTTGGGAGCGGCGCTGGGAGGGGGTAGTAATTCCCTTTTTGGAGCTGGCGGAGCTACGGCGTTTGTAGTTAAGGCTACAACTGTCTCAGCTGTGCTCTTCATGGTGACCTCGATCCTGTTGATAAAATATTACGGCCCAGCAGAGTCGGTGGCGGGAACACCAGCTGAACGGCTTGAAGGATCGCTCATGAAAGAGGCGGTCGAGCGGGCGCAGCAGCCAGTTGCTACGACTGAGGGGGCTGCACCAGAGGGGACAGCGGCTGCGGTCGAAACGGTTATTCCAGCTGATAAAACTCCGGAAGCTGTAAATACAGCGGCGGTAGCGGTCCCAGCAGCGGCCGAAGCTCCTAAAGCTGCAAATTCAACGGCAACAGCTAATTAATCCTTGTTTTTATCAGACGGTCCAGCAGCTTTGGACGTGGTTTCCTGAGCCACCGTTGGAACAGGGGTCGCTGTGGGGGTTAGTCCCTGCTGAATTAACTGTTGCAGAGCCTCTATAGGAATGGGGGTCGGACGTGTGGCGCTAAGTGCTCGTTGATCAGAGTTCGGCGTGTAGGTCCCTATTACAGGCTCTCGACCAATTGCACCTGAAGAGGACCCGATTATGGGTGCAACGGGGCGGCTCGGTTGGTTTCGGGGAGCTCTTATTACTACCCTTTTGCTTGATTTTGGTGCTCGTTTTTTTTGCGGTGTGTGGAAGGTTTGCGCATGGTGCGTGTGGGACGATATTGTCGGAGTTGGCGTTGGTTGTGGAGGAAGCTGAAAGTTAGTTAAGCGTCCATTTACCAGAAAGACTGGTGCTGCTCCTGGGAAAATACCGAGCTTCCTGACTGTCAAAAATTGGCGGCGAGATAGCGTAAAAGGCCCTCGAATCATCCAATCATTATTTCCAGTACCGGTGTCGATGCTATCTGCGAAATACGTTTGTCGATAGCGAAGATATATGAGCTGAAATGAATTGCGGTTTATAAGCTCGATCGCATCTGGTCCCCCCCGTTGCACAAAAAGTTCACGAATAGATCTTCCTTGAGAGAGCTGCTCGCCAAGAAACTGATTGGCCCCCAAAAATGGATTAGTTGCGCTTAAAGGAAGTGGGCCTTTGCCGACAAGCGGGTTGGAGGAACCCGTGAGGCATCCAGCAACTAGAATGCACAAAGTGGCGATGCCGATTGTGTGCCTAACGATCCGAGGTGTCATTTGTAGTATCAGCAGAAGGTACGCTTAGTTTTTGCGGCACGAGCCTTTTTACGGAGTGGGACGAGATACTGTCGTTTTGATGCTGCCGATCGACCCAAGGATGCCCATGTTGGCGATTCTTTGTTCTAATTGCTGGAATTGTCGGTCAAACTGAACTCATGAGCAGAATTAGGAAGAACGGAGGGTAAAATCAGAGGGAAAAGGAAGGGCTTGACTTTACTAATGCTTACTCGGCCTACAGTATGCGATACTGCAGGTGATACGGTGTCTTGCCTCTACATTCTTCTTGCCGAGTATGGAAATACGATGCTTCAGCGCCTGGGATTATCTTCGTGATATCGTCCGTGCGCTTGAAAAAGGGGATTCACTCGTGGGGGAGTCGCTCGTGTGTGAAATACCTGGCTCTCCTGCGACCGATCCAGTTCGCGATCCTCTAGCTCTTCTTGGGCTTAGCCGTGAGATCATCAGAGAGCTTCGGCCCTTCAGTCCTACCGTTATTTTGGCTGGAATCAATCCTGAAACGATTCCGATGGAGGTAGTCCGGGCCCGTTTGAAGATGGAATGGGGACATTCGGTTCGGGTGGTCGGATATGCGCCGCAGAGCCTAAACGCTATTTTCTCCGGAATTAAATCGATAGGGAGATCGCTTGAGTGTCCTGGTGTAGCTCTTGGTGTAAGTGAAAGGCTTCGGTCGCAGCTATTGGACTGGGCTGATAGTTTTTATGAGCGAATTCGAAATAAGCGGGTTGTGTTTCTCAGCAGCATTGACCCGTTGATGGTCGCAGGTCAGTGGGTTGGTGATCTTATTCGATTTGCCTCTGCTCACCCTCTCTACTGGGCAGGAGAGAGTTTTTACAAAGTCGTCAACTGGAGTGATATTCGGGCCTTTTCGCCCGATGTTTTGATCGTTGCTCCTACCGGTGCATCGCTTTCAGCTTCCATGTCGTGCTTGCCGCAATTAGAGGCGCTACCGGGTTGGGATACTCTTCCTGCTGTTAAGAGGGGCGAGGTTATATTTTGCGATGGGGTGAACCATTTTTATGAGCCAGGGCTTGGAATTCGGGAGTCAGCGGCGATTCTTTTCTCAGCGATCGCCGGTTTTGATAGCGGTTATATTACCCCCCGTGATATCTTCCGGCGGCTCAGATGGGTTGAATTGCGGCGGGGCCAGTGGTAGGGAAAAAAAGGTAGAAGGGGTAGGCTTGAGATTATGCAAACTGATCAGCAGATAAAATCTGAACCACCGATAGGTTGGCTGACCTTTAATGGAGAAAAGGATACCGAGCTCGAGGAACGGGTCTGTACCCGTCTGTCGAAAGCAATCTCTGAAGGTTCCTTTAAATCGGATGATCTCGATTATCTTCAACGGTACGAGCTTGCTCTTCTTAATAATTCCGTCAACCTTTCAGATAACCAACTCGAACTTCTCCGAAAACTGACAGCCTCCTGGGACCTTAAGGGACCACCGCAAAACATTACATCTCATCGTCCCCTTGTCGGAAAATTTATCGTCCTTGCAAAACGATTACTCTTTCCGCTAGTAAGGGCAGCACTCAAGGATGAACTCAATCAACAACGAGCATTCAATGGCGCGGTGATTGAGTTTTTGGCGGCTTCGGTGGGGAAGCAGGAGCGGGAAATGGGAGGATAAGAGATAGTCGGATGGAGTTTATTTTTTGCAGTTATTAGGGGGGAATTGGCCCGTTGATGCCATTTTGCTGGGAGGTATCGCCATAGTTGGGTTGATTTGGAGGTTTGGTTTGGGGTAGGCTCGGACCGCATTGCAGGTTTTTTGTTTTGGACCCTATTTTTTTTGACCTTTGGAGGTCAGTCGAAGGTATCCTTCTCTGGAGGATACCTGTGTATTGCGTCTTGGCTTTAGCCGAGGCGTGGAGCACGATCCTGATCATAACCGGGATCCTACTGGTTCTCGGTCTTTCTGGAAGGTTGGGTTCCGCTGGGTGGATACTTTGGGGGCTTGCGATAGTCGCCTACCTGGCGCTATTGGGCTCTTTGAGCATCACCCTAGTGACGGTGCCCTTTCCATCAAGGCCGAGGGAGCGGTGGATTAGCCTATCAATCGAGCGGCTCCTTCCGGCTGAACGTCAGGAGTTCAGAACAGCTGCTGAACGGATATCCGATTCAGCTCCTTTCGCTGCCTTACTTGGGTGGCGCCTTACAGTCGAGGCTCATCTCTGGAGATATGATCGGGGATATCCCGAAGAAGTTCTCTCAAAGTGGGCCAAGCTGGGGGAGGGGAGCGTTGGTGAGCGGCTGAATGCAACAGCCGATTCTTACCAACAACTCTCGGAGTAAAGGTGCAGCTCAGGTCCCATTTCTCAATTGGGGTGACAAGCGCTCAGCGCCTCACCCCAAATTTTTTTCATCAAATCCGCTCAGGACATTCAATCGCACAGATCTTCAGACCGTTCTCTAGTACTGTCTGTACAGCCTTGGTGATTACCAGCCTGTGTTCATGGACCACGTCCCCCTTAATTACAGGAAACGATGCATAGTAGCTGTTATAGCTCCGCGAGAGGTCGAGAAGGTATTGAGCGAGGACTGATGGGGAATCGGTTCTTGCTGCTTCGGCTAGCTTTTGTGGGTAAAGACTTAGCTCTTTGATAAGTTCAATCTCTGCTGGGTCAAGCTCTAGAGCTCCTGGGCATTCGGTAATTGCAGGAACTGCTTTACCCCATTTGCGGATGATGCTTCGGGCGCGGCACGCTGTATAAACTACATACGCGCCTCCTGAGCGCTCGAACTCTTCGTGCATCTTGCGGAGGTCTTCCTGAACTTCAACCGGGTACCGCTTATCTTTTTTGATATCGTTGAAGATAATTGAACCCACCCCAAGTTGGTGCGCAATTTTGTCAGTCTCTGCCTCCGAAAATCCCGCTTCCGCGCCGTATTTATCTTTAAAATAGCGCACCGTTGAGGAGAGAAGCTCTTCTACTCCTGATGAGCCGTGGCGGCTTGAGAGCTTCTTTTTGGTTGATGCGTCTATATAGCTTTCGTGCGCAACGTGAACCAGCTCAACTGACTTGTTGCAGAGATGAAGTTGGCGAGCCGCTGCAAAAAGCTGCGCGAAATGCTCATTTTGTTCAACGCCGACCTCGTACACAATTCGGCGCGGAGAAAATGTTAATGCCCGAAATCGGATCGCCTCTAGGTCTCGGGATGTGTAAATTGAAACACCATCAGCTCGCAATATTACGACCCGTTCGCGATCGGAGAGGGGTACCACCGTTGCGCCGATATCTTGTCTAGCTTCTTTTACGAGGGTTTCAAAGAGTGGTTGCGCTATTTCTTCGCGGGCAAGCTGGTCGGCAAAGCGGCTCTCTACTGTTGCTGCGTGCTCTGCGGTCCACACCACCGCGGCCCCCGATGTAACGGCATCGCGGATAAGAGAGAGCGCTCCTGGAAGATAGAACGATTCTCCAAGAACAAAGTCGATCGAAACCCCGAGAATATCGTAGAACCGCTGAAACTCCTCAAGACTCCAAGAGACAAAAATCGCCCAGGTTGAAACGGTGTCAGGGTCTCCCCGTTCGAGTAACTCCTGAATCGCGGTTGATTCCTCTTTATAGCCAGCAAAAGCTTTGAGGAAGGCTTCTGCGGAGTCGGCTTCTGGGAAACAGGCTCGAATTTGGTCTCGCGTGGAGGAAAAAAGAGGCTCGGATGCTCCACCATCGAAAACTTTTTGAAGGGAACGGAAAATCAGATATAGCGCGGCGAGCTGTTGCCCCTTTGTTTTATCAGCAGGAAGAAGATTACTCCATCTCCGATATCCCGCGATAAGATAACCAACTCCGCCAAGGTCATTAACATGATTGGTACGGTACACATATCCGCCGACCGCTTCGTAGAGATTGGAGAGGATGTGACCAATTATTGTCGAGCGAATATGTCCGGCGTGGAGGTTCTTGGCGAGATTTGGGCTTGAATAATCAACAACGATGCCGTTGCCCCGCCAAAGATCGCTCTCGCCATATCGAGGGCCCGCCGCAATAATCTCCGTCAGAAAAGATGCGATCCGCTCACTGGTGAGTCTTAGATTAATGTATATGCCCTTAACGGCAACCCCAGCAAAAAGCTCCCGCGTCCGCTCGTCACTCGCGAGTGTGGCGGTGATCTGGGGGATCGTTGTTTGCATATAAGGGGCGCTTCCCTGCTCTTTAAGAAGTCGTGGCAATTTTAGGCATAGGTCATCGCCAAATTTTTTCCGTGCGATGACGGTTAGTTCGACCTCAGGTTCGTTGAGCACGGCGCGAAGGAGTTCGGTAATTGCAGGCAGTGCATACGAAGAAAACGGGGTGTATCCCAGTGCATCACGTCTAGCCTCAACAGCAGATTTTTTCTCAAGCGCATCCACTAAGAGGTTTGCATTGTGGGCGATGAGGTGGTTGGGGGTGTAGTGGTTGCTTGGGGTTGGTGTGTTGGGATTCATTGGGGTAAGTACCGGTAACACGGGGGAAATGCGGGGTTGGTTAGAGTTATATTGGGGACGGAGTCTAACATCGGATAAAAAAATGGGGGAGTGGGGAAAAATTTAAATGTAATCTTGCAGGAAGTTAGTGATTTGTTCTAGGTTCGGAGGGTTAGTTCGAATTTTTTATATTAAATGTTTAACCAACTCAGCGAGCGAGAAAGAAAAAGTTCGTTTCTAGGAAACTCGTTGAGCAGGAATATGTAGACAGTTTAGTTAGGAGAATGAGGCATGATGCAGGGGGCAGCGAGTAATCCGAATGGCGATGACCGGGAAATGGGACATCCAAGGTTTAATTTAAATCGACTAATGAAAGAAGGAAACATCCTCGATCAGAAAGTTGTTTTTCAATCAAGAATTGATTCGGCAGATTTAAAGGAACTGGTCAGCATTCTCCGCGAACTTTTTGAACATAACCGCACTCAACTGGGACAGTACGGACTCGAGGGATTTAACGATTCTTTGCGAAATCGTGACTTGGGAAGAGTTAGGAGCACCATTCCTAGGCCAACAGAAGCCGCTAGGCCCCCGGGGGAGCATTTTACACCGAGGGAATTTGAGGCTTTATTGCAGGGATTTCTCCGGACTGCCTCATCTGAGCTCGAGAGTATACGAGGTTTTGCAACTCAAGTGAACAATTCGGTTTATGGCTTAGCTCGTATGACCAAACGGATCGAGCCTTTTGAGCGCGAGATACCATATGATTACTTCTCCGATGTCAGCCCGGAGGATCTGATCAAATTAGCTAATTTCTATAGCTCAAAATCACCCGAGGCTCCGGTGCTTTATGAGGAGATGGTGGCTTATGTGGTTTCGGCCAATAATGAGAAGGATCGCCTGATGATGGTCGGTGCTCTCGGCTCCATGGGGCAAAGTGATCCTTTTGAAAGTGTTCGTCGTCAGATTGCAGCTATTCAAGAAAAGGGAGACTCAGAGGATTTTCTTGAAGCAGCGGCGATTGCTTTGAAAATTTCCATAGATGGTCTTGATAGTGTTCGTCGACTAAGAGCTGGTGCCCTTCTTGCTGACGAGGACACCCCCTAAACCATGCGCCACACCCTCCTCTTCATCCTCCGCCCATGGCTCTGGCTCTCCGGTCCACTTGCCGAGAGCCATCTTGATGAGGATCCGCTTCGGGAATTCTCTCGCTGGTTTCGACTCGCGCAGCGGTGTGTTTTTCTGGAGTTCCCGGATGGGATGGCGCTTTCTACCATAAACGAAGCAGGCCACCCTGAGGTCCGTTGGGTGCTTCTGAAAGGCTTTGATGAGAGAGGTTTTGTTTTCTTTACCAATAAAGAATCCCAGAAAGGTCGGGCCCTAACGCATCATCCGCATGCAGCGCTTGGATTTTTTTGGGATGCATTGCAGCGGCAGATTCGGGTTCAGGGGAGGGTTGAGGAGATCTCTGACGCCGAATCCGATGAATACTTTGCCACTCGCCCCCGAGGCAGCCAGCTTGGTGCCTGGGCATCAGAGCAAAGCCGCCCCCTCTCAGGTGCGGCGGAATTTTCGGCTCGACTAGAACAATTCGAAAAAAAATTCGCCCACTCTCCCGTTCCTCGTCCCCCACACTGGGGTGGATATCGTGTCGTTCCCGAGGTGATAGAATTCTGGAAAGCTCGCGCGAGCCGTCTTCACGACAGATTTGAGTACAGAAGATCCGCCGACGGAAGCTGGGAGAGAAGACAGCTCTATCCGTAATGGAAGGGGTAAGATCTCACAATTTAAAAAAAATTACTCGCTAAGAGACTGCAAAACCTCACCATCACTTTTGTTAGTTTTCGATAAGCGCCGCACCTATCTAACCATACCCCAAGACACCTTCCACCACCCGTGCTAGCGTTCCCGTTAAGAGCTAATATCTTATTTTCGGGGAGGAACCATCGCCATGCAGCGCCGCATTCTCGTTGTCGATGACGAGCAGGATATTCGTGATATTGTCTCTTTTTGTCTCCGCAAGGCGGGATATCGAGTCGATTCTGCTGCCTCTGCGGAGGAGGCGTTAGAGAAAATTCGTGAGTCGGTACCGGACCTTCTGGTTCTTGATGTGATGTTACCCGGGATGGATGGGCATCGGCTCTGCTCGGTTTTAAAACATCCTGAGACAAAGACTGATATTCCGATTCTGATGATCTCTGCGCGGGGTGAGGAGGCCGACATTATCGAGGGGTTTGATCGTGGTGCAGATGATTATGTGCAAAAGCCCTTTAGTCCGCGAATTCTTGAGGCGCGGGTGCGGAGCTTAATGCGGCGATTTTATCTCGAGCCCCACGACGATCTGAGGGTCCTACAAGTGGGACCATTTTATCTCGATCCCCGCCGTTTTGAAGCACGTGTAGAGGGGGAGCTATTATCACTTACTGCAACTGAGTGGCGTATTTTATACCTTTTTGCTGGACGGGTTGGGGTTGTATTTTCACGAAGCGATATCGTTGATCAGGTTCACGGTTCTGATTATCCGGTAACGGATCGATCTATTGATGTGCAAATTGTCGGGCTTCGAAAAAAATTGGGGGTTGCAGCAAACCTTATCGAGACGGTGCGGGGAGTTGGGTATCGGTTGCGGATCGCTGATTTGGCAACCGATCTCGAAGAGGGAAGTAAAGTTGAGGTTCGGTAATGGGAAGAGGCTTCCATGGTGCTCGGGAACGTCTTGGAGTTTGCGCGCTTGCCTGTTGTGCCTGGTTGAGTGTAGGGGTAACAGCTGCGATCGCGATTGCTCTTTTTCAGGAGACGATCCTTTTTTTTGGTCAGGTTTCTTATCTTCAGTTTTTTCTTGATACCGAGTGGACCCCACTTTTTTGGGATAAACATTACGGAATCTGGCCCCTCGTATGCGGAACGGTAATTACGACGACGGTTTCACTAGCGGTTGCTATTCCTGCAGGAACGATCATCGCACTTTTTCTTGCTGAATGGGCTCCACGTGTTGTGCGGATGATGGTGAAGCCTCTGCTGGAGATTCTCTCTGGTATTCCTACGATCGTGTTTGGGTATTTCGCGGTTAGTGTGGTTACGCCGGTACTGCGAGCTTTTTTTCCCTCGATTCCTGGCTTTAATGCGCTTAGCGCGGGAATCGTTATGGGGATCATGATGCTCCCTCTCGTTGCAACTCTTGTAGAAGATGCGCTCACCGTTGTTCCACAATCTTATCGCGAAGCCTCTTACGCCCTTGGTGCGGGAAGATTTACGACGATGATCCGGGTGACTCTTCCAGCTGCAGCGGGTGGAGTAACGGCAGCGGCTATTTTGGCGCTCTCTCGTGCTCTTGGGGAGACGATGATAGTAACGATTGCAGCGGGGCAACAACCTCGACTTTCTCTTAATCCGCTTCAGGCGGTTGAAACTTTGACTGCTTTTATTGCGCAGGTAGTCATGGGTGATACTCCCTACGGTTCAATCGAGCATCAAGCGATCTTTGTTGTTGGATCGCTTCTATTTCTCGGCACACTAACGTTGAATGTAGCGAGCATCTGGATTCGGGAGCGATTTGCGATGGATCGGTAACGGAGAGCGATTGGTTTCACAAAATTGAGATTTTTAAAAGCTGGGCATAACCGATGAAACAGAAAGAGCGGGTCCATTTGAACGGGGGTGAGATGCTCTTTCGAGTTGCAGCGGCTCTTTCATTTTTGCTCTGCATTGCGACTCTGGGTGCGATGGCGGCTGATCTTGTTGTCTCGGGTGGAGGACGGATCGGATGGCAGTTTTTGACGGGAGTGTCTTCAAGGCTACCCGATAGGGCAGGGGTGTTGCCAGCACTTGCAGGAACGGTTTGGGTTACGGGGGTTGCGATGATAGTTGCGCTTCCTCTTGGGGTCGGAGCAGCGGTCTATCTTGAAGAGCTGTGTAGGCGAGGCCGCTTGAGCCGAATCCTTGAGATCTTTATCTCTAATTTAGCAGGTGTTCCCGCGATTTTGTTTGGGATGGTGGGGCTTCAGATATTTGTACGGTGGTGCGGTTTAGGTCGAACGGTTATCGCGGGCGCGCTAACGATGGCTCTTGTTGTCCTTCCACTCATTATTCTGGTGTCGCGTGAGGCGATTCGTGCCGTTCCTCGCGACATTAGAGAGGCCTCGTTAGCGCTCGGTGCAAGCAAAATGCAAACTATCTGGTATCAGGTAATTCCAGCAGCTCTTCCCGGTATTCTTACCGGTGCTATTCTCGGAGTTTGTCGCATTATCGGTGAAGCAGCACCTCTTCTTGCGTTGGGTGCGCTGACCTATCTTACAAAAACACCCACTGGTCTTAATTCACCATTTACAACTTTGCCGATCCAAATCTTTAACTGGATATCTCGTCCACAGATTGGTTTTCATCGAAACGCCGCAGCTGCGATAATCGTGCTTCTTTTTTTACTCTTCCTGCTCAATGTAACAGCTATTATTATTCGGGCACGGAGTCAAAGTAGTCGATAGCGCCGCGAATTAGTATAGACAGAAAAGCAGTATCGTCTAAGAAGGAGAGCATGGGAGAGGTAGTAACAGTAACAGGGCTCAATCTCTGGTATGGAGAGCGACAAGCACTCCATTCTATCTCCCTTGCTGCAACTGAGGGTGAAGTGCTTGCGCTAATTGGACCCTCGGGATGTGGTAAATCAACATTCCTTAGAACTCTAAATCGGATGAATGACCTTATTCCCTCGGTTAGAATCGAGGGATCGGTCGTGGTTCTTGGCGAAGATATTTACCGCAACGGCATGGAGCTCGCTGAGCTGCGTCGGCGGGTTGGATTAGTTTTTCAGCGCTCAAACCCGTTTCCAAAAAGCATTTACGAAAATGTGGCCTACGGCCCAAAAATTCATGGAGAAAAGCGGCGGGTCGAGCTCGATGAGATCGTCGAGCAATCGCTCCGTAGAGCCGATCTGTGGGATGAGGTAAAAGATAGGCTTGGAGCAAGTGCACTCCGTTTGTCGGGAGGACAGCAGCAGCGGCTCTGTATAGCACGCGCTCTCGCAGTCCGTCCCAAGATACTTTTAATGGATGAACCAGCATCTGCGCTAGATCCTCGCTCAACGGCCAAAATAGAGGAACTTATAGCCGTTTTGCGGGGCGAATATACGATTCTTATTGTAACTCACAACATGCAGCAAGCGGGACGAGTTTCAGATCGCACCGCCTTTTTTTGCGATGGGGCACTGATTGAGAGTGGAGTGACGAGTGATATCTTCACTAATCCGCAGAAAAAAGAGACTCAAGATTACATTACAGGGAGGTTCGGATGACAAGGCACCTCGATCGGGAGATAGGGCGGCTTAAAGAGGCGGTGCTCAACTTAAGCGCGCTGGTTGAAGAGAGTGTGTATCGTGCAATCCGTGCAGTTGAAGATGGGGACGCAGCGTTGGCGAAACAGGTGATCGAAGAAGATGCGATTATCGATCAGCGCGAGGTCTTCGTTGAGGAGGAGTGCTTAAAAATATTTGCTCTCTATCAACCGGTTGCGATCGATCTAAGATTTCTTGTTGCAATTTTGAAGCTCAATAGCGACCTCGAGCGAATTGGGGATCTCGCCGGAAATATTGCTTCGCGCGCCAAGGGGCTCGCAGGGCTCCCGCGACCATCCGGAATAATTGATTTCGCCCCGATGTTTGCTGCGGCAAAGAGCATGCTGCGGGGGTCCCTTGAATCACTTGTTGAGCTGGACACAAAGAAAGCTCTTGAGGTCATTCGCTCCGATGAGGCGCTCGATGAGGCAAATAGGGCGAATTATCGGGAGGTAAAAAGTCTAATTCGTGCATATCCCGCAGACCTCGACGCTCTACTCCATTATCTCTCGGTTTCTCGATATCTTGAGCGAATAGGGGATCATTGCACGAATATCGCCGAGGATGTGCTGTACATGATGGAGGGGAAGATCGTTCGTCACCGGTTGGATGAGGGGTGGTAGCCTATTTGACTTGAGAAGGTTCCTGCGTTACCGTTTTCTGATCTTAATGCTTAAGGATACGGCGTTTTAGAGATTGGCGCAACGGAGGTTGGGGCGGTTAATACCTGCGTGATTTAAATAAGTTGAATAAGGTACCTCATGACGGTAGGGAGTGAAGAGGAGATGAAAGGGGTCTCAGTTGTTATTCCGGTTTTCAACGAAGAGGAGAATGTCGCGGAGTCGTACCACGAAGTGTCGGGGGTGATGGCATCGTTGGGTCGTCCCTATGAGATACTCTTTGTTGATGATGGTTCCTCCGATAAAACGATAGCGAACCTCGTTGCTGTTGGGGGTCAAGACCCGCATCTACGAATCATTGAGTTTCGCCGTAACTTCGGTCAGACGGCGGCGATGGCGGCGGGATTTCAGAACACGAAATTCGATATAGTCGTAGCTCTTGATGGTGATTTACAGAATGACCCGGCTGAAATTCCAAGGATGATTGGAAAGTTGGAGGAGGGGTTTGACCTCGTCGCAGGTTGGCGCAAAGACCGAAAGGATAAGTACCTTTCGCGAAGAGTTCCGAGCATGATAGCGAATCGGCTTATATCGTTTTTTACCAATGTTCGGCTCCACGATTACGGCTGTACCCTCAAGGTTATGCGCGGCGATATCGCCCGCGGTATTCGACTGTACGGAGAGATGCACCGCTTTATTCCTGCGCTTGCGTATGAACAGGGGGCCAAAATAGTTGAAATGCCCGTCCGACATAGAGAGCGGAAATTTGGTACCTCAAAGTACGGAATATCGCGCACTCTGCGAGTGATACTCGATCTTATGACGGTCAAGTTTCTTCTTGGGTTCTCAAAACGTCCAATTCACCTTTTTGGAACCCTTGGATTATTGAGTGGTGGTGGTGGTGCGTTGATGTTGGTCACCGCCATTTTGCAGCGCATGGCGTTCGGAGTTCCGATGGGGAACCGCCCGATGATGGTACTCGGGGTGATGCTGGTTTTGATGGGATTACAATTTTTGATGTTCGGCCTTCTTGCCGAAGTAATGACCCGCACCTACTACGAGTCCCAGAATAAAGAAATATATGTGATTCGGCGAATTCGCGAAGGGGCAGGGGAATCATTGCGACGTGTGGTTAACTAGTTTGTTGGTATTTTTCTATATCCGTGAAGGGGACCTTTTGCGCACGGCTGATCAGGAGCATTAGATGAAGCTTCTCCTCGATGCGCGAAAATTGAACGATGGCGGAATAGGCACCTATCTTCGAAATTTATTAGTGGGGCTCCGAAATCATCCGGAGATTTCTCTCACGGTTCTTGTGAGAGAAACGGAAGCAGAAGACCCAATTATTCGAACTTTGCCGCAGATTGTGACTACCGCGGGTCTTTACTCGCTTCGTGAGCTACTCTCACTTAGTCGAGAAATTTCGTGGGATTCCTTTTCGCTTTTTCATACCCCACATTTCGTTCTTCCACTTGCTATTCCGATTCCATCGGTTGTAACGATTCACGATCTTAACCACCTCTTTCATCCTGAGCGATTTTATTACCCATTTATCGCTGCTCCATATATTTTCTCAGCGGTATCCCGAGCCCGTCAGATAATCGCAGTTAGTGAGCAAACTCGGGCGGAAATTATATCTTTCTCCGGGTGGTGGCCCGGGGTTACCAACAAACTCTCGGTGATACCGAATAGCGTTCCGCTTTCAGGAAATTTCGGCGGACTATCGAGGTTGGCGACCACTATGGAAGATGATAATTCAACCCAAACGCCTTATCTTCTTGCGGTGATTTCAACCGATAAGCCTCACAAAGGGGTTCCGGATCTATTAGCGGCTTTCGAACAGGTTGCATATATTTTTTCACCTCTTGAGTTGTTGATCGTTGGCGCTGGGACGCCTCGTCCTGAAAAAGTGCCGAGCTCAATTGGTTCCCGAGTTCAGCTAATCGGTCGGGTTGATTCTGCCGAGATGGATCGGCTATATCGAGGAGCTCGCGCTGTTGTGGTCGCTTCACTGCAAGAGGGATTTTGTTTGCCCGTGATTGAGGCCCACGCCGCTGGTGTTCCTGTTATCGCTCGCCCAGTCTCAACTATTTCTAGATTGATGACCGAGGAAGATTCACTCGCAGCAGATATGTCGGTCGATGCGCTTATAGGTGCTATGACCGCGCAGCTGAATCGCCCTCCTGCTGATCGAAAAAGGCTCGTGCAACATGCAGCGCAGTTTTCGATTCGGAAAATAACCGCCCAAACGGTTGACTGCTATTGGAGAGCACTGCAATGAAGGTTGCTCTAGTCCACGATTGGTTAACCGGAATGCGGGGAGGGGAGCGATGCCTTGAGGCGTTCCTATCGATCTATCCCGATGCCGATATACACACCCTTATTCATGTTCCGGGGAGTACCTCGGCGCGGATAGACGAGCGGGTGCGGGGGACATCTTGGTTACAGATGCTTCCCAAGGCTGGGACTATTCACCGCCTACTTTTGCCATTATACCCATCAGCGGCCCGCTCAATTAGATTGTCAGGGTACGATCTCGTTATCTCTCTTAGCCATGCGGCGGCGAAAAATGTTGAAGTTCCTAAAGGAACCCGCCATATCTGCTATTGTTTTACCCCGATGCGTTACATCTGGGACCAGGCCGATCAATATTTTGGTCCAGCTAGACTCGGGTTGTGGCCTATAATAAAGGGGCTCCGTAGCTGGGATGTAAGAGGCGCAGCGGGTGTAACTGATTTTGTCGCGATTAGTCGCTTCATCGCGGCCCGTATTCGATGCTACTATCAAAGGAGTTCATCAATCGTTTATCCGCCGGTTAATACTTCGTGGATAGCGCCAGCGGCGGAGGGAAGCTGCGGTGAAGCGTTTCTCTATGCGGGGGCGCTGGTTCCCTACAAGCGTCCAGACCTTATCGTTGAGGCGGCTAATCGGCTCAAGCTGCCCCTCTGGGTGGTTGGAGGTGGTCCGATGGAGGCGGCTCTCCGAAAGCAGGCGGGGTCGACTGTGGTGGTAACTGGGCGATGTTCGGATGAGGAGTTGGCGGAATACTATCGCCGCTGTCGCGCCCTTATTTTGCCCGGCGTTGAAGATTTTGGGATGATGCCGGTCGAGTGTATGGCCGCAGGTCGGCCGGTCATTGGGCGACGTTTTGGGGGAACGGCAGACACGATTCAAGTTGACGAAGGACGATCAACTGGTTTGCTTATTCGGGGAAATCGTCACTCCCTCACGGTCGATGATATCGTAGAGTCTCTAACCCGATTCATGCTAATCGAGGAGCGCTTCTCGGTTAAGGCGTGTAAAGAACAAGCCGCTCGATTCAGTCCAGAGGTATTTCTACAATCTTGGTCCAGCGTTGCTGCGGGGTAACTATTCAGCCCACCTTTTTAAGGGAGTCATTCGAAAGACAAAAAAACATGAAACGCGGTGGTGATTTGGGTGGCTCGATTCGCTCAATGCTCGTCGGCAGTTTTTTGCTGAATAGTTAGTGTTTCCCCCCGGCGGGCTTTCGCCCGCCACCCCGAAGGGGTTGTGGGAGGTTATTGGGAATTTTAGGGGTGAATAGTTACGTTGCGGGAAGATCCTAAATGGTAAAACAGCGCCATCAACTTTTCGCTTTTCTCTTCATGGTCTCTGACCTTGGTATGGTGTCGGTTGCTTGGCTTGGTGCGTATTGGATTCGGTTTTCTACCGATGTTGTTCCCGCAATCAAGGGTATCCCACGGATCGATGATTATCTTCTGATGCTTGTGCCGGTTTGGATCATCTGGGGATTTGTCTTTCGTATTATGGGGCTTTATAGACCGATGCGTGGGGTTCGGCGAGTCCGCGAGCTTTGGTTGCTTGTACAGGCAAATGGGTTTGCGCTTCTTTCTCTTATCGCTTTTGTGTTTCTCTTTCGCGAAAAAGAGGTTGAATATTCTAGATTGGTTTTTCTCTATTTTGGTGCCGCAGTTACAGCTGGGACGATGATTCAACGATCGGCGCTTAGGTTTTTTCTGAGTGAGGCGCGACGCAAGGGGTATAATCTGCGATACCTTTTGGTCGTCGGAGCGGGTCGTGTCGCAGAAGACATTATCTCTCGGATTAGGAATCAACGAGAGTTGGGAATTCAGCTTGTCGGATGTCTCTCAAAAGATGGCGGCGAGGGTCGAGGTCCCCACGGAGCTCCTATCCTTGGTCGCTATGAGGACCTAGGCGATGTTCTAAACAGGGTAAGTATAGACCAGGTGGTTATCGCGCTTCCCCTCGAAGATAGTCTTACAATGCCCAATATCATGGCGTGCCTCCGCGACACACTGGTCGATGTGAAAATTATTCCCGATTTATATCAATTTGTGAGCATTGGTGGCGCAATCGAGGAGTTTGAAGGATTACCAGTTATCTCGGTTCAGGGAAGCCCGTTAGAGGGTGCGGGGCTTATAGTGAAGCGGCTTTTCGATATTGTGGTTGGTGCTATCGCTGCGATTATTGTATCGCCGGTTATTTTGCTTGTGGCTCTTTTGATTCGGCTAACTTCACGAGGAGCTATATTCTATAAGCAGGAACGGGTGAGTCTCGATGGGACTCGGTTTTCGATTTATAAATTCCGTACAATGCAGCTCGATGCCGAATCGCAGGGGCCGGGTTGGACCCGTCCTGATGATGATCGGGTTACGCGTCTAGGTCGATTTCTCCGTTCAACGAGCCTTGATGAGCTTCCGCAGCTATTTAATGTAATTCGGGGAGATATGTCTTTAGTCGGTCCGCGTCCCGAGAGGCCGATTTACATCGACCAGTTCCGCCACCGAATTCCTCGCTACATGTTACGCCACAAAGTTCCAGCTGGTATCACCGGCTGGGCCCAGGTGTGCGGATGGCGAGGAGATACCTCAATCGACAAGCGCATAGAGCATGACCTTTATTACATCGAGCATTGGTCTCTCGTTTTCGATCTAAAAATTCTTCTACTCACCGTTGTTCGCGGTTTTTTCCATAAAAATGCTTATTGACTCGACTGGAGATACGGCAGTACTCCATGCGGACCGGACGTCCGCATCTCTTCGAGATAAAGACTCCAACCACTGGTTGGAGAAGTTGCCTGGGCTCACAATCTTGTCGTCATGGGCAAGTTTAAGAACTTCCTATACCTAAATTGAGCGTCTCCCTAACGTCCGATAATTAAACCTTATCGGACATTAGGGAGACGAAAAGGAGAGATCTAAGGTGTTTGTAATACGTAAATATGTACTACAGGTTACAATTAAGCCTTTGCTCTTGCTTGTCACAAATGCGACAAAACGGCTTTAACTAGCTGTAATTATAGCTTTTTTTCAGGAACCCTCTTAAGCTAGTGCTCTTTTTGCTTACCTTGAGCGAGATGCTAAACCTCCTCCCTGAACCATTTCGAAAACATGATCCATTCGATGAGCTAACTCGGTGCTATGGGTAACGACGACCATTAGGCTACCCTGTTCGCGACATACCTTAAGAAGAAGCGAGCAGACCTCTTCACCGGTATTTAGGTCGAGGCTGCCGGTCGGCTCATCTGCTAGAAGAATGTCAGGCCGTGTAACAAGTGCACGGGCAATCGCGACCCGCTGAGCCTCGCCTCCAGAGAGAGCAGCTGGTCGATGAGTAAGTCTGTCCCGCAAACCCACCCGCTCTAGAAGTTCGTGCGCTTCAGAGAGTGCCTTTGCGCGGGGTCGGCCCGCTATAATAAGGGGCATCGCTACATTTTCAGCTGCGGTGAATTCAGGGAGTAAATGGTGAAACTGGAATACAAAACCAACATGCAGTCCCCGAAATGCAGCGCGGTCATCAGTCGAGAGCGCCGTAACATCGACTCCTCCAATGATAATGCGCCCCGCTGTGGGAAGATCTAGCGCTCCCAGAAGATGTAAAAGTGTGCTTTTTCCGATTCCGGATCGCCCAACGATCGCACAGGTACCTCGCTCCGGAAATGCAAACGACACCTTGTTGAGAATTGTGAGTGTTCGCTCCGCATCGAGGTACTCCTTGGTTACATCCTCAAGAATAATTCGCCCTGCTCCCCCACTATTCATGACGCAACACCTCAGCTGGTTCAAAACGGCTTGCGCGCCGCGCTGGATAAATGGTGGCTCCACAACAGATAAGAAATGCTGCAACGCCGACCGCTAAAAAATTAAGAGGATCTAGGTGGATTGGGAGTGAGGACATCTGAAAAATTCGCTCATCTATCGGAAACCGATACCATTGAAGCCCCCGACAAAGTGAGTATCCTCCGAGAAGACCAACCGAAACACCAACTATTCCAATAATCGCTCCTTGTGCACGAAATATATTTCCTATGGCAACGGTGCGCGCGCCAAGCGTTTTCATTATCGCGATATCTCGCCGCTTTTCGATTACAACCATGACCAGCGAGCTGATAATTGAAAAACTCGCCATCACTACGATGAGGAGCAGCACGATAAAGTAGACCTTTTTCTCGAGCTCGAGCGCCTCAAAGAATGCGCGATTTGTTTCAGTCCAATCCTGAACGATAAACCCACCGCCCGAACCTCCGAGTGCGCCGATAATCTGTTGCGCAATCGCTCCGGAATCGTCAAGGTTGTCGACTCGAACCTCGAGCCCAGAGACGGTGTCCCCCATTTGGAAAAAGCTCTGTGCATCATCCAAACTCACATACGCGAGCCCCGATTCATACTCGACGAGTCCCGAGTGATATATCTGAGTTACCTGAAACCGGCGAAACTTTGGGACCAATCCGAACGGGGAGGAGGCAACCTGAGGAGAGAGCACCGAGACTGCTTCTCCAATCTCAATTCCGTTTGTGCGGGCGAGCTGTTCGCCGATGATTATGCTCGGTATTGAGGCGGTGTCGGGTGTGCCATCTGGAAGAGTTACCTCAATCGGGTGGCGCTCAACGGCTGAGGCAAAATCCTCCCCGTTTTTCAGATAACCACTTACCTGATTGGCCGCTGCACCGTAGCGCTCAAGGCCCCGGATAATGAGCCCCGTTGCTCGATCTCCGGCTCGCAGAAGTCCCTGATGACTCGTGTAAGCGGCGACCGAATTTACTCCAGAAATCGTACTAATTTTCTCTTTGACCGCTCGCCACTGCTCGACTCGCCCTTCACGATGCCGCACCACTATGTGGGCATCGGCACCGAGAATCTTTTCTCTTAGAGTTACCTGAAAGCCCGTCATCACCGCCATAACCACCGTGATCGTGATGACTCCAATCGCAACTCCAAGAATTGATATCGCGGTTATAATAGTCACCGCTGCATCGGTACGGCGAGACCAGAGGTAGCGTGATGCAACGAGGCGAGAAAAGCGCCACGAGGATAGATAAGATGCCATAAGGAACTGCCTAAGTGAGAAGAGCGGTGACAGCGATGATGTTCAACGTTCGGAGTTACGAATCCTCCGCGGCTTGAAGAGTTGAGCCTCCTTCCGGTTTCATCTGCGGGAATAGAAGCACCTCTCGGATCGAGGCTGCATCGCACAAAAGCATCGTCAATCTGTCGATCCCGATACCGTCACCGGCGGTAGGTGGTAGCCCTGATTCAAGAGCTCGGAGGTAATCTTCATCAAGATCGAACGCTTCATTATCCCCAGCCGCTTTTCGAGCGGCCTGCTCTTCGAAGCGATTCCGTTGATCTATCGGATCGTTGAGCTCTGAATAGCCATTGGCAACCTCCATCCCCGCAACCACAAGCTCGTATCGATCACACAAGAGAGGATTCGTATCACTGCGGCGAGCAAGTGGGCTGATACTTGCGGGATGGTGGGTTATAAATACAGGATCAACGAGCCGAGGTTCAACCAACGCTCCCCACAACGCCTCAAGCACCTTACCCCAATCGGTGGCATCCGCGAGCGCGATATGGTGGTGCGATGCAATCCGTTGAAGAGTGGCAAGATCCCAAACATCCTCTGAACCGGGAATGCCCCCCACTTCATACAGCGACCCGTGCATCGAGTACCGCTTAAATGGTCGAGCAAAGCTAATCGATCTCTCCTGATAGATGAGTGAATCACCCCCTCGAATAGTCTTCACCAAACCAGCCAGCAGCTCCTCGATGAGATCCATATGATCTTCAAAAGTTGCAAATGCCTCGTACAGCTCGATCATCGTAAATTCGGGATTATGTTTTTTGGAGAGCCCCTCATTCCGAAAACATCGGCCGATCTCGTAGACCCGTTCGAGGCCACCGACGACGAGCTTTTTGAGAGGAAGTTCGAGCGCAATCCGCATGAACATATCGATCGAAAGGCTGTTGTGATGCGTCGCAAATGGGCGCGCTATAGTGCCACCGGCGACACTTTGAAGTACCGGCGTTTCTACCTCAAGAAAATCGCGATCATCGAGAAATGACCTGATATGGCGAATTATCTGCGCTCTTTTGCGAAAAATATCCCGTACCTCTGGATGAGAAATAAGGTCCAGATGTCGGTGCCGATATCGTGCCTCAACATCGGTGAGGCCGTGCCATTTTTCGGGAGGTGGAACAAGGCACTTTACAAGGGGCCGAAACGAATCAACATGTAGCGTTTTTTCGCCCGTCTTGGTTACAAAAAGGTACCCTCTCGCTTCAACAATATCCCCAATATCGAGCTCCTTTACGGTACGATACTGCTCATCGCCGATTGAATCTTGACGCAGATAGAGCTGAATTTTCCCCTTCATATCGAGAATGTGGCAAAAGCTCGCCTTTCCCATCTGCCGCATCAATACGACTCGTCCCGCCACGGTGTGCCGCTCACCGTGCTCTGGTGGTTCAATTAATGGAGACGCGAGAACCTCGGTGCTAAAACCGCTCCGTTTCACCCCATTCGGATATCGAAAGCCCTCTTCTTGCATCGTCGCAAGCTTTGCGAGACGCACCTGTTCCTGCTCTGTTCGTTCAGTCATGGTAAAGCTACTTTATTGATATGTTAATTGACTTTGTCTTTTTCAGTGGGCGTTTAATTGAGGATGCATTTTTTTAGGATCGACCGGCTTCTGAATGAGAAATTTACGTGGGCAGATTTTCCGCTACAAAAACCTTGCTCCCCAATTAACCCTCCTTGGCTCCCTCTTCTTCCGGCTTTGAGGGCTCTGGCGGTGGAGGCGCAAGATGAGATGTATCATCCAAAAATAGGCACCGCCAAGGAGAGCCAACGGCGTCGCGGCATAGCGCGGTGAGGCCAGTGTGTGACGAAGATAGAAGATCCCAGTTTTCCTCTGGTACATCGAGCAGATCGCTCAAAAACTGCCGATTCCAGTGCGAATGACCGACGATGAGGAGACGGTCACCCATTTTCAACGCCTCCATCTCGACAATGAATTGCCTCGTGCGGCGTTGAACATCGGCACGAGATTCACCCTCCTCAGGAATCAGCTCCTCCCCCTTTTCCCTGCGAAGTCGCTCTCTCTGAATCCGCCACACCATCTCCGATGTGCCCTCAAGCTTTCCGTAGTGACGCTCCCGAAGCAGCTCGGTCTCGAACACGACAAGCTCCCTCCCCTCGAGCAAAATTCCCATCGTCTGCTTGGCCCGTCCAAGATCGCTTGTCACCGCGTGAGTGAACGGCTCTACCGCCAACCGATCGCGAAGCGCCTGCGCCTGCTGTATCCCTTTTTCAGTCAATGGCGAATCGCGCCACCCCTGAAGGAGACCCCGAGTATTAAGCTCAGTTTCACCGTGGCGCACCAGAAGAACTCCGATCACTCCCTCCCCCTCCTTGAGAATGGTTATTGAACCATCGCCGAAAACTGATCGCTGGCAGTGTGTAGTCCTACCCTAGCGCCCCGGCCTTAAGCGAACATAATACCGCACAGCTCGATCCAGGCAACTGGTTTCAAGAAGTAAGTGGTTGGCAATGAAAAAGAGCTAAACCCTTTTTCGGCCAACTAATCGGTCACTGATAGTAAATCCAACCCCGCCGGTTATCGCACACCATGTAAGGTAATAGAGAAAAGTTACATGAACGGGAGCGGTTGAATTATGGACTGATGCAAAGGGATAGCCGACGAAAAACCAGCTATAGAGCGCAAAAAGTGCGCAACTCCCCGCTGTCAGGTACCTAACCCCCCAGCGCGGATTAAGGAGCAAGAGCGCCGGTAACGGATAGATAAGATACTGGGGACCAAATCCCGGTGCGAATATCAAAAATGCACCGAATGCGAGTAAATATCCGAAGATTATATCGGTCGACCGAAGAGCAACAAGTAGAAGAGCTGGAACGGTGAGGATAAGCGCCTTTGCCGGATACGAATAGGCTGTTGCGATGACGTGGGGAAATCCAGGAATAACAGAGCTCCAGGGATTTAGCGCGGCCGTGAGAAATGCCGTGATGCCCCACATATCGAGCGGGGGCTGGTAGTGGAGAACATTTGTCAAAAAAGGCCCGCCTCCCCACACAATACCGACCCCAACCGAAATAAGAGGCAAAGTTAACCCAAGCAAAAAGAGTAACCATTTCCCCCGTGCGGTGGCAGCTATGACCACAGGAATAAGCACCAAGGGGGGAAGCTTAATCGATGCCGCAAATCCCAGTAAAACTCCCCCCAAAAATACCCTCTCTGAGAGAGAAATAACCCAGACGGCAAGAAACGAAAGCGCAACAACCAATGGATCGAGATTCCCGTGATATCCAGAGAGTAAGATCGGAACAGGAGCAAACCCATAAAGCAAGAGAAAAGCGGTTCGATTCGCCTCGACCGGTAATCGCTTACTAAAACCTACAATGCAAAGCGTTATTAGGTCTCCGAGAATTCCGGGTACACGCAGGAGCAGCGGAAAAGCAAGGCCAGTTGCAGTATGAATTTTGAAGATTAGCCAAACGAGAAGGGCACCGAAAGGTGGATGATTGAATTCAGAATCTACACCGTATAGCTGCCATAATCCTTCCTGATCGATACTAGATGCGAAGCGGTACCAAGTTCCGACATCGTTTGAACCCAGAGAGTAAATTGCAACAAAGACCCGAAGCACCACCGCAGCGCATATAAGCGCTCCGAAATAAAGGGTAGGTCGGCGTTCGAAAATCACCATGGAAAGAGATATATCATCAGCGCAACGCCCAATATTTAATCGCCCGATTCCAACGGAATTTCTGCTAGAACTAAGGTACCCTAATAAAAACTATGGAATTGACTGCTCGTCAGAGGTGGACGACCCACCACCCGCTCGGCGCTTCTCGAGGTTCCATTTCCGCTCCAGCCTGTCGAGCGCACCGCCGTAAGCCTGCTCAACCTGGTCTATCACCTGAGCAAGCACAAACTGAGCCTCCTCGCCGAGAAGGTGAGGACTTGGGAGCTGAGAAAGCATACTAAAGGCGATTTCACGCTCGTCAACAAGATATTTAGCGGCTCGCGACAATCGAGTTGCGATATCGAGTATGTCAAAAACATGATTAGCCTCAATCGCGGTGCGAAATGATGGTCCAAGCTCTTTTACTACAGAGTGTACAAGCGCTGGAAAAACCTCCCCCGGGTATTTGGTGATGCCGTAGCACCACCCGTCGATCTCAACGCTAAACACCTCGTCGTATCTATCTTTAACCGGTAACATGCCAATAATTCCTTGCTACTTAAGCACCTTCACGCGCGAGAACCGAGTTAATTTACGTAGTTCAACATGGCCCCCTGACAAGCCTCAGCCACCGCTTCTTCTGTTGGTGTACGTGGTCGGCTAAGTGACGGTGGAAGGCCGTCGAGGGAGATTCCTTTGTCCTTAAGACCTTGGGCTATTATTGCTCGGGCAAGCTCCGTAATAGTCCATAAAATAATCGCATCCTCTCCATACCGCTGCCGAATTTCGCCAAGCTGTCGATTGATGGCGATATCAAAATATTTGAGAAGAACCGGGTCTTGGATAAACTCTAGAATATTTATCTGATCAATTCCCAATCCCTCTTCCAGAATCTCATCGAGACTAACTAGGGATCCATCAGGTTTTCGTTTCTTGACCCGACGTCTCCGTTCACCAACCATGAACTCGATAAATTCGTCGTCTCCACGAGCCGCATCAGTAGAGCTTCCAAGCTCAACTGATTCTTCAATGTCGCCCCCTCCAAGCCCCAAACCATTCCCATCAGCAGAGCGATCCGCATCGGCTGGTCCATCGCGACCAAGTATCGTCTCAACAGCGCCAGCGGGAGCATTGGCATCCGAAATCGTGCTTTCCCCCTGTTCCGCTTCTGTTAAATACTCCTCCTCGGGACCAGCTCCATTTATTTTCGCAGCCCCGCTCTTAGTGCGAGCCGCCAGTGCCTGACTCTGAGCCGCCGATGCGTTGAGGCTTTTACCAATATCCTCTTCTTGCTTTTCTCGACGCTGCTGCTGCTCTGTCGCCTGCTTTTTTTGTTCGATAATTGCCTGTTGGGACCGTCGAGTTGCCACGCGACGCGCCTGAACTCGCGCCCGTACCTCTTGCTGGGCAAGATCAGCCTCGTTTTTTCCAAGCTCGAGCAATTTTTTTGCGGCTTCCTTGGTATCCTTTAGAAGTCCCTGATCGACCCCCGACTTTGACATCGCCTGGTCGCACGCAGAGATAACCCCGATAAGATTGGCTCCTCGTTGAATATGATCAGGCTGATTAAGGGCCGCTTCGAGCAATTTTTTCGTATCTGCGTATCGCGCATCGCCCGAGGCTTTATCTCCTAGCCTTTGCTGAACTCCATCAATTTGTGATGCAACCTCCCCTACCCGCTCCTGCAACCCCGCCGCATCCGGCCTCTGATACGCGCTGTCAAGGCCTGCCCGCAATTTGGATAGCGACTCCTCCTCCTGCCCAACCGACAACTCAGCGCCACCCTGCTGTTGCTGAGTCTGCTGCCCTCGCCCTAAAAGTCTGTCAAGTATGGCCATTGTGTAGAGCCCTGTCGTAATGTTGAGTCGTTACGGCCGATAATCTTGATTATCCGTCCCACCTATCATAAAGCACCAAAATTTCCGAGACCTCTTTCTAATGTAACATGAGGGAGTTATTGAATTCCATATAGAAAGGGTTATGCGCTGGAGGGGGGGGAAGTTTGCTTTTGGGGGGCGGGGGGCGGATAGGTTTTGATTTTAATTTATTTCGAATTTTTCTGAGAAATTCGTTAGCCGAGATGGAGAGTTGGATCTTTAACTGATCTGAGATAAAGAATTTATCTGAAAAGATGGCTTGCGGAGCGTCCTCGGGGTTTGCGATGCACCTCTTGATGTTGGTGGTCTCACGGGCTCTACTAATGTTCATCCGGACGACGGGCAAAACCGACACGATTTATTTGCCCAGATTTTTTATCGCTCATTTCCGAGGACAAAGTTGGTAGCCGTCCCCTATTTACCTTATCTCTAAGCCTCTGAGAAAAAGTATTTAGGGGAGTAATTAGGGAAATTATGATGACAAGGTTTCTTTTAAGCAGGATTTAGGGCTTCTTCTATTGCCGCTTCAAGAATCTTAATTTCATTCTGATTAGGTTTTGTGAACTGCGTCGCATGTCTGCGTCTCACCTGTATACTTTCCGGGCGAACGTTCACAACCCAATCGCCGTCGTGCTTCAATTCGACTAAACCTGGCAATTTTTTTGCCATGAACGGCCCAAGTTTGCTACCAGGCCCGAGCGGTAAACTTTCTAAGGCCTTCCTGTCGTCCATTCCCCATTCCCCGTCCGGCTTATAGGTCTTACCTTTTTCATCAGGATTTTGAGGGGGCACTACCGGTTGATCCTCCACTTCGGGCGGGAGAAGGGAATTCAATTTTGCTGCGACTTGTTTGATTATCGCATCTGGTTGTTGGCCTCCATTTTTTCCGATCGTCAGAACCCCATCAGAGTTAAGAACGACCTCTACGTCTTTCAGTTTAACATCTTTCGTGAAGGCGATCTTCGCTTCAGTAACGACCCCTTCTTTCTCGCTAACCTTGAGCTGTTCACCGAGCTTTGACTTCAACGCAACCATCGCATTCGGACTGGCAAGTATTCCCTTTCCAGCAGTCTTTTGAGCCTCTTCCCACTTTCCGGCATTGCTTCCTCTTTCCGCCGCAGCTTCAAGAGCATCTTTTCGTTGTTTAGCCGTTTCTTTCGCCTTTTCGGCCGCTGAAAGCTGGAAGTTATCCGATTTAGTGCCCACCGACTTAGCATCGATTACCTCGGGATCTAACGCCAAAAAGAGCACGGCTTGACGGTTAGCGGCTAATAACTTCTCATCTTTCTCCGTTGGCTCCCCTGGACCCTTCCACGGAACAATCATCTTATTAGGATCTTCTCCATGCCCCATCGCCTCTACTGATTTATCTTTCAGCGACGAAAGCCTCTCTTTTGCAGCCTTTGCTACCTCATTAGCTCTTTGCTCTGAAAGGTTCTTGTTGTGTTCGGTTGTTCCGGTTTGCGATGCGGTCGCCTCTACTCGAGCATTCTGAATGATACCGCCGATATTTTTGAGGTGTGTTAGTGCTTTGTCCAGTCCTCCATTCGAAGACTTATCTTTATTGACATCGAAATTGACCTGAATTTCTATTCCTTTTTCGGTGACCCTGTAAGCAATGCCATCTTTTTTCAATTGCTCCAACGTTGCGCTGACCTTCTTTTTGTCTGCCTGTATCCTATCCGCGTCCTTTGGATTGGTTGGGGGGGTCGGATGTCCCGTGGTCGACGTTCCTGTTGTTGGAGTGGGAGCCAATGTACCTGGATTAGTAGCGACCATAAGAGTTTCCAAGATTAAAACGCAACTGTAACAAATGAAGATATGCGAATAGGATATGCACATTGAGAGGATCAAAGTGCCCTAAAATAGCGTCATGGCAGGGCGTCGCAATGATCATGTTAAAGCGATGAAATCACAAGGTTTGCAAAATGGACCAGTGGCAATAATTTCAATAGGTTATCCCGAACATTGAGATGCACTACTCGACACCCAAGATATAGCAAATAACCGCAATGCTGCCCAGCGACAGCTGCTTCTCAAATCTCATCCCCTTTCCAGCTCCCCCCCATCCCCTGATTCCCTCTCCAAACTTCTGTGATACCCTCAAACCCTACCCCAATTCACATTCTTCCCCCAGTAAACATGCCAACGTCCCCTCTTCCCTCCCTCACCTGGTCGCACCTGTCCTCATGTGCTGAGGCTACCGATCTTCACCTTATCGGAGCGACTAGTGCGGAGCCGCTTGGCGTTCGGGAGCGGCGGGCGTTGGAGATTTGGCAGGAGGAGGGGCATGCGGGGGAGTTGAATTATATGAAGCGGTCCGCCGATTTACTTGCGGATGCGCGCAATCTTCTTCCGAATGCAGCTTCGCTTCTCTTTGTTCTTGCGCCGTATGAGGCTCGCGATCCGGGGCAGACTCCTCGCGGGTTTGGGCGGGTTGCTCGTTATGCGTGGGGTCGGGATTATCATAAGGTATTACCGCGAGCTCTGAAGCGATTTGCTAAGGAGTGTGTTGCGGGAACTTCGATTCAGTGGCGGGTTTTTAGTGATGCAATTCCATTGCTCGAGCGTCCCTATGCGGCACGGTCTGGACTTGGGTTTATCGGAAAACACACCCTTTTGATTCGATCTGGCTTTGGCTCCTACGCTCTTATTGGAGGGGTGATTTTTTCGGCACCGATTGAGGATGTACCGGAACAATCGGTAAAGGGCTCGTGTGGTAGCTGTTTTAAGTGCGGCGGGTCGTGCCCGACCGGCGCCATTGTTTCGCCCTATGTTGTATCAGCGCCCCGCTGCATCTCGTATCTTACGATTGAAAAGCGAGGAGCGCTTGCCGCTTCGGAGCGCGAAATGCTCGGGTCGTGGCTTTTTGGGTGCGATATTTGTCAAGAGGTGTGTCCACACAATCATCGAGCTCATAAATTTCCGCCAACTCCCCTTGAGGGGCTCGCTCAAAGTGGGCGCACTGGCCCTTTTATCGCCCTCTCTGATGTTCTTTCTATAGCGAGCGATGAGCTGTTTCTTGCGCGATTTGCTGGGACTCCCCTGATGCGCGCACGCCGCGAAGGTTTGATTCGAAACGCGCTGTGCGTTGCAGTGAATCAACGATTCGACCTTCTAGGTGGTGAGATTATGCGATTACTCCGAGAAGATGCATCGAGTGTAGTGCGGCAACACGCTCTTGGTGCGGCGTTTTCGTTAGAGGTCGCCCCCCGCGAACTTCTTCAAAACCTCGCAGAGAGAGATCCAAGTCCACCTGTGCGGGATGAATGGCTGGCGCTTTCAGAATAGTAGAGAGCGAGGTTTGAAATCTTGAAAGAGGCTGCGAAATAAGGGGGTTCTAATCGAGTCTGTGCCAAAGCAGCGGCCCCCTCGCCTCGAACCCCCTTATTTCGCAGCCTCAAATACTCACCA
The DNA here is from genome assembly GCA_044345055.1 of Bdellovibrionota bacterium. GTDB lineage: Bacteria > Bdellovibrionota_C > UBA2361 > UBA2361 > OMIW01 > OMIW01. The sequence goes on from JBIJBT010000007.1 coordinate 29,521, forward strand.
TAGTCGGGCGCAAAAAGCCGTGCTATACGAACAGAGGGCGTGCGGTGATGCATAAGCACCCTTTCAGTTTGCGTCTTGGAGATCCCCTATGAAAGCACACACAATTCTTGACACTATCGGTTCAACACCACATCTGCGGATTAATCGCCTTTTTGGTGCTACTCACGAAGTCTGGTACAAGCTAGAGCGTGCCAATCCTTGTGGAAGTATAAAGGATCGGATCGCACTCTCGATGGTTGAGGCGGCTGAGCTTGCTGGCGAGCTTCAACCAGGCACCACGATTATAGAGCCAACATCTGGAAATACTGGTATCGCGCTCGCTATGGTAGCGGCCGTTAGAGGATATCGAGTGATTTTGGTGATGCCAGAATCGATGTCGATCGAACGGCGGAGATTGATGGTTACTCTTGGAGCAGAGCTTGTGCTCACCCCTCGCGAGAAGGGGATGCCAGGTGCGATTGCGCGGGCTCGCGAGCTACTCGAGGAGATCCCGTCGAGCTGGATGCCGATGCAATTTGATAATCCCGCGAACGTCGATATTCATCGCAGAACCACTGCTCAGGAGATCCTCAATGATTTTCCTGAGGGAATCGATGTAATCATTACAGGCGTTGGTACGGGTGGACATATTACAGGCTGCGCAGAGATATTAAAGCAACGGTGGAGCAATCTTCGGGTCTATGCGGTAGAGCCAGAAAAATCTCCAGTACTAAGTGGTGGGTCCCCCTCTCCTCATCGGCTGCAAGGAATCGGTGCTGGATTTGTTCCCTCAATTGTAAACATGGCTCTCCTTGATGGAGTGCTAAAAGTATCCGAGGAAGATGCATTTACCTATGCGCGTAGGTGTGCGCGAGAAGAAGGGGTGCTCGTCGGAATCTCCTCAGGAGCAACTCTTGCAGCGATAGCACAAAAACTCGAGGAGATTCCCGCTGGTTCACGTGTTCTTGGATTCTGTTATGATACCGGCGAGCGATACCTGTCGGTTGATGGTTTTTATCCTAATCAAGCTTAAAAAAGGTCTAAGTGTGAAACTGCGGAAGATTATTCGTCATCACTCTTTTCTTGCGCTTTCGGTCTTTACGATATGCCTTGGACTAATGGGGTGCTCTCCACACCTAGGTCGCTCGATAATTGTAACCGACATTCCTCCGAGTTCTGCATCTTCGTATCGCCCCGCATCATGGCGGGGTTTGACTGTTGCGCTTGACACTACCGTAATCGCGCTGTCCAAACAGCCGGGAGCAAAAATTGATGGCCGATTTGTCCCGATCGAGGGAGCCATTGATTCGGTTGTTGGACAAGGGCTTCGGCAGCGATTAAGAAGCGCCGGGGCATCGGTGCGGCAAGGAGGCTCTGTTGCTCTCACGAGTCGAGTCACCGAGTGGGGTATGCGGGTATATCCCGATTTCCCTTCAACATCAGTTGAGGCGCGCGCGGTGATTGTGATAGAGGCGCTACACGCCTCGGGAGAGATCCTATATCGCGCAACTTACACCGGCGAGGCAACGCGCTCAGGGGTAAATGTTCGCGCACCCCAGATCGAGGAAACTCTGATTAACGCTATGGCACACGCTCTCGATGAGGTCGTTATGGATGATCGATTGCGACGGGCTGTGGAGAGCGCTAAGGAATAAGAATGTCGGAGGCCGAGCGTTTTGCACGTAAAAAAAGGTGGTGCGATTCCTCATTTGTTTTACCCCGATTATGGTGTAGAGTCTCGGTGAGGGTAAGCGGCTCTCGAGAGTTGACAATGATGGCCGCATCGTTTTCGAACGCCCCTCAATTGTTGTCGTTAGCTAGCTGAGTAATCGCCATCACTCGGGATGAAAAATCCCTTGAGGAAGTGCAAGACTTTATCGGTAGGGGAACCCATGTCCGCCATCAAAAAAAAAGAGCTCGATACCTTCAAAGATCTTTTGATTGAAGAAAAACGGAAGATCACCCGTCATCTCGAGGATCTGAGTGATTCCGCCGAGTCTGAGCTTGAAATAGGCAGTGGCGATTCAGTTGATATTGCATCTCTTGAAATCAGCCAGGCATCGCTCCAAAAAATCGGCAAACGTGAGGCGTACCTCCTCAAGAAAATAGATTTGGCGCTAAGAAAAATTGAAGATGGCACCTTTGGGGAGTGCGAATCGTGTGGAGAGCCGGTCGGAGTAGCGAGGCTCATGGCGCGGCCGGTAGCGCAGCTATGCATTGATTGTAAGACCGAGCAAGAAAATGTTGAGCGTCGATTCAGCACCCGCGAGCGTGGCGCCGGTGGAGAGGGTCGTGACGTTGACGAGATGGATGAGTTTTAAAGGCCCGCAATAGTCTCTCAATAGTCTCTCAATAGTCTCATAGTTGAGAGGCTGCAAAATAAGGGCTCTGGTCATTCAGGGGAAACATAAAAGAGAAACCTTTGAGGTCGCGACGACGTGCTCTTATCGCATTCCCCGGATATCGTGCTTGCTCACGCAAAGGTTAATCTCATGCTCCGGATCGTCGGAAGGCGACCGGAGGATGGATATCATCTCCTCGAGATGATTAATGTCGATGTATCTCTGGCGGATGAGCTAACGATTCGATTTTCTGATTCGTCAGTTCCTATAACTATTAAGGTGATTGGTGATTCACCGAAGGGCACTCCCGTATCAACGATAGAAAATCCAGCAACCAGCTCGCTTGGGCGGGCGTTTTCAGCGTTTTGCGAGGCATTTTCCGTTAAAGCAGCCATTTCCGTAACCATCAAAAAGCGAATTCCGGTCGGAGCGGGACTTGGAGGTGGTACCTCAGACGCAGCGGCACTTCTGCAGTGGTGTTGGAATAATCTTCTCTCAGACACGCAGCGAGCAGATAGGTGCTCCTCCGAGCTTTTGAATCAGATAGCAATCACGGTGGGTGCCGATGTTCCCTACTCTCTTCGTGGTGGGTGCGCTATTGTTACGGGTATTGGTGAAGAGGTTGCTCCTCTTCCCTGGAAGCTCTCTGGAGTTCCCCTCGTGCTAGTTGTCCCACCGACTGTGGTTCCTACCCCCGCTGTATTTGCTGCATTTCGGGAGGAGCAATCGCCATTTTCGGAGCAGATGTTCAACCGCTTTTGCTCTGAATCATCTCCGTTACCACCACCCGGCGAGGTTGTAAGAAATGATCTTGAGTCAGTGGTATCGTCGAGGTGGCCAGCCGTGGGCGAGGCTCTCACCGCTCTTAAGTCTAACAGAGAAGGTCTGGTGGCAGGTATGACCGGTTCTGGATCAGCTCTCTTTTGTCTTGCACCAGAGTGGACAACCAACCCCGTTGCTGCGCAAAAGCTCGAGCTGCTAGTAAAAAATATTGCCCCGCACGACGCAAAGAGTATTCCCTGTTATATTCGGTGAGTTTGATGAGCCCCTCGACACACCGCTCCCCTCGAACCACAATCCAGCTTCGCGCCTGGCAGCAGGAGGCATTCGGAGTGTACCGCGATGCTATACATCGAGGGCAACGGAGTATTCTCTGGGAAGCAACGCCAGGAGCGGGTAAAACAACGGCGGCGCTTGCAATCTGCTTGCACCAGGTGCGCCGACTCCGTGCTCCTACCGTGTTGGTCGTTGTTCCAACAGCTCATCTCAAGGTGCAGTGGGCGCGTGCGGCCAATCAGGTAGGTCTCAACCTCGATTGCGGACTAACCAAAGATGGTGCTCCCCGACCCCGCGATATCCATGGATTTGTCGTCACCTATCAACAGCTAGCTCAGGATCCAACTTTTTTTCGGACGATTGCCCGCCAGTCATGCACCGTTCTTGATGAGATTCATCACGCAGGCGACGGGCTCTCATGGGGAGACGCTATCACCTTTGCTCTCGCAGAGGCTCGCTTTGTGTTGTGTTTAAGCGGAACCCCCTTTCGGAGCGACAACGCCGCCATTCCGTTCGTTCACTATGACGATGCGGGGATGAGCACCGCCGATTATTCGTACGGATACGCTCGCGCCGTTGAAGAAGGAGTGTGCCGCCCGACTGCTTTTCTTACCTACGGCGGAGCTGTTTCTTGGCGCGATGGGGAGGAAGCTGTTACTGCAACTTTTAGCGAACCGCTCGATCCGATTGGCTCGGCCCGCAGACTTCGTGCCGCCGTTAGCGCTGAGAGCGGTTGGATTACCCCTGTGTTTTCCGATGCGCATCAACTCCTAATGGCGACTCGGCAACACACTCCAACTGCTGGAGGGCTCGTCGTTGCTTCGAGTCAAACTCAGGCTCGCAAGCTTAGCAGAATTCTATCCCGAATTGCGGGTGCTGCACCGGTTCTGGTCCTCTCTGAGGATAGCGCTGCATCTGATAATTTGAAGAGATTCCGAGATTCGGACACCCCGTGGCTTGTTGCCTGCAACATGGTGAGTGAGGGAGTTGATATTCCCCGACTCCAGGTCGGCATCTACGCAACGACCGTTCGGACAAAGATGTATTTTCGTCAGTTTATTGGTCGATTGGTCCGAAGTTCGCAGCCTCCAGCTCCGTCAACCGGTTCCGCGAACTCCTCTTCCCCGGTCTCCTCGCCGATCGCCTATTGCTATCTTCCCGCTGATCCAACCCTCAAGCAGCTTGCCTTTGAGATTGAAACAGAAATTAAGCACTCCATTCGTCATCGCGATGACGATGAGCAGTTTCCCGAACGTGACGAGCGAGTCTCACGAGAAGCTCCTCCCGAAACAACTTGGGAGATTCTCGATTCTACCAATAATGGACTCCAATCGGTTATTGTCCACGGTACAGCGTTGAATGGGGCTGTGATGAATGGGACTGTGATGAATGGGGCTCTGCTTCAAGCAGGGGAAGTTATTCCCAATCCTATTTCCTCATTTAATTCAGTTTACGAACAAACTAGTAATGGGAAATCAACTAATCAGCTCCCTCATGTCGAGAGCCCACTTGCCCGTCACCTAGAGCTACAAACCATCATTCAGGAGCAGGTATCAGAGCGACTAACACAAAAACGAGCTCCAACTGAAACAAAAGCAGCTCTTACTCGAGAAATTCGTCGCCTTGTCACCGTATGCAATCGTCGGCTACACCGCTCTCACGCCGCCATATACGGCCAGCTCAATGCTCTACAGGGGATTGCGAGCCAGCACAGCTGCAGCGAAGCCGAGCTGCGAAAACGAATAGCTCTTTTAAATGATATGTTACGGGGCGCGTGAACCGACAAATAGTATCACGTCTCTATGGTATAACGTCTCTGACGCAACCCCGTACCTGTTGTGATGGTTTTTGTTGATGCGGTTTCTGCGAGATCAGTTTCCCGCATATTAGTTCTTTAAGACTCTTACACCCCAACAAATTTCTTAAAGGCTCGTACCGTTGCCTGTCGTCCGATCGAGGCGATTGATTCATGGAGCGGGATACTTTTTGGGCAGGCGTGTACGCAGTTCTGCGCATTACCACAATCCTCAACACCACCATTGCCCATTACTGCGTCTAGCCGCTCATCAGCGTTATATGCCCCAGTTGGATGCGAGTTGAAGAGTCGCACCTGATTTATTGTCTGGGCACCCACAAATGAATTATCTATCGCAAACTGCGGACAAACCTGGAGACATACTCCGCAAGTCATGCAGGTCGACATTACATAACGTTCCCGCACCTCAGCTGGATCTTGACGAGGTCCTGGCCCCAAGTTGTGGCTTCCATCGATTTCAACCCACGCCTTAACCCGCTTGAGATTTTCAAACATCCGGCTCCGATCCACCGCAAGATCCCTATGTATGGGAAATTTGTTCATCGGCTCAAGAACGATCGGCTGCTCTAGCTGATCAACAAGTGCGGTGCAACCCTGGCGTGCACGACCATTGACCACCATCGAACACGCGCCACATACCTGCTCAAGACACCCTGAATCGTAGACGATCGGAGCGACCTTTTTACCGGTAATATCAACCGGATTTTTTCTAAACTCCATCAGCACCGAGAGTACGTTGTGACCCGGCTGATAAGGTATCTCAAACTCAAGCCAATAAGGCAGCTTGTCGCGATCATCCTGACGCTTGACTTTGACCCGAATCTTTTTGCCTCCCTTTACAGCGTGATCGTTAGAGTGTGGGGAGCTCTCGACTCCGTTACTGCCCTGCTGTTTTTCTGCCTCTGATGGATGACTCATGGCTGTGATGCTCCTCTTTTGACCCGTGCCTTTTTTCCTATAGCGGCTTCACTTAAGAGCCGCTATGCCGTCACACTACGTATTTTCCCCGCCTCTGTTACGCTGCTGTTTTATCAACATTGTACACCCGTTTTCGTGGAGGAATGAACCGAATATCGACCTCTTCATAGCTCAGCTCTGGACCCTCGGGAGTGTAGCTAGCCTTGGTAGTTTTTAACCAACTCTCATCGTTTCTCTCAGGAAATTCCGGCTTATAGTGAGCCCCCCGACTTTCATCCCGAGCAAGAGCTCCCGCCACTATTGCGTGGGCTAACTCAAGGCCGTTACTTAGCTGATTGACGAACAGCAGCTCCTGATTGAAGGCCTGAGTTGAGCTTCCGATGCCAACTTTGCGAACACGCTCTTTTAGCTCCTGAATCTTGGCGATTCCCTGAATAAGCTCGTCATTGCGGCGAACTACCGTGACGTAGTTGGTCATCATCTGACCGAGCTCCTGATGAAGCTTATACACATTTTCCGTTCCAGACATCGTCGCTATCTGATCGAGTTGAGCCCGAATCCGCGCCTCTTCCCTGTCAAATAATGAAGACTCCGCATCGGTACTGCGACGCTTTAGACCTTTGCAGTAATCAACGATTCGCCCACCCCCTTTCAGACCATCGAAGGTACAGCTTAGCAGCGCATTTGCCCCGAGCCGATTTGCTCCGTGATATTCAAAGTTACATTCACCACCCGCAAAGAGCCCCGGTACACTCGTCATTAAATTATAATCGACCCACAATCCACCCATCGAGTAGTGCATTCCAGGAAAGATCTTCATCGGAACTTTACGGGGATCGTCCCCAACAAATGTTTCGTAAATTTCGAGAATCGCGCCGAGCCGTTTGTCGAGAAAATCACGGGATAGGTGGCTCAGGTCGAGGTACACCATATTGTCGCCATTCACACCGAGCTTTTGGCGAACACACACATCAAAAATCTCGCGGGTCGCGATATCCCGAGGCACCAAATTTCCGTAAGCCGGATACTTTTCCTCTAAAAAGTACCAAGGCTTCCCATCCTTATAGGTCCAGACTCGTCCACCCTCGCCACGAGCCGATTCGCTCATAAGCCGCAACTTATCGAGCCCAGGTATCGCTGTTGGATGAACCTGAATAAATTCGCCATTTGCGTAATAGGCTCCCTGGCTGTAGGCGCTCGCATGAGACGAACCTGTATTGACAACCGAGTTGGTTGACTTCCCAAAGAGCATACCGATACCGCCGGTGCACAACATTACCGCATCAGCTCTAAAGGCCTTCACTTCGCGGTTAATCAAATTCACCGCGACGATACCACGGCAGGTGCCCTCTTCATCCTTTACGAGTGACAAGAACTCCCAATATTCGAATTTCTGTACCTGCCCGAGAACCTCTCGGCGCCTAACCTGCTCATCGAGAGCATACAGAAGCTGCTGTCCCGTACTCGCCCCTGCAAACGCGGTGCGATGATGTTTTGTTCCCCCAAAGCGACGGAAGTCAAGGTTACCCTCCGCGGTTCGGTTAAATGGGACGCCGAGTCGATCGAATAGAAAAATAATCTCTGGGGCCATCGCGGTCATCTCTTTGACCGGAGCCTGATTGGCTAGAAAGTCGCCCCCGTAAATCGTGTCATCAAAGTGTTCGGCAACACTATCCCCTTCTCCACGGATATTGACCGCCGCATTTATACCCCCTTGGGCACACACAGAGTGCGATCGCTTTACCGGAACAACCGAGAAAACTTTCACCGTCGCACCGAGCTCAGCAAGCTTCATCGTCGCAGCAAGCCCCGCGAGTCCTCCGCCAACTACGATGACCTCAAATGGTGATGACGCCATGATTACTGTCCCTTTCTTTTGTAGCCGAAACTTTTTATAAACAGAAGGAGCTTGCAACTCTTCGGATGAAACCCGTCTATAATAAATAAATAGCCTATAAAGCTAAATAACTTATATTCCGAGAGCCGAAAGCAAACTTTTATCTAGCACGAACGCAGATAAAATATCGATTCCAACCACCGAAAGCACTGCAAATACGATACAGCTGATGGCTGCTAATCGCTTTTGCCCTGCATCGGTCCTCACGAGCCCCCATGTGATTGAAAAGCTCCAAAGTCCATTTGCGAAGTGATAAACGACCGAGAGAATACCGATTACGTAAAGTGCAAAAACCCACGGCACCGAGAGTTTTGTAGTCATATCGCTGAAGGTTATCTCTCTTCCAGCCACAAAGAGAGCCCAAAAGCGCGTCGATACAACGTGATATGCGATATAAAATAGCGCAACGATCCCCGTTATTCGCTGCATGACATAAGCGATATTTCGGGCGTGAGTATAATTAGCAACCACGGGGCGCGAAGCCCGTGTTATCAAAATTCCATAAAGAGCATGAAATATTAGTGGCAGCAAAAGAAGAGCCCACTCAGCGACAACAAGGTACGGCATCGATGCTATTTTGTGTACCGTTTCGTTAAACGCCTCTGCTCCATGCCGCGCCGAAGAGTTTTCAAAAAAGTGAAACAGTAGGAATCCGCCAAGTGGCACAATGCCGGTCAGCGAGTGAAGTCGCCTTAGAAGAAAAGAGCGTTCCGCGGAGGTAAGTCCGGCTGCTGGTAAAGATGTCATCTTCTTTTTCGTCTCCCTGAAAACAGAAGATGGGCCACTACAAATTTCGTCAGTGGCCCACCACTACAACCTATTATGACCCTTCGTTGCTAACTTGACGTCGTTTCCGACCTGAAGTTGCTGCTGAATAGCGGTCCAGATTGTAAGGATTGTGAATTTCACTTAAGCGCAGAGAGCAAGTAGACCCTTGACCCGCTCAACACTCGCGGCGAGTTCGCTCTGCTCTGCATCGGATAGCGGAATCTCGACAATCTTCTCGATCCCTCCGGCTCCGATAATCACTGGCACCCCGATGTAGAGACCGTCGGTTACTCCGTACTGTCCCTGGCATTGCGCCGCAGCAGCAACTACCTTGCGCTGATCTAGAAGATAGCTCTCCGCCATCTCAATTGCTGATGCAGCTGGAGAATAGAAAGCTGAGCCGGACTTGAGAAGCGCGACGATCTCGCCCCCTGCTCCTCGGACTCGCTTCTCAATAGCATCAAGTCGTTCAGCAGAGATTAAATTTGCGACCGGAACTCCATTGACCGTGGTAAAGCTCCGCACCGGAACCATGTCATCGCCGTGACCACCAAGCACAAACGCTGACACCGATGAAACGGAGACCTGCAGCTCCTCAGCAAGAAAAGCTCTATAACGCGCCGAGTCGAGAACGCCTGCCATCCCTGCAACCTTTGCGGCGGGAAAACCGGTCACCTGCTGCATCAACCATGTCATAGCATCTAAAGGGTTGGTGACAACTATCACAAAGCTGTTGGGGGCGTATTTTTTTATCCCCTCACCAACTGTGCGAACAATCTCGGCATTTGTACGCACCAGATCGTCGCGGCTCATTCCGGGCTTTCGCGGCAAGCCGGAGGTCACGATGCAAACATCGGCCCCCTCTATATCAGCGATATCGTTTGTTCCTTTAATGGAGAAATCGCACTGAAAGACCGGCGCAAGATGCTGTAGATCGAGCGCTTTACCCTGAGGCATATCGGGGACGACATCGTACAGTACCACATCACCGAGCTTCCGAAGCCCCGTCAACAACGCGAGCGTTCCCCCAATCTGACCTGCTCCAATCAACGCAATTTTTCGCCGAGCCATCGTAATGAAATCCCTCTAAAAAGTAGTACTTCGGAAAGGTGAGAAACACCCAGCAGCTCGGTCGTCGTGATAAATCCGAGAGTATGGATAAAGAGTGTGGACAACGGGCGCGGCGATTCTCACCTGCACCCACTCCGAGCTGCGATCCAACTGCTAAAAGGTACTACCATGACCGGCACGAAGCAAGTGCGATAACATCGTTATTTTACTTACGAATCGGTGCGAAGTTTGGGTCTGTGAAAGTTTCCTTCAAATCTTTCCTTAATCTTCATGATCGCTATTGAAAAGGGCATCTTACTCTGTTAGAGTCCCCCTCGAACAGCAACGGGGTGTAGCTCAGCCTGGCTAGAGCACTAGTTTTGGGAACTAGGGGTCGCTGGTTCAAATCCGGTCACCCCGATTTCTGTGTCCTCCTTCGGGTCACAGGTTGATTGAGCAGTAGTGGTTTTATATTCAGCGGTTTTTTAATCGACCTAGTGGTTTGGTAGCTCCGATATAACTAATCCCTCACCGAATCTGTCCTTCTCCGCGAACTAAGTAAGTATACGAGCAGAGTTCGGGCAAGCCCATTGGCCCTCGGGCGTGAAGTTTTTGGGTGCTTATGCCTATCTCGGCACCGAATCCAAACTCACCACCATCCGTAAAGCGGGTCGACGCGTTGTGATAAACAGCGGCGGCGTCTACTGATGTAAGGAACACTTGGGCGACATCTTTGTCCTCGGCAACGATAGCCTCAGAGTGATGGGTGCTGTAGCGGGCTATATGATCGAGCGCCTCAGGCAATCCAGTAACTACGCGAAGCGCAATTCGAAGATCAAGAAACTCGGCTGCGTAATCTTCCTCAGTAGCCAGTATCACTGATGCGACAAGTTCACGGCTACGGGCGCAGCCACGGCACTCTACCCCTTTTTCAACGAGAGCTTTTACAAGCTCCTCAAGGTGTCGCACAGCCCACGCCTCATCAATGAGAATAGTCTCTAACGCATTACACACCGATGGACGACTTGTTTTTCCATTTATCGCGATTGCGATTGCCCAATCGGTTCGGGCTGATTCATGAATATAGAGGTGACAATTCCCCTCTCCCGTCTCAAGAACCGGAATTCGAGCGTTTCGCCGGACCTCTTGAATCAATCTCGCGCCACCTCTCGGTATCAGCACATCAATCAGACCATGAAGCTCCATCATAACCCGAGCAACCTCTGGTGATGTATCGGTGACAAGCTCAACACACGACGCAGGTAGCCCCGCGTCCTCCAGCGCTCGCTGAATAACCCCGACTAGGGCGATATTACTCTCAATCGTAGATCTACTACCCCGCAACACTACGGTGTTTCCCGATTTTAGACATATCGCCGCAGAATCAACCGTGACGTTAGGCCGCGCCTCATACACCATCCCGACAACTCCGAGCGGAACGCGCACCTTCTGTATTCTCAATCCATTAGGCCTCTCCCACTCATCGAGTACAACCGAGAGCGGATCAGCAAGCGCAACAAGCTCGCCGAGCGACGACGCGATGGCTCCTATTCGCTCCTCCGTCAGAAGAAGCCTATCTATCAACGCAGCAGAGAGCCCCTCTGATTGCGCCCTTTTAACATCGCGCTCATTTGCGGCAAGTATATCGGCGGAGCAGCTCAACAAACCCCGTGAAATCTGGACCAGGGCAGCGTTGCGCTGTTCAATAGTTGACCGCCGCAGAATCGCTGATGCTGCTCGACAGGCGGTTGCTTGATGGATTAGCTGTTCTTGAGTCATGGAGTCTATTTACGGTGTCTTGCGGTTTATGATGTGGGATTGATTAAGCGGAATCAAAACCGCAATTAACTGTTTACAATCAATTCAACTAACAAGAACGGTACCAGATTTGCAGTGAGAGTAAAGGAGACCGTTCGGTATCGTAAGTTAGCGGAAAATTGAGGGACGCACATAATCGCCTCTCAAGACAGTCGGACTACTTCAATTCGATTGCGCTGTGCAAAAATCCACCAACCCCCCTTTTTTGGGTGCGTTCAGGTGTGGTCCCTCCCCAAAAAACGGTATACACTCCCATCGAGTTCAGGAGCCGGCGAGCGTCTAAACCGGACCTGTACGAATCTTACCTTTTCTTAATATGAGTCTCTGAGTTGTCGGACGGCGTTAGAGCACTATTTTGGTGCTTATCAAACAGGGATGTATCCCCGGATACCCTTGATGTCTAGCAGGTATCCATCGAGCTGGCACTCAAGAAACCGTACATCTTCTTCCCTTATCTCTTACGTTCTATTTTAGAACATTGCATCGACGACCTATCCTAAAAAAACATCCTAAATAGCTTTTACCAAACATTTAGAATTTTACTGATTACCAGCCATGGCAACCCCTTCATCCCCTAAAAGATCCGCCGTTAAAAGCTCACTCGAACATCTATCAGAGAGTTGGCGGCAAGATCTGCGGAACGCGATCGTTGCAAATCCGCATCTCCCGAGCGATGAATCAGTAGTTGACCAGTATATAGCCGCTTTTCCCCCCGAGTATCAGGCGACCTTTTCTGTAGAAACGTGCGTTGCAGACCTTGAGGTAATGAGCACTCTTTGTCCCGAGCATCCCCTCGTTGTTCGAATCGAAGAGAGTAGAACAGGTGAGGCAAACAGTCACACAGATTCAACTGGTGATCAGCCCAGCGCCCTTGTCGTCCTCTATAATCGAGGTACGAACATTCCATTGAGCAAAACCCTCCCAATTCTCGAAAACGCAGGTCTTGAGGTTCTAACCGTCGCCTCCTTCGAGGTCAAACCAGAGCAGTTAACCCCTGTCTCAATCAGCCGAATGGCGGTGAGGCCGAAATTTGCTCCAAATGGCGAGGAGGTTTTTTTCCCAGAGACCGTATCTTTCGGTCTTCGTGATGTGTTTTCAGGGTCCGCAGAGAACGATGCCCTCAACGCGCTTCTTGCCCTAGGACCGCTTGATGTCGAAGCAATCTCGGTATTACGAGCCTATTCTTGTCTACTTTGGCAATTAATTAAGTTTGCAACTCGGGGCGCAATTTTTGAGGCACTCGTTGCAGAGCCAAAAGCTGCCGTATTGCTCTGGGATTTTTTCAACGCTCGATTTAATCCAGTACATAACGCTTCCGTGGCGACTCCAGAGCTCCGAACTGCGACCATGGATGGGATAGAGCACGCCTATTTAAGCCATCTCTCCACCGTACGCGAAATAAATCGTGACAGGATTTTGCGGTCCCTCCTCTCACTCGTAAAACACACCGTACGATCCAATTTTTTCCATCGTAACGGTAGGGCACTTGCACTCAAACTAGAGTCAGAAAAAATTGAAATTATCCCTCATCCACGGCCAAAATTTGAGCTATTTATCCGTTCCCCTCACTTCGAGGGAACGCATCTACGCGCCGATATGGTGGCTCGCGGTGGGATTCGGTGGAGCGAGCGAAACGACGATTATCGCACTGAGGTACTTGGGTTGATGAACACCCAGCGGATTAAAAATGTAGTTATTGTTCCGAATGGAGCAAAGGGTGGATTTGCAATTCGTCACCTTCCAAAGGATCAAAAAGAGATCTTTGCAACCGTTGAGAAGTGTTACCGCGAATATATCCGAGCTTGTCTCTCAGTCACAGACAATCGGGTCGGAGCAACTATTGTGCACCCAGAGGGGCTAGTTATTTATGATCAGCCGGACCCCTACTTTGTTGTTGCTGCTGATAAGGGAACGGCGACATTTAGCGATATCGCAAATGAGATCGCGGTAAATGAATTTCAGTTTTGGCTCGGTGATGCTTTTGCCTCGGGAGGTTCCAAGGGATACGACCATAAATTATACGGAATAACGGCTCGTGGCGCATGGGAGTGTGTGCGCCGTCACTTTCACGATCTTGGCCTTCATTACGAATCAGAGCCGTTCTCCGTTATTGGTATCGGTGACATGAGTGGCGATGTTTTCGGCAACGGCCTTCTAATGAGCGATAAGGCCAAGCTAATTGGTGCGTTTAATCATAAGCACATATTTATTGATCCATCGCCCGACCCCGCGATCTCATTCTCCGAGCGCAAGCGGCTCTTTGAGACTCCTCATACGCAGTGGAGCGATTACGACAAAAACCTCATTAGTGAAGGTGGCGGTGTATTTGGACGTTTTGATAAAGAAATTTCGCTCACTCCGCAAATACGGGTAGCTCTTGGTCTAAGAGATGATACTCCATCAACTCTCAATGGAGAGGAGCTTATCGCTCTAATGTTGCAGGCTCCGTGCGATCTCTTATGGAATGGGGGTATTGGAACATATGTGAAGGCATCGAGTGAATCCCATGTAGATGTCAATGATCGGCACAACGATCGGGTCCGCATCAATGCAGACCAACTCCGCGCGCGAGTTATCGGTGAGGGTGGAAATCTTGGACTAACCCAGAAGGCGCGAGTTGAGGCTGGTTTAGCTGGTGTAGCCCTAAATACCGATGCGATAGACAATTCAGCCGGAGTAGATCTCTCGGATCACGAAGTGAATCTGAAAATACTCTTTGCTGAGATGATTCGGGAAAAAACCTTGACAGTGGAGCAGCGCGATTCGCTGATGCTTGAGATAGCTCAAGAGGTAACGCAACAAGTTCTTGATCATAACCGCAATCACTCGGTGCTGCTGTCCCTGTCGGTGAATCGATCGAAAAAGAGCCTCTCTTATATCAAGTCGCTTTTGCGGGATCTTTCTCGGCTCGGCTATGTTAGCCGCCGACACCTTGTCTTGCCGGACGATGCAACTCTGGAAGAGCGAGATCAACGACATCTTGGACTCTCTCGGCCAGAGCTATCGGTCTGTGTGGCGAGTGTGAAGATGTGGATTAAGGATATTTTAAGTAGCTCGAATTTAATCCAAGACCCAGTCTTTAAGCGTTATCTGGTCGAATACTTCCCCACCACCATCCGACACCGATTTCCAAAGGAAGTTCTCAAACACCCACTTTGGGAAAATATTATAGCAACAGAAGTTACGAGCAAGCTGGTCGATGCTGTTGGGATCACCTTCGTACATCGGATGTGCAGCAACCACTCGGTTCCACCCCTAACGGTATTAAAGTGCGCCCTCGCCGCCGATGAAATTCTAGGTTTAGGTGAAATTCGCTCCGCGCTAACGCAATTCGACAACTCTTACGACAACGACTTTTTCCTCACCAGTCGTCGCGACCTTAGTGGAAGTCTCCGTGATGTAACCGCGTGGCTCATAGCGCGTCACGGACACGATCTTTCGCTAGAAGGGATGGTTTCACAGTACCGTGCGGCGTTTCTCGGTTGCGTTGAACAGAGCGATTCGATTTTTGTCGGAGACAATCGCGTTCTTTGTGAAAGCCGATACTTAAGTTTTTCTCAGAGAGGATTAAAGCCAAGCCATGCACGACGGCTCGCCGTCATTCCACTTATCGTCAACCTCCTCGAGCATATCCGCATTTCCCAGAGAACCGGCATATCGGTCAGTCAGATAGCGCGGGTTGACGCTCAGCTAATAACTGAACTCTCAATGGCCCCGTATGCCCTCATTAATCGTCTTCCCGAGACAAAAGATAAGTGGGAACATCAACTATTGCTCAGCGCGTACGACGATATTCGCCGACACCTCTCGTACCTAACCGAGCGACTAGTTGGAATGGGAATCCTCGAAGATGCAGAGATAACCGAAAAAATACGACGCAGCCCCAACTACGAATTGGTGACCCACATAATAGAAGAAGTAAATCGCTCATCTTCAACTGTGGCGGCAATAGGTGTGATGGCGAAGCATTTGCGAAGTATTGCGGTGTAGGGGGGAAATTAGCGCATTCCAATTAGTTGCCCTGAAAGAAATCGATATATTGTTTTATCAGGGCGGCTACAACGCACGAAATAAGTCTTTTAAAAGAGGTTTTTCGTGCATCGTGGATGTGGGTGTGATGGCATGTGTCGGACCACTATTGGTTAGGAGGTTCCTGATATTTTAATATTTCAGATCTCGTTGCCCGATAATCAGCTATTAAATTGAGTTTAGCACTTCGTAATAACGGTCAACCTACCCGTATCGCACTATTGATCGACCAATAGATTCAAGAAAATATCGCCATAACCGATCTGGAAAGTGAGCTGAGGTTGGACCACCTCCTGTTCCTCCGACTGGACAAAAAAGACGCATTAGGATTTCCTCGCAACCACTCCTGCCAAACTTTTTTTATTCATCCAGCCTTTCTACATCCCGCTTCGTCGCATCACCATATCCATCACCACCAGCGCCGCCATTGCATCAACGATCGGCACTGCTCTCGGGAGAACACATGGGTCGTGGCGTCCTGTTGCCTCGAGGGTGATTGCGTTACCCTCCTCGGTGACGGTTTGTTGTGGTAGAGATATTGTTGCGACGGGCTTAAAGGCTACACGAAAGAGTATTGGCATTCCCGTTGATATGCCGCCGAGGACTCCTCCGGCGCGGTTTGTTAGTGGCACAATTGTACCATCGGAATTGCGGACAAATGGGTCGTTGTGCTCGCTTCCTCTCAGGTGGGCGGCACCAAATCCCTCACCGATATCAAATCCCTTTACAGCGTTAATGCTCAGCATCGCCTTCCCAAGCTCTGCGTGAAGCTTATCAAAGACAGGTTCTCCGAGCCCCACTGGGCATCCTGTTATCACTCCCCGAATCACCCCTCCGATTGAATCACCATGTGCCTGGACCTCACGGATAAGCGCTTCCATCTGCGGCGCGACCTCTCTATCAGGACATCGGGTAATCGAGCTTTCGATCTGATCCGGGGTAACCGTTAATGGATCGATGCTGGAGGTAATCGATCCCACCTGATCTACGTAGCTTAAAAACGAGATGCCGAAGTGCTCACGGAGATATTTTTTTGCTATTGCACCCGCCGCGACCCGAGCCAACGTTTCTCGCGCAGAGGCCCGACCGCTTCCCCGCCAATCCCTAATTCCATACTTCTTGTTATAGGTAAAATCAGCGTGTGACGGACGGTAAAGCGTTTTTAAGACCGAATAATCATCCGACCGAGCATCCTTATTTCGCGCGATAAGGAGTATTGGTGTTCCGGTCGTTTTTCCCTCAAAAACCCCCGAAAGGATCGTAATCGCATCCTCCTCTTTCCGGGGAGTTGTCACGTCGCTCTGCCCTGGCTTTCTACGATCGAGATCGGGTTGAATATCGGCCTCTGAGAGCGCCAGCCCAGGCGGGCAGCCATCAACAACCGCCCCTACCGCGCCACCGTGCGACTCCCCGAAGGTCGAAACCCGAAACAGGGTGCCATAGACACTCCCTCCGCTCATGACTATCCCCCGATACGTTTTTGTACGAACTCCACCACAGCATCAGCTGAGATCCGCTCCTGTCGAGTCGTATCACGATCCCGAACCGTTACGGTACCATCAGCTATCGTTTCGTGATCGACCGTGATGCATAGCGGCGTGCCGATCTCATCGTGCTTGGCATACCGTTTCCCGATTGATTGTTGTTCATCGCACTTGGCGTTTATTCCAGCTGCAAAGAGCGATTCAACGATCCGTCTTGCTGCCTCGGGCTGGCCATCCTTTTTCACGAGAGGAAAAACGGCTGCTTTTATCGGCGCAAGCCGAGGATGTAGTTTGAGAACTACCCTCGTCTTTGTCTGACCATCCGCATCGACCCCAGTTTCTTCGTGATAGGCATCCGCAAGGAGACACAATACTCCTCGCGTTAATCCCGCCGCAGGCTCGATAACGTACGGGGTATACCGCCATCCCGGCTTACCGGTAATTGGGTCATTTTTCTGTTGATCAAAGTAGGTTAATTTAACCCCTGAATGCTCGGCATGACGACTCAGATCGTAATCGGTACGCGATGCAACCCCTTCAAGCTCATCCCATCCCCACGGATACTGATACTCGATATCAACACACGCATCCGCATAATGCGCGAGCTCATCTTTTCCATAGCTTCTAGGACGGAAGTTTTCCGGGGTGTTCGCGAGAGAACGCCACCAGTTAAGTCGCTCATTAACCCAATATCCGTGCCACTCCTTTTGAGTACCCGGCTCGACAAAAAACTCCATCTCCATCTGCTCAAATTCGCAGGTCCGAAAAATCAGCTTTTCGCTCTTTATCTCGTTCCGAAACGATTTCCCCTGCTGCGCGATTCCAAAAGGAACTTTGATACTGGTACTCTGCAACACATTCAAAAACTGCACGAACATTCCCTGAGCAGTTTCAGGGCGAAGATAAATAACAGATTCACTCTGATATTTTTCATACAGCTCTCGCAGCTTCGCTGTATCAAGAGCCTTTCCTGCAACCTCCTGAATAAACCCCTCCATCGGATCAACTGGCCCGATCGATGTGCGGAACATCATATTAAATTGCCGCTCATCAGATAGTTCGGAGGAGCCGCACACTGGACAGACGTAGCCACACGCACCGACGACCCCCTTCTTTTTTGGGCTCCCCGATTTTCCTCCGATGTAAAAGGAAATCTCCTCTCCTGGCGTTGCTCGCGGCGCTTTATCTGCGCGAAATCGCTCTTTGCAGTTATGGCAATCAACCAGAGGATCAGAAAACCCAGATGCATGACCACTCGCCCGCCATACATCGGGATGCATCATAATTGCAGAATCTATCCCAAGAACATCCTCGCGTTTTAGCACCATCTCGCGCCACCACTCCTGTGCGAGATTGCGCTTAAGCTCGGTGCCAAGGGGGCCATAATCATACGCCGAGCGCAGCCCCCCATAAATTTCACTGCTCTGAAAGATAAAGCCACGACGCTTCGCAAGAGAGGTAAGGGTTGAAAGAAGATCGGGTGTAGCCATAAAATCCCTCACATGAATTTGGTGTTCGGTACGTTAAAGAGCAAGAAAAAAAACGCTGCTCAAAAACTCTGCCCAAGAAACCCTGCCAAGAAACGGTAGCAAGAAATCTTGTTCGCACTACTCAAGTGTCACAATATCGGTCAAAGGCGGTCTCAGCAGCCGCTGCCTAGCTTCGGCGGCCGCCTTTGCCAACTCTGGGTGGGTTGAACGAATCCGCACGATCTGGTTGAGGTGATCTGCTGTCTGGGTAACTAGACGAGAAATATCGCCATCGGCAACCCGAGCAAGTCGCAACAGACTTGAGAATTCGGTCCACGACTCACATTCCATCCAGGTCATAACGGTGAGCGCTGCATCTGGAAGCACCATCGTCTCAGCCGCAGTCGGATTATCATACGAACGCTTAACTCGATCCACTATCTCCTGCAACTTTTGAAATCGATCCTTAGCTATCGGATTGGGTTTAAGATTAAAATAAGATCGATGTGCGTCCCCTGCAATCGAAGCGACAAGTCCAGCTAATTGGATTACCGAAAGGTCCTCAAATACGAACTCATTTATCGCTTCAGCTAACTCAAGAACAAGAGTAGTGCAAAGCTCAGCAGCCCAGGTCCCTTTTTCAGTCAATCCTCCCCGCTCCGGATCAATAAAGCCGAGAATTCGCAATCCATTAAGTGCCTGCTTGAGGTGTTGTTCCTGACGAGAAGCAACGGCATCGGCCTCGCGCAACATCCTATTGAGCCGTTTACGGGCACGTCGACCAGGTTCCCCGGCCAATGTTGCAACCTCCTTTTCAACTTCAACCGCATCGTCACGCAGCTGCCGCGCATGTTTGCGATCGAGAAACGCTGCCAAGCTTCGCTGAACGGTATATTCGAGGTCATCAACGTTCCGGAACTTTAGCAGGTTCAGAACTGTCGATGGCGATGCAAAATAGGCTGAACGAAGCGGTTCTGGAGGAGTATTTGCAATCTGATGAATTACTCGCGCATCAGATAGCTGAGAGGGTGCAATTAGACAGAGACCCACAGCATCTTTTCCGCGACGACCAGCTCGCCCCGACATCTGCATAAATTCAGCGGCGCTTAAAACCCGAAAGCCTTCTGCACCCGCCTTGCTATGCGCCGTGATAACAACCGACCTGGCCGGAAAATCCACCCCCGCCGCGACCGTCCCCGTTGCTATCAGCATCCGCAACCCACCACGCGCCATCAATTCCTCAAGCAGGAGCCGCCACGGAAGAAGCTGTCCCGCATGATGCGCCCCAACCCCCGTTTCGATTAACCCCTGAAACTGAGGATGCTCAAGAATAACCTCAGGCGGAAATGAATATCGTTCAATAACTGCATCGACCTGCTCGCGAAGATCTTTTTGAGCTTTCTCTGAAAGCCGTCCTCGCCGCATCCTGCCAATAAACTGAAGATCTGCATCGCATTGACGACGAGCACTCCGAAACAAAATGGCGGGCAATAAATTATCGTCCGAAAGAAATTCTAAAATCGTCGCAACGGGAAATTCCCTTAACATCTAATATCTCCGATGTACCTGCTCGGCACATTAATTTCGAATATTTATTGGACCCTGAAAACCTATGGACGGGTTTTTTAGGGCCAAATATTTGAGGTGCTGAATAGCTAGCTTTCTCTAAAAATTGTGATGAATCGTTATCTGCGATTACCGCGTCCTTGTCGGTGGTCTCGCCGATCAGATTGAAACCTCCCCCCTTTTAACCGCATCCCGCTCGCATCGAGACCAGCCCCTCCATAGAACTTTGCTACCTCCGGAAACACTCCTCCCGATTCATCGCGGAGTGGTAATATTCCTAACTCTGGATGAATAAATCCGTACCGCAGCTCGACCGGTCGTTCCTTTTTGGTGACGATATGACACGGTTTTCCACGTGTATCGGAGATCCAATCTGCGATCTCGCGCGCGTTACCAATACTCGCCGAAAGCATCAAAAGAGTTGACGCATGCGAAGTCAGGATAATGCTCTCCTCCCAGACCGGTCCCCGCTGCGGGTCTGAGATAAAGTGAACTTCATCGAGCACCACTAGAGAGGGCCGTTCCGACCCTCGATACAGCTCATTTCGATAAATCTCGGTTGTTGCAACTACGCACTGAGAATCGCCTTCAATTTTTCGATCACCCGTCAACAACCCAACCCGATACCCCATTGGCTCGAACCGAAGCTTTAGATCTGCAAATTTACCGTTCGAAAGGGCTTTTAGCGGAGTCGTGTACACAGCACGATTCCCCATCTTTAACGCCTTCTCGATGGCCTGAATCGCGATATACGTCTTTCCGGCTCCCGTTGGAGCAACCACCAGCACATCCTCACCTGAGGCCGCGTGTTCAATCGCTTCCAGCTGAAAATCATCAGGGACGAACGCCGCTTGCTCC
>JBIJBT010000062.1:0-16599 GCA_044345055.1 Bdellovibrionota bacterium
AAAAAGCATGAAACGCAGTGGTGATTTGGGTGGCTCGACTCGCTCAACGCTCGTCGGCAGTTTTTTGCTGAATAGTTAGTTGTTTCCCCCCGGCGGGCTTTCGCCCGCCACCCCTAAGGGGTTGTGGGAGGTTATTGGGAATTATAGAGTTGAATAGTTACTTTTTTTCTAAGAATCTGCGGAGACAGTTGGTTCGCCAGCTGGTGCATATAAAATCCGACTGCACCCAGCGCACCTCGTGATAGCGCCGCGGCGCACTGATAAAATCGCCTGAGGGCCCACGTTCATCCGGCAGCCGCTACACACACCACCCTCAATCTCAGAGACTGGGTCGCCTGGATATTTTCGAACAACTTTTTCATATTCACGACGAGCCTCTTCGGGAAGAGTGTTAAAAACTGCCGCGCGATCTCGATCCACAATAGCTATCTCGGCATCGATTGAAGCGATCGTCTCGCGGCCGACTGCTGCCAAACCCTCGAGTATTTTTTTTGCCGCAGAAAAAGCCTCCTCAGAGGCACGCCGAGCTTGGGCAGATACCTCGAGGTCCTCCATTCCTTTCAAAAGCCCCTCTTCGCGGAGTCGCAGCTCTCTAGCAGAACCCTCGATCTCCCGTTCTGCGCTCTGGGCGACTTTGTAGTTGGTGAACGACGAAAGCGCCTTTCGACGATCCACAAGTCTCTTAGACTCTTCTGCGACCGCGTGCTCCTCAGCTCGGATCTTGCGCTCGAGCTCTTCGTGCGCTGCGATGGTTCGCCGCATGACACGCTCTAATTCCCGGGCTTCGGTGACTTTCTCATTAAACTCTCGCTCGATCCGCGTGCGCCGAGCCCGTAGCGTCGCAAGTACGCTGTCTTTTCGGTTAAGATTCAAAAAAATTTCTAAAACGTTCATGATGTTTCCTTTCAGTCCTTCGAGAAAAATTGTTCATCACTGAGCGATTTCGGGCAAGTGGGTGATGAGGAGTTTTCTGCATTTGACGGCAGTAGTTGGTGCGATTTTTCATGATTCGGTGTACCATTGCGGGCGCCGTTCGCAGAGCGATTTTTTTTATTACATTCTTTAGCAAGAGACTTTTTATGGGATTTACCTGTGGTATCGTTGGCCTTCCGAACGTCGGCAAATCGACGATTTTTAACGCACTCACCTCGGCGAAGGCCGCTGCGGCAAATTTTCCGTTCTGTACGATTGAACCAAATACTGGTGCAGTTCCTGTTCCTGATCCACGTTTGACGGATTTAGCTGAGCTTGCCAAATCAGAAAAAGTCATCCCAACACAGGTGACATTTGTCGATATTGCGGGGCTTATCAAGGGAGCATCTCAGGGCGAGGGGCTCGGTAACCAATTTTTAGGGCATATTCGGTCGGTCGATGCCATCGCTCATGTCGTGCGGTGTTTCCACGATGAAAATGTTGTTCATGTCGATGGAGAGGTTTCGCCTGCTCGAGATATTGATACGATTGAAACTGAATTGATCATTGCGGACCATGATTCGGTCGGAAAGGCGATTTCAAAATTGGAGAAGGTTGCAAAGTCAGGAGATAAAGAAGCGCGTGCTCGGCTCGATCTTCTCCAGATACTGAGCGATCATCTCTCATGTGGCAAACCTGCTCGTACAGCGCAGCTCGAGGGTGAGCCGGAGCGAATTGCCTCGGTTTTGGGTGGTTTGATAACTGCAAAGCCGGTGCTATATGTCGCTAATTGCGATGAATCTGAGGTTGATCACCAGCCAACGCCCGGAGGTAGCCACCTAATCGATCAGGTAGCCACGATCGCTAAAGCTCAGGGAGCTCCGATTGTTGTTATATCGGGCAAAGTTGAGTCCGAGGTCGCCGAGCTTCCTCTTGAGGAACGAGCCGAGTATCTTGAGGCGCTTGGCCTTAGCGGCTCGGGGCTCGATAGGCTTGCAATCGCCGGTTACCAGCTTTTAGGCCTGATTACATTTTTTACCGCAGGTCCAAAAGAAGCACGAGCCTGGACCGCTCCTCAGGGTTGGAAAGCTCCTCAATGTGCAGGCCGTATTCATTCCGATTTTGAGCGAGGTTTTATTCGAGCAGAGGTTATTGGTTACGCCGATTACACCCAATGCGGCTCTGAGCTTCGCGCGAAGGAGGCCGGTAAGTTGCGTGTTGAGGGGAAGGAATATGTAATGCAGGACGGTGATATCGTGCATTTTCGGTTTAATGTGTAGAGAGAAAAACTTTAGAAAATAGGGTCGAAGAAGTTTGATAAAAAAAGGTGGATCAAAAAAAACGGTGCAGCCTCCATTGGAGGTCTGCACCGATTTGGAAACCAGCGAGTGAGAACCTTTTTGGGTCCACTCGCCGACTTTCCGGTTGCTCGGGTCGCTAACCGAGCGGAGTGGGCTCAGAGCAAATCAGCAGCCCGACCTGCGAGTTCGGACCGGTAACAGATCGGCAGCACGATGTGCGCTGCAACGGGTTCCGGCATGAACCGCTTGGCCACATGAAGTAGGCCAGTGGCCCCGTGGTGGTGCTCCAAATCGCATTGGCTGGGATCGCCAATGAGAATGATCTTAGAGCCCTCGCCCATCCGAGTGAGGAGGGTCTTTGCCTCGTCACGAGTGAGGTTTTGAGCTTCATCGACTATATAGAAGGTTCGTCGATGAGATGCGCCTCTTTCGTATTCGATAGAGACGAACTCTAGCCAATCAGGCAGTCCGTCTTTCTGGACGGCCCGAGATTTGCCAGAACCATGCCAGTCGGCCAGACGGCCAGGGCTTAGTTCTTCCAACACCCGAAGGTTGTCCCGGATTCCCTGTTGCCAGGGCTGGACCTTTTTCTTGGGTCCTCCCGGAAGGAAACCCGATTCCCTTCCCGCGGGAACAAGTGGCCGGGTGATGAGGACATCGTAGTTCCCATTTTCTGCGAACCACTTCGCGGCGAGCAGTGCAAGAAGTGTCTTACCACTTCCTGCCTTGCCCTCTATTGTCACCAGAGGGATCTCCGGTGACAGTAGAGCATGCAGAGCACAGCTCTGATGTTCGTCCTTCGGGCTTATGCCCGAAAAGCCATTGTAGGCTTCCCGACGCAACGGCAGGATCCGCTTCCCATTGGCATCAACGATGCCGAAAGAAGAGGTGCCGCCGCAGCGTGTGCTTACCCTCACCAGTTGGTTTGGGTAAACCAAGGCCTTCTGGGGGACAATAATGGACCCCCCTTCGCTGAGCGTCTTCACCGATTTGGTGGAGTGCTCAATCTGAGCTATCCCACGAGGCTGCTCTGGTGGCGGTTCGAGCTCCTCTGTCTGGAGCTCGAAAGTTCGAGCGGTGAACCGAACCCACAGGTCGCCTGAGACGAGCACCGTAGGTCCGTCGCTGGCTAGTGCGGTCGCGATGATTCTCGCATCGCACCTTTGCTCTCGATTTGGGTCGAGTTGAAAGGTAAAGCGCCGAGCAAACTGCTCGTCAACCGACACTACGCGGGCGATAAACCCGGATTTCAGCCCAACTTCGAGCTTGAGGTCCCCGTTTGGAGTAGCGCCGAAAATACTTTTCAATTCTCGGCGGGCTGCTCTGGCGGCTGCTCCGACAGTTGGATTACTTTTGAGGTGATCCAGTTCGGATAGCACCTCAAAGGGAATTACTACGTTTCCCCTCAATCCGAATAGCTCGATAGCATCCCGGCGATCGATCAGAACATTCGTGTCAAGCACGAATGAAGTTGCGAGTGCCATTTAAAACCTTTGCAAAATGCCGGTCCTACCTATCAGTTTCGCCGCCACTCTGTCAAAGCTCTCTTCCCGTCGAGCCACCCTTTTCCCCTGAAAGACCCTCGCCCGATGACTCTCTAGCTTTGTTTGTGTTACTCTACTGATAGCGCCTAAAAACCTCAATTTTCGCCCGAAATAACCTAAATCTCTCTCGCCTCCATATCCTTGAATTACAACCTGACCTTTAATTCTTCCCCCTCAAAAAATATTTTCCATGAACCGAACTGCCGCACTAAAAATCTCAAACGGACTCCTATACCTGGTCAGCACCTGCCTATTTTCAAGTGGTCTTGTTCTTGAGTATCGACTCGAAGGAAAAGGGCTGCGGGGGGCGGCGTTGCTTGGGATGACAAAGGGCAGTTGGACCGATCTCCATTTTATTCTCGGTATCTCAACGGCGGTGTTAGTGCTGGTGCACCTTGCGCTTAATTGGGGGTGGATTGTGAAGGTGGCTTCAGGTGGGAAGCGTTCGCGGGTTATTGGAACAGCAGCGTTTGCGGTCTTCGCGTTAGCAACGGTCCTGTTTGCTCCAATTACCTTTCCGAATAATCCCCAACCACCCGCAGGACAGGGTCCGTGGCAGCCATGGTAAGCTCTGCCGCGGGTGCGGCGATGGTTGATTCGATGTTGGTCGATTCGAATTTATCAACGCGTTGATTTACGAAACAGGCAGAGAGCTGTTGCACCGTTGCGAGTAAGCTTTTGTTGCGGTCCTGTTCGCAGACGAGCTGTTCTTTAAGAAGAGAAAGCTCTCGGAGTAACCCATCCCGTTCAACCTCCATAGTGGTCACTGAACGGCTGAGCTCCTCTGAGCGGGACCGTTGAGCTATTAGTTCAAGCTCCTTTTTTTGAAGATTTTCATCAAGTCTTGCTACTGATTCTGAATGAGCATTTGTGGATTGATCGAGAGTTGCGGTAAGAACCGCTATTTTTTGATTTCGATCGTCAAGCTGTTGCTGCAGAGTGGTAAGAAGGTTGTTTGTGCGACTCTGCTCCTCGGCGAGCTGATCGCGAGCGGTTTCAGCAGCGACACAGGCTCGATCGATGGCAGCGCACTTTTCTTGCACTCTTTTTAGCTCGGCCGAATCATCGAGCCGCCGCCTCTCTGTTTCCTCAAGCGTTACCTGAAGAGCATCAACCATGCGGGCTGCCGCTTCAAGATCCTGCACCGTGCTCTGTTGTTGTCGCTCGAGCTCTTCGCGCATCGCTGCGCTCTGACGGGCATTTAGCGATTGGGCAACCCGCCAGGCATCGCGAGCAAAGCCACGTGCGGTGGTAAGGAGCGGCTCGGGGATCTCTCCATCACCCGATGCATGGAGATTCTCCCCCCGAGAATCTCTCCACTGTCGAAGATATTTTTGAATCGTAGAGAAAGAACCGCTCCCGAGATGCATCCGAACCTGCAGGTAGGTTGGTTCAGTTCCCGAGGTGCATAACGAATCGGCTGTCTCAAAAACCTGTTCTTTTGTGATTGCCATACTGATTTACCTTTTCCAGTCGGGATCACCCGAGTACGCGTGCTCTCTTGCGATTACCTTACCGTAAGAGGGTGACTGCTGAAAAGCGGCAGATGAAATGGAAGGGGAGTATCGATGGTTCGAAGGTGCTGGTCGAAGCATCTTAAAAGATAGCCAGAACGCATTCGGATCTAAAGATCCAGCAAAGCATCTATATATAGTCTAATAAATTGTCATTAAAACTACCTATTCACCGCTATGAGCGATATTTCACTCCTTGCCGTTATTCCCAACTCAGCAATCGCCACAGAGCTGCAACGGTATCTAACATCTTACGAACCCCGGTTTAATGTGCGAATCGCCTCATCTCCTGCAGAGGCTCTCGCGGCGATTCAGGAGCGACACTTTGATATAGTTTGGTATCAGTACGAGAAAAAAGGATTGGGGCTTGCTGAGGTTGCGATGATGGTTGCGCCCCGAGATGTTATCGCGTTCGTAAGAAATAGCGAGGGGGCAGTTGCCAGTATCGATGAGGGGGCTGCGGCGGTTGCACACTTCGACACTGATAGTCCGCCGTGGCCGATCTGCGTTCGGCTGAGTGAGGTATCAATCGGGCGACAGGCGCAGTTGCGAGCCCTTCAGCTAACCGAACAGCGGTTTGAGGCTGCTATTCGGGGCGCAAATCTTGGGTTGTGGCATTGGTCGGTAGCGCACCGTCAGATGGTTTTAGACGAGCGGTGGCGACGTCTTCTTGGCTATGCCTACGGCGATGAAATCAAGACCGATGATACCCCATGGATTTCACTTGTTCCTGCGGAATTTTCCGATCGGACGCGGGATTTAATCCATCGGTGTTTAACCGGAGCGTCTGAATTTTTCTCTCTTGAAGCACCCGTTGTTGGACCGAATGGCGATGAAAGGTGGGTTTTGATCTCGGGTGGTGTATCCCATCGTACAAAGCGAGGAGAACCGATACAGATGTCAGGCGTTCTCTTTGACCTCCAGCAGCGACGAGGGCATAACCCCGATTCTGCTCAACCCAATTCTACAGCGTCCCGTCAGGGAGTAGCTCCGGTTGGCTCAATCGAGCAGCTCCTCAAAGAGGCTCGGACTCAATTGAGCACGATTCTTGGGTGGGGGGATATGCTTCTTCGTGAAGAACCGGTTGATCCGATTCGTCGTGAAGCAGCACAAGCTATTCTCGGCTCAGCTCGGGGTCTTCTTAAAACTATTCAGTCGGCGAGCAATGCTCCCGCAGTAAGAATTCCGTTTGATTAAGCGTTACGGCACATCGGAGGCAAAATCGGAATAACGCAGAGACGTCTTGTGTTCTGCCGTCCACCGGTTTCTCTTCAGTAATGACCCATTATGCAACAGCGGTTTTTAGAGCGGTTACCAACTGATCAAATGTTTGGCAAGAAAGGGGAACTTCATGAGATAGTTCAGGCGATTTCTGAAAAGGTCGCGGCGTTACCGCCTCTTGCAATTGATGCGCCGCCTCCTCACGCACTCATATATGGAGGAGGGGTTCGCGATATTCTTTTGGGGGAGCCCTTAAGAGATGCTGACATGCAGGTGTACGGGGTAGTACCCGAGAAACTCGAACAGCTTCTTCATGATCTGTATCCGGGAACCGTAGAGCGAGCGGGTAAGGAATATGAGATATTAAAAGCTCGAATTAGCAAACGGGTTTCGCTCGATATTTCGATTCCTCGAAGGAAAACGGGAGGTGTTAGCCGTTTGGAGGATGGCGAGCCCGATATGTTTCCGATTGACGCTGCGCGATACCGAGATTTTACGATCAATAGCATGGCGCTCGATCCTCTCACTGGTGTTGTGTACGACCCATTCGGGGGGCGTTCCGATCTTGCTGCTCGGCGATTACGGATTGTCGATAAAGAGACATTTCAGATGAGGGGTGTTCATCTATTCCGAGCCGCTCAGTTTGTGGCGCGGTTCGGTCTGAAGATCGATGACCACGATTGGCGTTTTATGTTCGATATGGCAAAGAGCCCCGTTATGGATCAGGTTCCTGCCAATGCAATTCGAGAAGAGCTTCGCAAATTGCTGCTGATTGCCCGTAAGCCGAGCGATGGATTATCGATCCTTCATCGCCTTGGGCTTTTGCGGCGATTTCTTCCCCACCGTATCGCAAATCAACCATCGGCGCAGATAGGGAAGTGGATGAGTTTATCTGATCGAGGGATCCAGCTCGGCCGCTCCGCACGTCTCTACCCAGAGCACATCATGATAGCGCAGCTCGCGCTCCTGCTCAGTCCGTTACTGCAACTCAAAGAGGAAGAGGCACGTCTTACAGCGATTCAGGACACACTAACAAATATCTGTTTCTCCGAATTTCAGCAGTCATCGGTCGCAGAGATTTTTACCCTCTTTTTAGCTCTCGAGCCACTTCTGCAGGACCAACCACACCGCCGCGTAGGGCGAGCGCGCCCGCAGCGTGGAATGAGGCGAAATATTGGCGATGAGAGCGAAATTGCAGAGCGCATACCCAAACCGCTTTTTGCGCCCATCCCCGCAACGGTGCTAACCACCGCAGTGCTGAGTGGTCATTCGTTTTCAGAGATCGCCGCTATCGCGGAGCGAGCTTTATCGGCTCCTGATCAATAACCTTCGATTGGCGAGAAAAATTACCTTTCCAATCAGAAACTTTTAACTCCTTTTCTCGATAATTGTCTTTGCCACCGTTTAGCGAACTGGGTCGAGAAGATTACCCATAATTTCCTGATATTAATGTTGCTGGGGGATGACTCCAGTAACTCTTTGCGTAATAACTGCGAGGGTACTATGATATAATTAAGGTTTGCTCGTTTGATTTTCGGTTTCTCGAAAAGAAATACCGGCTCCGCCAAACACTCTGCACCATTCCATCATGATTTTTAAGCTCCTCAACTCAGTCCGTGGCAACAATCAAGGTCAGGACTCGCGTCAGGGGGGGTATAAACCGGATCCTGAGGCTTTTGCTCGGTATGCCCGGTTACAGGAAAAGGATCGAGAAGGTATAAACGCTGCGCGGCAACGATTAAGTGAAGCTTATCAGACTTTTCTCGGACAACTTGACAAAGCATATAAGCTCAAAAGCGCAGATCAGCGTCTTCGGATTGAGGCAAATTATGCAGTGTGGGCTGCGTTGTTTGAACTTCTGAAGGAGAACTTTGAAGATCTCTGGTCGTTCCTCGGTGTCGTTGACGCTGATGTTGAGGGGTGGTTTCGAGTATCGCCGACAGGTAGTCCTTTGGGGTTCATGGCGGTAGGCAGAGAGGGTTATAGCTTCGCAGCTGGTATAGAGCAGAATTCAAAACGGGGCGCGCCCTTTCCGAAAAAGTGGCTTACCGTTTCATTGGCACACGCTACCGGGTACGCCTGCGGTATTGGAGATGAGCGCATTATTGGGCGTATTGATCCGATAGACGAAAACTTGGTTGGTCTCGATAAATGTTCCGGAAAGATCGGGCGCCAACAGGAAGAGGGTTCACTTCTGTTGAAAAATAAGGGAACAAGCTTTCCTCTTGTTTTTACCCTTTCAAGCGAAGCTCATGGACAACACCTCACCCAGGTTCCGGTGACAGCGCTTGAAAAATATACTTTAGCCGAGATGGTTCAACCGCTCCTTATAGCTCTCACTCACGACGATGTTGAGGATGTTACCGGATTACTGCCGACGCCTCAGAGGTTATTGTTGAAATAGTGGCGTTTATCTCTTCATCAGTCTGCTAATCATTACGGACTTATAACCGAAACATCTTTCGGCTTCTTCCAAAATAGGGAACGATATGGCAGTTATCCGTGAAGCATAATGCCGATTTCTTACCGGCTCGGCTCACCTCGCGGTGTTCTTTGGATCGTTATGGCGACTCTATTTCTGCTGACTTTTGTTAATATTCTGAATTACCTCGACCGAAACCTGGTTCAGGCGGTTCGTCCGATGATCGATGCAGAATGGCATCTTAGCCAGGCTGAGTCGGGTTTTCTTGTTTCAGCTTTTGTCGTCGGATACGCCTTCTTTTCCCCCGTCGCTGGGGCTCTCAGCTCCAGGTGGCATCGACCATCGCTCCTAGCTCTTGGGGTGTTGGTGTGGAGTGTTGGCACCTGTGCAACGGGAATTGCACCAACGCAAGCTCTTTTTTTGCTTTGTCGAATAACTGTAGGAATCGGTGAATCGCTCTTTATCACGGTGGCTGCGACCTATCTTAAAGATCTCCTCTCATGCCCGATTCGGATTACCCGCGGATTCTCTCTTTTTTACGCTGCGATACCGGTTGGCTCGGCACTCGGGTATGTCATCGGTGGGTGGGTGGCTCAATGGGCTAGCTGGCAGACCGCCTTTTTTATCGGTGGAATTCCGGGGTTCTTTCTTGCTCCGCTCGTATGGCGATTACCGGCATTAAATGCGCCAGAGGTTGGTAATTCTGCAAATGAAGAAATCCCAGGAACGGTCTCGAGTATCGGGCCCACCTATCGTTCGCTAGTTCGTCAGGTGCTTCGTTCTCGCTCCGCAGTGGGTATTATTGCGGGATACGTTGCTAATACCTTTGCATTAGCGGGTTTGGCGGCGAATGTGAGCGCACACGGTTTGGATCTCGGCTTTTCGATTGATGAAATCGGCACCCGTTTTGGTGCAACCCTTGTTGTGTCGGGGCTTATTGGAACGATAGCGGGGGGATGGGTGTTTTCTGCTATTGCACATCGGACCGCAGCCAGAAGTCGCTCAATGATGATCTCGTGTGCAGTAACGGCTTGCCTCGCATGCCCGCTCCTTTTTTTCGCGTTTGAGACTTCATCTCCATCTCTTTTCATCGCTCTCTGCTTTGTCGCGGAGCTCTTTATTTTTGCTGGAACTGCGCCGATAAACTCCCTTCTTGTGACAGCAGTACCAACTCATCTGGTAAGTACAACTCAGGGCCTTTCGATCGCGTCGATAAATCTTTTTGGTTCCTTTCTCGCGCCGATCCTCGTTGGTGTTGTCGCAGATAGCTTTTCGTTGCGATGGGGTCTTCATCTCTGTTCGTTTGCTCTCGCGCTCTCGGGGGTAATATGGTTTTTCACCTCCTCTACTTTTCTAGAGGGTTCGCCAAATAATGGAGATACTGCGGAGGGGCTGAAATGAGTTCTGCCGACCAGATATCGATTCTTGCTGATGCTATTCGCGCGGGTTCGATCCGGGCTATTGCTCACGGTATTACGATTGTCGAGCAGGGCGGAGGGCGGGCGCACCTTCTTCTCCAGCGAATTCATGGTGGGGATGGTCATGCTCGGGTTATTGGGTTTACGGGGCCGCCAGGTGCGGGAAAATCAACCCTTGTCGATCAGGTAGCGATTTCATTTCGTCGTCGCGGCTATCGGGTTGCTATTCTTGCGGTTGATCCGACTAGCCCCTTCACGGGGGGTGCGATTCTCGGGGACCGGATTCGGATGACGACGGTCGTCGAAGATCCATCGGTATTTATTCGGAGTATGGCAACTAGAGGTGCGTTGGGAGGATTAGCGCGAGCGACCTTTGATGCCATCGCTGTGCTCGATGCCGCGCAGTTCGATGTTATTTTGCTTGAAACGGTCGGCGTTGGTCAGGTTGAGGTTGATGTCGTGCGCATGGTCGATACCTGCGTTGTCGTGCTTGTTCCCGGTATGGGCGATACCGTTCAGGCATTCAAGGCGGGCATTCTCGAAATAGGGGATATTTTTGTCCTTAATAAAGCAGATCGAGAGGGAGCTGAACTGCTGGCCCGTGATATGCGGCTATTGCTAAGTTTAGAGTCTAGAGTTGAGAGCTCGTGGGAACAGCCGCTCGAGCGGGCCGTTGCAACGCGGGGTGAGGGAGTTCCCGGAATCGTCGATAAGATTGAGGCGCATACTAGTTTTCTTCTTAACTCTGGAGAGGGAAAAGCGCGCCGCCGCAGAGTGATAGAGACAAGTATTCTTCGAATAATTACCGAAAAAATAGCCCGCGAAATACTCACAAATCGGAGGGTGGTCTTAGATAATGTAGTCGCCGAGTGCGAGCAGCGCCAGCTCGACGTATATGCGGCGGCTCAGAGGGTGTTAGAGGGGTTGCAGGGAAAGGGAATATTGGGAGGTACCTGAAAAATTCTCGGATATTTTTTTCCGGTTGATGAATTAAAGGGAAGGTAGGGGCGGGGGTGTCTTGACGGAGATGACGAGAATTGTGGTGTCATCGTGACATTGGGTTGGATGGCCAGCATCGTCAAGACCGCACCCTGCATGACCTCGTGCCGCTGCCAGTAGTTCGTCAGCGGTTGTATTCCTTGGCATTTGTTCGAGTGCTTTCTCGATAGGCGTTTTCGTTTCAGTATTTTCCCAGTATGGCGGCAATTCTTTAGTTCTTTCCAATCCATCACTCGCAACGACTATTCGTTCGCCCGACTTTAATGGAATTGAGTGTTGTTTGTTGTTTTCGAAAAGATGGGTCCCATTCTCTGTACCAAAAATACCGGGATAAAAAGGGGTGGCGTTTGGTTCTATTTTTCTTTGTTGATCGTCTGCATCGAGAAAAACAGAGACACCGGCGGCACAAATGTGGGCGATTAGTTGCGGATTGTTCTGGTCCGTATCAAATTTGTCCAAAACTATAAGGGCAAAATCGAGGCTTTTTGGTACACGCTTCCCTTCGAGTGCCTCAAAAAAGATTTTAACAGCCGTTACAGCAGGTGTTTCGCTTGAAAGAATCATTGTAGCGTTTTCCTCGCAGACCCTCGAAAATAGTGCCTGATATCTGGTTGCACACGTAGCACCATTTGATGCGGTTGCAATTTGGTCCGAGCTTAATCCCTCTCCCTGATCTTCACGCGGTACCAAACATCCCTTCCCCTCGACGTCACCAAGCAGCACGAGGATGCGACCGCCAAGATCAACCACAGAAATAAAATCGGCGCTGCTAACCCCTTCGAATACACCCTCCTTGGCCCAATCAATAGAGTAGTTGGGGGTTTCTAGCGAAATGGGGGCGTTTACTCGATTAACCAAGCAGAAAGGAAGGAATGTGGCTTCATCAGCTCTTGATGACTTATCAGGCTTCTCCGGTGCAAAAACCATAATTCACCACTCCCTTCAAACTATCTTAATCCCAGTAAGTCCGTCATGAGACCCTACCGTGATAGTAGTTTTTTTGCCAGTATCGTTTCCTCCTCGAATTTCATCGAACTTCAAGCCTTTAACGAATTTGACCAAGCCTGCCAGACCCTGTCTTTTTTCCCTTTGATTGAAAGAGCTCCCCTACGACCTATATACACTACCTCTAAACCTCAGGGGCATAGAGGTAGGGGCTGTTACTCTGACTCAGAAGGGGGAGCTTCTCATTTTCCACGATCATACGCGATCGTTTCTCACCACGCTGTGAGGCCCTACACACCCAACGACGGAGGGCGTCTATCCTCGATAACCCAAGGTGCTTTCCACAGCACCCTGATGTCGATGTGCCAGTAGCGGTGAGGTCCGTCGGGCTGGTGGAATCCTTTGCCTCTCTTGGGCGGTTTTCACTCACGGCTTTTGAGGAGTCCTGCGGCGAGCAGGATATGATATGTTGTGGTGGGGATACGCAGACAAGGTCAGCATCAATTCACTCAGGTAAAGCATCGATAGCGTTCAAGAGAATTGTTCTTATAGAACTCTGTGATCCTCGCACACTCTTGCGGTAAGAGCTGGGTATCACGCGGAATGAGGCGGTTGTGTTCGTTCTCTGTGCCGTAGCGCTCTTGCCACTGCCGATAGCGCTCGCGTCCGACTGATAATGCCTTGAGGAAGAGGCAAAGGGGCAGACCGGTCTTCTCTCGCTATGATCGGATAACAACTACGATAGCATCTCGATGATCCAGCTCTGCCCACTTGCCCAGTGCTCAGCTTCTCCAGTCGATCTTTTTTTTAGCGCCACATAGTCGGTCATCAGCTCGGCAAGCGCCTCCTCCCGCTAACGAAGACGGGCTTCCAGGGTGATAACGCGCTGTTCCTGCGCGGAGCAACAGCGCCCGGCTGCGCCCTTACGGGCACGAGAGAGCAGGTTCGGTGCTTCCTCAAACAAGCAGTGCTGCCAGGTGTAGAAGAGGGTTGGCGCAACAGATAGCTCCTCGCAAATCGTGCTCACCGGCACCTTCTCCAGTAGGTGGCGCTTTAACACCTTCGCTTTATCCTCCTCGCTCACTCGAACGTAGGGCCTGCGACTCATAAATCCTTCCTTTTTGAGACATAGGTTCTCTACCCCACATCTCCACATTTGAGGAGGCATATATGTCAGATTCCACCTGAACCGCCACCATAGGGTGCGGAGCCCTACCGGCCCCGATCTATTTGCCCATTGTTGAAAAAAAAACTCAAGTTTTCCCGCAAACGGACGTTCACTCCGGTAAGAAGAAACGATGGTTGGTTGCGATCGCCCCTCCTGACCTAGGTGGCGAGGTAAAGGTTGATCGAAATCCTCACGGAAACAAAATTTTCAGCGATTACAAGCTGATAACCGGAGACTGATGTATGGTTTACGTTCCGCGATATGGGCAAGCATCATCTGACCTTCGGGCTTTGTGGCAGGCGCGTAAACCATCCTTCCGCCCCCTCAATTCTCCGAGTAGAGCAACGAGCTCTTCTTCGCCCCGTGACACCGTGTCGGTTGGCTCACCAGGAAAATTTGGCAAAGATGACTATCAGACTTTAGTCTCAGTATCTGAAGAGCTCGCTGACGCTCGACTCTCAGCGGGGCAAGCGCGATCAATGATTGCTCAGGCACGCCAAACCGCAAGCACAGCAATGGGTTTAGCTTCAGGCCGGCTCGGTTTGTCGACTCAAACGACACAGTTGCTCAGTCAGGCGAGAGAAATGCTTCTAAGCAATAGATTTCTCAGTAGCTCAACCCCTCTCGACCTTCCGTCCATTTTGACCAGTAACAACGTTGGGGACCCCCTGAGAGTGAGTCGCACTCAGACGCAGCTCGACCTAAACAGCCTCGAGACGGATTGGGAGAGCGCAATCGGTGCCGGCGCCCAAAACATTTTGGATTTCTCGAATGACTCGAGTGGTTCGTCTTTCGTTTTAAGCGAGTCTACAGCTCCCGGTAGCCCGACCGTTTTAAATAAGTTCAATTATGACGGGAGTCTCCTCTGGACCTCGCAAATCGGAACGGGTGCGAATAACACCTCCACAAACGGTATGACCGTGGGCCAAGACGGATCAGTTTATGTCTTTGGGGCGACCACCGAATCTTTGAATAATCAACCTGTACCCACCTCCAAAGATGCCTTTTTGATAAAATACAATGCCGATGGAACCAAAGCCTGGACAAAGGTTTTTGGGAGCACCTCAAACGTGGATTCGGCGTACGACGCCGAAGTGGGCAATGATGGTTCGGTTTATTTGACCGGTATTAGGAATGGCGAGGCTCTCATAACAAAATTCACCTCCGGCGGAGAACAGGTATGGGCTCGTCAGATAGGCAGCTCCGGGGAAGCAAGAGGCAATAGGATTGCGGTGGGCACGGATGGTTCGAGCTACATCCTTGGAAACTCGACTGGGCAAATTTCTGCCGATGGAAGTCAAATTGGACCCGGTGATTTCGTCACCAAGTATGATGCGAATGGAACGAGATCCTGGATAAAGGGATTGGGCGAGGATTTTGACGGAGCTAATATTGCCGTATCAAACGGCGGCGATCTATTCGTTCAGGGGCAAACAGAAGCAGCAGCACAGGGAACTTCACAAGTACAGTATACCAATTTTGTTCGAAAATTTAGTAGCGATGGGGTAGAGGCCTGGAGTAATGGCGTCGGGTACAGCCCCATAGAGGGCCCATACGCCTCGTTTACGGAGGATTTTAGAACAGAGGCGGGAGTCACCAATCGTGGATGGACAGGCAGCGGCAATACTTCTTCAGGAAATAATTTTGGATTCAATACTGGGACATCTTTAGGTTCGTCAACAGATCCCGGTAAGATAGGCGGAATTATCGCCAGAACAAGTGCGGTAAACTATTTTGCCGATACCCTTATTGGCTCCGTATCCGCTGCATCGAATGAGTTGAAGTTGGCTGGCAACTTTCGCATGGACTTCGGTACACTCGATGGAGAAGTTAGACTTGGGTACTTCAATCCAGAATCAGGATTCGGAGATTTCCTGGGCTTGAGGTTTAGAGAACCTCTCGCGGGTAGTAACAAAGTAAGAGCGTCCCTCGTAATAGGTGGGGCGGTATCGCAGCAAGTCATTGAAATAAGCCAAAATACAGGCTTGAGTTTTGATTTAACGTGGACAGGTGATTCAGATGGGTCGGGGACGCTTGCGGGTACGATAGCCGGCCAAACAATCAGTTTTTCGGGAAATGCTGGGACGGCAGCGCGGAGTGCATTCGGCCTTTTGAGTGGAGGGCTTTCAGATCGGCCAGATCGACAAGATGAAGTATCCGGAAACATTTTTTTCGATAATTTGACCTACAGCCAGGAGATGGTTGTCCCGTCAGAAAATAATCCTGCTCGTAAGCTTATGGCAATGGGATCAGACGGCTCGTTGTATTTGGCCCAAGAGTTTGCTGATAGAATGGTCGGTTCCGTAACTCGCGAAGGTGGAGGAGGGGTAGTCAACGGACTTTCGGTTGTAACGAAATTCAATGCCGATGGGTCGGAAGCGTGGACTACCCAATTGTCGAGTGGGGGGATGGAAAATTTATCCGGAATTGACGTCGATTCGGCGGGTAATGTCTACGCATTTGGTTCATCTGAGGGAGCAACCTACGGGGAAAAGGTATTGAGTGGTGGTCGCGATGGTTTCGTTACCAAGTTAAGTTCTAACGGAGCAAAATTATCGACCGAACTAATTGGCGGCGCCTCTGATGATTCTGTACGTTTTCTCAATGTGGTTGGAGAGGGACGAGTCAATATCGCTGGAGGGAACGCTGATGCAAGCTTTGTGGCGGGTATCCGACCAAATTCGGCGAGCAGAACGGTAAGTTCGAGAGCAGCTTCAGCAATTCCAACTAACGTAGACCTGTCTACAGATGACTCCGTATCAGTTCTCCTTTCCAACCTGGACAGCCTTGAAAGGGCGATGACGAAAATGGAACAAGACATTTCGAGAAGGCTTTACAGGACCAATCTGATCCAGTCGTACAGTTCAAGGATGGTTGATTCGTACCCCGCAGCGTCTCAGGCGACGAGTGCCCCTCCATCAGAACCGATACAATCGTCGACTCCGAGTCGGCGAACGAAAAGTGCGTTTCTACAATCTTTCTTGAGGAGCATGTACCGGTCTTAGTTCAAAAGTATGGCGATTTCCTGCACGAGGCTATAGCAGGCTATGTGACTAAACCGAGTACCTTTTGAAGTGGCGCATTGCTTCATAGCTTGTTATTTTCTGCCCGACTACTCGGCATCGATCCCTATGAGTACCTCATCAATGAGTTGC
>JBIJBT010000063.1:0-16443 GCA_044345055.1 Bdellovibrionota bacterium
GGGCGAGTGCGGATGCTCGAATTGTTAAAAGCCCTTCACCATTAATCGCACCTGAGATGACGGTCGATCCTCCAACCTTGGGCATGACGTAAGGCTCACCGGTCAGAAATGCCTCATCCATCGAGCTCCGACCATCGATTACAATTCCATCTACAGGACAGATATCGTGAGGATGAACTTCTATAAGATCACCAATCCGAACTTCATCTAGTGAAATATCCTCAATCGATCCATTAATTCGTCGCCTTGCATGGTGCGGCATCCGTTGCGCAAGTGCTTGAAGTATCGCCGATGCGTTTTTCATCGCAAGCCGCTCTAAGCTCTGTCCGCCTGAGAGCATAAATACAACCAGAATTGCCGCCCAATACTCCTCAAGGCAAATAGCCGTGACTATTGATATACCAGCAAGAAAATCTGAGGAGAAATCTTTTCTGATAATGTCCTTAAGAAGATCAAAGAGAATAATCGATCCCGACAAGATAAGGGCACTTAATAAAATAATCCACTCAGTGGAAAAAAAGCCTAGTATTCTGAACGGAATTCCGAAAAGAATCGCAATAGAGGATGCAGCAAGGAGAATGCCCTCTTTACTTTTCGCCCAACGACGGATCTCTTTAAACGTTAATGTAAAAAGAGGAAGTGGCTTATTAGCTCCGGCCAAGTCGGTCATGGGCTAGTTCCTTGAAATACAGTTCCTCGAAATGAGGTCGAATAGTGGTGGATGGTGAAGAGATTTTTTTATTGTGTGAGCGCTAATTTGAGGAGGGAGGTAATTATTCGTAATCGCATCACATCAAGAGAGTTTAGAATAGCAGAGAGTGAGTGATATATCAAAAAAAAATTGATATATCGACACAAAAAAAAAGTAAGAAAACGGGGGTTGCAACACTGGCAGACGAGGCGCATGTTGAGGGCAAAGATTCGGAGAATAATAGGTGTTTCTTGTCCACCAGAATAAATTAGGAATAGGTTAAAAAGATAAAATATTAACGACAGGAGCACCCCAATAATAAGGATGGTGTGTCGTGGAGAACGTGTTGCGGTGGTTGCGCATCATCGCGATGATCTGCATCGTCGCGGGGTGGTCGGGCTGTCTTCGATTTGTTCCAGCGAGGACAGTTTCGAATGAGGATTCGCATGAAGAGTCTGATTTCTTTGCGATTGAAAAGGTCGAGCAAGATGAGCTTCAGCAGCTTCTCAAAGAGCGGGCTGAGCTTCGAAACAGAAGCATCGAATCTGCTTATCGGATCGGGGCAGGGGACCTGATAGATCTGCGTGTTTTTGATGTTCCCGAAGTTACCGGAGCGGTTCGGGTGCGGCCCGATGGAATGATATCTGTTCCCCTCATCGGGGATGTGACCGCACTGGGTCGCACTGAGGAGGAGCTTCAGCGGGATATTGTAGGGCGATTGAGGCGATTTATCGTGTCACCGACGGTAACGATCGCAGTCAATACTTATGAAGGGAGTAAAGTCTCAGTTATTGGAGAGGTGGTAAAGCCAGGTGCATACCCACTTCGACAGGGAAGCACATCTCTTGTTCAAATTTTATCTGAGGCCGGAGGAAGGACCGCGCGTGCTGCGAGCCACCTTGTCCTTTTGCCAGTTTTTGTCGCAGAGGAACGCTCGACTCTGACCTCGCCTGAATCACGGAAAAATAGGCCGAGTGTTGAAATCGATCTAGACGATCTTTTAGGAACAACACGCGGAGGAGATTCCATCGAGGTTTTTCTCGTTGCTGGTGATACGATTGTTGTTCCAGAGGCAGGAACTGTTCAGGTTGATGGTGAGGTTGCAAAGCCGGGTTCTCACTCTCTCTCCTCAAAGGAGTCAATCGTTGGCGCTATTGCTGCGGCGGGCGGGGTAACCTACTCGGCTGATGTGGAGCGAGTGGAGGTAATTCGAGAGGTTGGTAACGGAAGAAAAGCATCTCTTGCTTTTAATCTACAAGATGTTGCGCTCAAAAATACAAAAGATATTCGGTTGCGAAATGGAGATGTGGTTCGGGTCCCTAGCGCTCGAGGTCGCTTTGCAACGCGGCAGGTCGTCGAGGTACTCAATCGGGTGTTCAATGTAAATGTTGTTCAATAGCGTAAGCGATCGGTAAAAAAGTCAGTGTAGCAAGCGCTTAAAGAAGGACATAATGGAGGGTTTGTTATGCGTGAGGAAGGGAATCGAGAAGAGGATACGGGAGCACGGTTAACTATAGCACCTATGAGCGGAAATCGTGCGGTATCGCCGTATCTTGCAAATAGCTACCTCTTCGGGAAAGACCGCTCCGCATGGGCTGGAGAAGAGCGTGATGAGGAGGCAAATAAAATACTTGACGCGGTTGTCCGGCATTGGAAAACGATCGGAGTCTCCGCTCTTCTTTCATTCTCAGCTGCTGCTATCTACTCGGTTTGTGCAACGCGTCTCTATACTTCTGAAGCAACGCTTCGAATTGGATCGTATGCACCATTGATCGCGGGCGCAGAGATAGAAAATGTCCTTCGTCAACAATCGATGGAGCAGTCTTATCAAAAAACGCAGATGGCTTCTTTGACCGGTTTATCAATCGCGGATCGGGTGTTGTCGAATCCCGAGATTGGACCAAAAATTAAGGAGTACCGTCGCAGTCTTTCGAGTCGGATTCCATTTTTTGGCTCGAATCGGGATGGAAATGGAGGAATTCCCGAGGGGTACCATCATACCGTCGCTCAGCTTAAAAAATATCTAAAACTAATTAAAATTAATCCAGTTCGAGATACTGCCCTTGTTGATGTAGCTGTCGAGACGAGCGACCCAGAATTAAGTCGTGCAGTTGCAAATTTCCATAGCGAGGCATTCGTTGAAGAGTTGCGGGTACTTCGACATACCGCAATGACTGAGAACTCTCGTTTTCTTGCTGAACAGGCAAACGACCTTGAGCAAAAAGTTGTAAATGCAGAGCGGAGGGTTGCCGAGTATGCAAAAGAAAATAAACTCTTTGCACTCGCCAATGAGCAGGATCTTCTGACCCGACGAATTAAGACTTTGACAGAGAATCAAGCTCGGGTGATGGGGGAGCGAATT
This sequence comes from Bdellovibrionota bacterium, assembly GCA_044345055.1. Classification (GTDB taxonomy): domain Bacteria; phylum Bdellovibrionota_C; class UBA2361; order UBA2361; family OMIW01; genus OMIW01. Next base: position 3,054 of record JBIJBT010000063.1, read on the forward strand.
CGGCTCGGTGCCCTTATGGACCAGGTTAATAGCGGCAGTGGATTGGATTCTACCATCATTGATGACGAATCAATTCGGACTCTTCGGACTGCGCTCGAGAGTTCTGAAGCCGACTATGCACATCTTCGGACCCGCTTCACCGCTGAGTATCCTCCAACAGCACAGGCACTCGCACGGGTGACATCTCTACGTCGTACGATTACTCAGCAAAGAGGACAGGCGATCTCGGCTCTGCGGGCAAAATATGCGAGTGTGGTTCAAGCTGAAACTAGTTTGGGGGAGCAGATTGAAAAGCAGAAATCTCTCGATCATGAAACATCTCGACGACTTGTTGAGTACAATACTCTTCAACGCGAATACGATTCTGTGAGGGATCTTCACCAAAGTGTTCTCCGTCAGCTCAAAGAGATGCAGATTGCTGCGGCAGGAACGAGCAGTAATGTGATGATTACCGAGAGAGCGGTTGCTGCGACAGAGCCCTCAAGTCCGCGAGTTGGAGCGTTGCTCATTCTTGGGACGATATTTGGAGTGGGCATAGGGGGAGCAATCGCGATTCTCCGTCAGCTTCTCGATAGAACACTTCACGGAATTGATGAGATACCCTCTCATTTTGGGGTAGTTTCGTTTGGTTCTGTTCCCCAGTTTGAGTGGAGCGGAAATCAAGGGAGAGAGATTCATTCGCTCGTAGCGGCTTGCATGGGTCGAATTCGTCAGGTCAGTGGATATTTGAGTGTTCAGGAGATTGAAAGAGGCGATGCACAAAGCTCAATCGATCATGAACGAAAAGATGTCGTACAGAGAGAGTCGGTTGAGCTAATAACGATAGACCAACCATCAGGTATGATCTCCGAGGCGTTTCGCACAATACGAACATCACTTCTGCTTGCAAGTGCTGATTCTCCGCCAAGAACAGTGCTTGTAACGAGCCCGAGAAAGGGCGAAGGTAAAACAACAGTAGCATCAAATCTTGCGATCGTCCTCGCTCAGGCTGGGCAACGGACCGTTCTTATCGATACGGATATACGGAGTCCGAGCATTGATAAGCGATTCTCATTGCATGAACGGAATAGAGGGCTGGTTGAGTATTTGACGGGCCATTTATCGCTGGAGGAGGTTATTCAGGAAACGGTGGTGCCCCGTTTGTGGATAATTCCAGCAGGAACGGCAGCCCCCAATCCTGCAGAGCTCGTTGGATCGCGAAAAATGGCCGATTTGTTGAGCCTTCTCTCTCGTCGTTACGACCAGGTCATACTTGATTCTCCACCACTTCTTCCCTTCTCCGATTCATTGATGATGAGTCATGTCGTTGATGGTGTTCTTCTTGTTGCGCGAAGTGAGGTCAGCGAAAAGCGAGCGGTGGGTGAGTCTATTGAGCGACTCCGAAGTATCCGAGCGCCTCTTCTTGGTGTCGTCATGAATGGTGTCCCGACCGAACGTGCAAAATGGTCCGCGTATAGTAGCTATTACCAAGACTCTGGCATTATCTCGGATGCTATGCAGATGTGATGAGAGAATAGACCATTTGTGTCTGTAAAAATGTCTAATTCTGCCCCTTCTTGTTCTATCGAGTAGAGGCTCTTATTTAGGAGCTTATATGCAGGTAACAGTAACTCTAGAATTTCGATTCTCTCAATTGCCTGATGGCACTTTATGGACACCAACAACTTTCCCGTATAGATTTTGGGAACGTTACCTAGAGGTATTTGATTCAGTTCAGATAGTGGCCCGAGCTCAACCTGTTGATGCAGTCCCACCGAGCTGGAGGGAGGCAACGGGCCCTCATGTTATTGCCTCGGCGATTCCGTATTATATTGGACCATTGCAGTATATTAGCCGTTACCGCCCGGTAAAGCGGGCAATCTTTAGATCGTTTACCTACGGTGATGCAGTTCTTCTACGGTTAAGCTCACGGATTGGAACTGTGATGAGAGGAGAACTAAATCGTCGTGGTTATCCTTATGGCGTTGAGGTTGTTGCGGATCCTTACGATGTTTTTTCACCCGGTGCGATGCGGCATCCACTGCGTCCATTCCTAAGGATGGGGGGATTTATCGGTCTCCGTCGCGCGTGTGCAGAGGCAGCTGTTAGTGCCTATGTGACTGAAGATGCGCTGCAGCGTCGTTATCCCGGGGGATCTGATACAGCTATGTTTGGCTTTTCCGATGTAGAGTTAGGTGACGATTTAATTAAGGAAAGAGGTCGGATCGTACGAGAAGCGCCAAAGCCGCTGCGAATCATGATGGTTGGTGGAATAAATCAGCTTTATAAGGCTCCTCATATTCTCGTTGATGCGTTTGCGCAGGTTGTGCGGCAGCTAGATGCTTCGCTTATATTTGTTGGAGGTGGTCAGTACCGTGAATTTCTTCAGCAACGGGCAGACGCGCTCGGTGTCGGTGATCGGGTCTCTTTTTCAGGAGAGATATCGGGAGGAGCTGCTGTTCTTGCGATGCTCGATACAGCCGATCTCTTTGTTCTTCCCTCATTTCAGGAGGGACTGCCAAGAGCGATGGTAGAGGCAATGGCAAGGGGAGTCCCGTGCATCGGCTCATCGGTAGGGGGTATTCCCGAGCTATTACAAAGAGAAGATATTGTGCCTCCAGGAGACGACAAAGCACTTGCTAAAAAAATCATTGAAGTGGGATCAGATCCTGAACGACTTACTGAAATGTCTAGCCGCAATATCTGCCGAGCTCGAGACTTTGTTGAGGACGCAATTCGACCTCGAAGAATCGCCTTTTATAGAAATCTACGAGAGATCACAGAACGGCATATCTAATCTAGGAAAGGAGGGGCGCTCCCGTCGGTAAACTCGATATGCAACGCAAGGATCTAACCGAAGGTAATACAACCAGGATCACCGACAAATTTTACAGTTCGTATCTATTCCAGAAACCTTATTAACAAGGTCGGTTAATCGACTGTCGGTCCGCCCATTTTCATCTGACGGTTTTTTATTTGGCGATGCATTCTTTGAACACCGCAATACATCTCTGGCAAGGTCTCGGGCGTCATTTGCATAAGTTGCCAGTAGTTTCTTTATATAGCTAACCTCCGAATTGAAACTCTTGGTTACACATGAATCTCCGCAGACCTTAATATGTTTCATAATATCTCGAGATACCGCCAAGGTTATTCGGTTTATATGACGAATTGAGCGAGCCTCTATTCCACTCTGAACCAAAGCTCGACATGACTGGTAGCCCTTTGCTCTCTTAACCGAGGCATTCCACGATCCAGATATACCAGCTTCTACGCTCATCAGCTCAGTGCCGATTCTGCGCATCTTGCTCGTTGGCTTCACCATTGAACACCGGACTGGAACAGGTGTCGGAACACAGAGATGGGCAAAAGCTGGATTGGCCCGCAGGCAATCTGAGGGAACAATAGGAACAGGAGTTTCCGTTGGCGTTGGAGTCTCAGTCGCTGTTGCCGTTGGTGTTGCTGTTGCTGTTTCTGTCGGTGTGGCAGTGGCGGTTTCAGTTGGTGTTGCAGTCGGAGTTTCCGTAGGGGTACTCGTTGGGGAACTTGTCGGTGTATTAGTCGGTGTTTCAGTCGGCGTTGGCGTTGATGTTGCTGTCGGTGTTGCTGTCGGTGTGGGCGTTGGAGTTGCGCACCATAAATAATAATCAAAGAGCTGTTTTTCGAATGAAAAGCCAAATATATGAGCGCTTGTTGAGAACTGGCTTACATCAAGACCTGCTGATACGAGCTCGGCGGAGGTGAGCATGGTTATCGGTCCAAGATACGTTCCTGAGTCGATTACATTGAGACTCAAACTTGCGCCGAAATAATTTATGTCTACCGCGGTATTGGAGCATGTCGGACCGTAACCCGCTGGTACAGGTGTTGGTGCACTCAAAAGTTGAGATTCATAACCGTCGTAACTTTCGAAACCCTTATTAGCTTTAGCAACGCTCTTTGCAGTGACATTTCGGTAAAGACCGAGAGTTGGAGCTGCCGAATCATTTTGAGCAGAGAATCGAACGGCGTACAAATTCCCCGATTGACTCGCCTCGTAGAGCGGTTTTCCAGTTTGATTGATGAAAAGATCGCCCCAGGCAACGGTGCCGTTAAGAACATCAGCGGGGTGACCACCACTCGGGATGGCACCCGCAAGGGCAAATATAATCTGCGTTGCTGTTTGTTTTACTGCTAGCCCATGCACTTCATACGAAAGGACACCAGATCCTGGAGATACTCCATCGTTTGCCTTGTCGTGAGCGTATCGCCATCCATTTACTGCTGATGATTCTTGACACCGGCCATCAAGGGCGGTTGTGTCATTGAGACACTCGAGTGTTACAGAAACTACTGATTCCTCGAGCCGATTTGGGCAGACAGGTAAACCGATCAAAGTGCCGATTGCTACCGCAACAACAGAAGCAGAGAATGGGCGACGATAGCGAAATAGTGAAAAGCGGTTGGACATGGCGCTTGGACATATTGAGTTCTCTTTTCCAGGCTGATTAATAAAATCAGTGCGGTAATGAGAATAGATAAGAAAATTAATCGGACGAGATCCGTCGTTGCTCGAGACGCTACCACGGGCTTTGATGAACACTCAATGGGTAAATTGTCTTTCCTCATTAGTGAATATCCGAACCGCGGATGGCCCGAGTTTTATGGATGTGTATTTTTTAGAAGCTGTTTCTGAATTTTTTTGTGTCAGACTCAGAGAGCCCTCGCTATTTGGTGAAAGTTCACTCCACGTTTGAGAGGGAGATAATTCAGCGAGAGAAATATCAGCCGATTTTGAGCGATCCGTATTAAGAAAAATAAGTAGTCGGGAGCCGCGACGAGTCCACTCAGTCGCATGAACGGAAGTATTGCCCGATAACGAGAGATGGTGCCTCTGGCTATCACGAATCCAAGGGAGCAGGGAAGCTATCTCATGAGAGAGAGTTGCAACGGCTCGGAGTAGCTGGGGGTCACTATCGGGCAAGTATGTGGGATAATGTGACCCTTCAACATAAAAACCGTACCCCATTATCCCATCAAAGCCGTGCATTATAGCGGAATATGCCCAGTTTCTAACCTCGCCGATGCCTGGTTTTGGACCAGAGGAAAATGAGAAGAGCTGAAGAATTGCAAAAAGTGCTTGATCGCCCCCGGAAAAAGCATCTTCGACGGCGCGAAAATTTCGAACTGTCTGCTCAAGAGCTAGCGATTCGGGGATTCCGGTGTCTTCGCCAAGTGTGTAACTTGTAAATCCGAGAATATCTGCAGCGCCCCTATAGTCTCCCATCGAGCGAATTGTACCACCGTGCTCAGCATCAAGCGCAACTCCTGATGCGTAGGTTAGAGTATTTGGTACAAGCTGTTTCATGAGCTTGCTCCTTGCACGAAGGGCCTCTGGTTCAAGTGGAAGCCCACGTTTTGGATCTCGCCAATTAATATCATCACCGATGTTCCAGGCACCGATATCCGATGCATTGATTGTTGCCTGCGCAGTAATAGCTCCTTTTTGTGCCGGCCCATCTTTCCACCATCCTTGCTCCAGCTCTCCGATAACAACGATACCAAAGCTTTCTGCTCTCCTCAGTTGCTCGGTGGTTAGTGGCGAGGTTTCTATGTTATACTGCATTAAGGGGAATTTTAGTGCGCCAATTATTCCAATATCGGTTAAAAGCGAATCTCCCATTCGCGGCCTGCCGAGGGAATCTTCGATCCATGAGACGTGATAAAGTCCAAACGGTATAGTTGGATTTCCGCGAATCGAGATCTCCCCATCTTTTCCAATAGAGAGCGGAGGTGATGCCGAACAAAACGAACAGATGAGGCTCAAAGCTATAATTGGTACAACCAAGTTGCGAATTATTTTGCTTATCCTGGGCCATTTGGAGGTTATGTTCATGATACGGCTCCTTACCCTGATTTGATTCGTGAGTTAAGTTTTATCACCACAGACATTCTCATTGAAATTTTAGCTTTTCGATACTCGTTGACCGAGGAGGAGTGCATCTGCAATGATCAACTGCCTTAATTGGCGTTTTACCATTGGTCGGTTACTCTAAATTTTTAGCAAAACATAGATGCTCTTTGATAAACTCATTCCTACGCTTTACGGTGCTATAGTGACGGCGTTGGCACCGATCGCCCTTGCATCACTTGCGTTAAAGCCGCGGGGGAGAGCAAATTTGCACCACCGGCTCGGCTTGTTGGGTTTAGAGAGCGGGCGCAAATATGTCTGGTTTCATGGTGCTTCAGCTGGGGAGTTGAGGGGATTAATTCCTGTGCTCAGAGGATGGCGTGATCGCTTTCCTGATGATTCGCTCCTAGTGACTGCGACAACAGTAACCGGACTTGAGGCAATTCAGGGATTGGCGGATGAATATCGCATTCTTCCATTTGATGCTCCAATTTTTATAAGGGCAGCCCTCGATTCGGTTAATATTAAGCTTTTTATCGCTACTGAAACTGAGCTGTGGCCTGCGCTGATGAGCTACCTCAAGAAACGTCGAGTACCAAGGTGTCTTATCAATGCGCGTATATCTCAGCGATCATTTCCTAAGTATTTGAGAGTAAAGAAAGTGATTGCACCCGCTCTCCACAGTTTTAACTGGATAGCGGCCGGAGATGAAGAATCGCTCGAAAGAATTCGAATTCTCACGGGTGATGCGATGAAGGGCGAGCTTCTCGGTAACACAAAATTCGATGTGGAGCGTGGTGCTATTACACAGGGCTCAGACCCATTCTGGGAGGGCTATCATCGAGATACGAGGGCGACTATAGTTCTTGGGTGTGTGAGACCTGGGGAAGAAGCATGGTGGTTTAATGCTTTCAAGAAAATTACAGAGCAGTCGCAAAATTTCCGAATTGTTGTAGCTCCTCGACACCGAGAAAAATTTGATTATTTCGCCGAAAAAATTGCTGAATTTAAATTACCATTTATTCGTCGCTCGCGCGATCTCTATGACCCAGAAGTGCCGGTTGTTCTGCTCGATCAATTTGGCGAGCTTCCCTCGGTATATCACGGAGCAACACTTTCCTTTATAGGAGCAACGCTTGTTCCGTTGGGAGGACATAATCCTCTTGAGCCGGCTGCCTGGGGAAGTTTTGTTGTAGTTGGTCCTTCTTGTGATACGTATGAGCTGATTGTGAAATCACTAGTTGCAGCGGGTGCGGGTGCAATAGTTTCCAATGAGCAGGAGATTGAGCAGTTGGTAATTAGTGCAGTGATTGATCCAGAGGGAATGCAAGAGAGAGGGAGGGCAGGGATACGAGTTTGGGAGTCACAGCAGGGTGCAACCGATCGGATACTCTCGAGGCTATCCATGTTCCGAGGCAAGGAGGCTGAGAGTCCATGAGTTTTTTCTTCGGGCATCTCAAGAGTATAGTTAGTGAGCAACAATCCGTTCGGTCGCTCGGCCGATTATTCTCCCGAATCTATGGTTTTCTCACAAATTTTCGAAATTTTTTATATGACAATTCGCTCCTTCCCGTATATCAACCCCACATTCCGGTTATCTGTGTCGGCAACTTGACTGCGGGTGGTACTGGAAAGACTCCCCTTGTGCTCGCTCTTGTTGCTTCACTTATCGAAAGAGGTGAAAGACCAGTCATTGTCTCGCGGGGCTATGGTGGACGTTTGAGGGGTCCTCATAGGGTCGCAATCGACGATCGTCACGAAGATGTTGGGGACGAACCTCTATTAATGGCTCGTCGCTCTCAGTGTGATGTTGTGATAGCTCGGGATCGGGTGGCGGGAGCTCGCTTTGTTGAGGATGCGGGAATGGGAACCGTTATAGTGCTCGATGATGGGTTTCAACATCGACGTCTTGGACGAACCTGCAATATTGTTTCCTTTTTTGTGGGCAGTGAGCAGGCGGTAGCGGAGATTGAATCTGGCGAGCTTCTCCCTAAAGGCAGATTTCGCGAAGACAGAGACCGGGGTCTGCGGAGGGCTGATTTTGTGGCGTTCTGTGAAAGGGGAGGTGGCTTATCTGATGGAATGCGGAACAGAGTACAGGCGTGCATTCCACCACACCTACCGCTCTTTGAGATTGCGGCGATAGCATCGGCCCCAACTCGGAATCGCACGGTTCTTGAGCAGGGACCGGTGTGGCTCTTTTGTGCGATCGCTAATCCTGAAGGATTTCTAAATTCAGTTCAGCGTCAAGGATACGCCATTACTGGTACGACCTGGTTTCCAGATCATCATCAATGGTCCGTGAGCGAGCTCGTCGAGTTAAAAAAACGGGCGTGCTCAGTTCCACTTGTTTGCACCGAAAAAGATTGGATTAAATTACCTGAGACGTTGCGCAATGAGGTATGGATTGTTTATCTGAATGTGGAACTTCCCGAGACTTTAATTGAGGGAATTTTAGAGAAATGCAACTTGGGGGTTGGTTCGTCAAAGAAATCTGTCGAGTGAGAGCAGTGAGGCTAGTTTTCAATCACTAGTTTTCAATCACTAGTTTTCATCGCTAACTTGCATCTCGTACCACCGATATGTACCCTCAGAGAGTTTTCAATCATTCCCTCACTCTCTCGTATCTTCGAACTTTATCGCATATCTCGTCATGAAACTATCTATAGTTATTCCGTGCTTCAATGAAATGACCACGATCCGATCGATAATCGATGCGGTGAAGGCGTCTCCGGTTGCGGATAAGGAAATTATTATCGTCGATGATTTCTCATCTGATGGAACTCGAGAGTTGCTGAAAAGCGAGCTTGAGCTGTTGGTAGATCGGGTTGTTTATCATCCCTTCAACCAGGGAAAGGGAGCGGCGTTGCGAACGGGGTTTGCTCACGCAACGGGGGATATCGTCGTTGTACAGGATGCCGATCTCGAATACGACCCGCAGGAGTACCCAATATTGATGGACCCGATTGTGCGAGATCGAGCCGATGTAGTGTACGGTTCGCGCTTTATGGGTGGAGCGCCCCATAGAGTGGTGTATTTTTGGCATATGGTAGGAAACAGGTTTCTTACCTTACTCTCAAACATGTTCACGAACATTAATCTCACCGATATGGAAACTTGTTACAAGATGTTTCGGCGAACTGTTCTAGAAAAGATAACGATTGAAGAGGATCGATTTGGGTTCGAGCCCGAAATTACGGCAAAAGTTTCACGGCTCTCAGTGCGAATTTTTGAGGTTGGTATCTCTTATTACGGAAGAACTTACGCTGAAGGTAAAAAAATTGGATGGCGCGATGGTTTCCGGGCGATATACGCTATTGTTAAGTATAACCTTCGTCCGTAAAAGATTTTTTTTTTGAGCCCCTTAAACTCACGGTGCAATGGATTGCTTTACTTCGTGGGGCAGGTACCCCTCGCATTCGCGATTTTCGATCGTTGAACCAGATCCTGAGAGGCGAGAGATTGTATGGCCTCCGAGCGGCACCCTCTTGCCAGTAGGTCTCGGGCGAAGCTACGGCGATCTTTGCCTAAACTCGACGCAGGCGATAGCGCCTATGAGGGGATTTCGGCACTTTTTATCGTTTGATGAGGCTTCCCGAGTAGTGCGGTGCGAGGCGGGAGTTTCTTTAAAGGAAATTCTTGAAGTTTTTGTTCCGCGCGGATTTTTTCTTCCCGTGACACCAGGGACAAAATACGTCACGGTCGGTGGGGCGATCGCAAACGATGTGCACGGCAAAAATCATCACCGGGCCGGAACTTTTGGCCGATTTGTTCGACGTTTTTCACTTGCTCGTTCGGATGGAACTATTCTTGAGTGCAGCCCCGATAAAAACCGAGAACTTTTTAGAGCGACGATTGGGGGGCTTGGATTAACTGGGATCATTCTGTGGGCCGATATCGAGCTAGTTCCAATCGTAGGGCCATGGATGGTGGTCGATTCTATTCCGTTTTCCAATTACGAAGAGTTTTTTGCTCTGTCGCGAGAGAGCGAAGAACGATTTGATTTTGTTGTTGCGTGGGTTGATTGTCTTGCCCGTGGTTCGCGATTGGGGCGGGGCGTATTGTTTCGGGGCAATCATTCCAAAGATGCTGATCCACCCGATCGACGATCTCTCGATATCAAGTTCTCTGTTCCGTTTACCGCTCCATACTGGCTTTTAGCTCCCTGGTCAATTCGAATATTTAATTTGGTTTACGGAGCGGTCGAGGGAAGATTGCGGAAGGGACAAAAAAAACACTTTAATCCATTTTTTTATCCACTCGATGCTATCGGGGGATGGAATAGGCTTTATGGTCCTCGCGGTTTTCTTCAGTTCCAGTGTGTTGCGTCTCGCGATGCGGTTGGTGAGGTGCTCGATGTATTATCGCGAAATTCGGCGGGCTCGTTTCTCGCTGTGTTAAAGGAGTTTGGTCCGATTAAATCGCCTGGGTTATTGTCATTCCCCCAAGAGGGAGTGACTCTCGCTCTCGATCTTCCGATAAGTGGACCCGGATTATTTTCGCTGATGCGTCAACTTGAAGAAATTGTTATCTCTTCGGGTGGCCGATTGTATCCAGCAAAGGATGCGGTAATGAAACCAGCATCCTTTGAGCGGTGTTACCCAAAGTGGAAAGAGCTAGAGCAGCTGCGAGATCCGGCGATCTCTTCGTCTTTTTGGCGGCGTGTAACAGAGGGGCTAGCGGATAGCTAGTGGTCGTTTAGAGCGCAATACTTAAAGCTGTTGCGGTTATTTTTTTAAGTGTGTCGTTGTGGAGATGGTATGAGTAGTGAAGCAAAGGTTGAAATAATTGAACCACGTAATTTTGGTGGGGATGTTGCAGATGAGCTGGTATCGCTTATTGGGGAGGCGGTTTCTGAGAGGGGGATCTGTCGAATAGCACTCTCCGGAGGAACAACACCGGGAGCAGTATATAGAGCGCTCGGTCATCCTCCTCGGGTCAACGAGGTGCCTTGGGAAAAGGTCGTTCTTTTTTGGGGTGATGAGAGATACGTTCCTCACTCTGATAAACAATCAAATATGAACATGGTGCAGGAAACGATGCTGGCGGGGCTAACTCACGGCCCCAGAGTGCATCCAATTCCAACCGATCTCTCAGATCCAGAAGAAGCAGCCCGTAAGTACGATGCCCTTCTGCGAGCTGAATTTTCAGGCGCCCTGCCTCATTTTGATCTAGTGCTTCTTGGATTGGGAGATGATGGTCATACAGCGTCTCTTTTTCCTCATTCACCGCTTCTGCAAGAGGATGGAGAGCGGTTGGTAGCAGTTGCGGTGAGTCCCAAAGATGGCGTTACCCGAATCTCTTTGATGCCGCGCGCACTTCGAGCAGGACGGCGGATTTTGTTTTTGGTGAGTGGTCAGGCGAAAGCTGATATGGCACATCGGATATTAAATGGAATCGGCAGCATAGATGAGTTTCCGGCACTCTTGTTCCGGGATCTGGGCGATACGGTCACCTGGTATTTAGACAGTGGCGCAGCGCGCAAAATTCAGGAATTAGGTATTCGATGATAATCGAGAAAGCCCCCGCGAGGGCTTGGCCTTGTTTGGAATGAATCGATGATATCGTGGCGAGTAAATGACTCAGTTGAGGCGATTCGGGGTGAGCTAAAGGAGTGGCTGCACCAAAATCCTCCTCCGAGCGTGGGGCGCGATAGTAGCCTTGATTCGTTTATCAACGTTGGGCGAGCGTGGCAGCGAACCTTAGCGCAGGGTCGCTGGCTCGCCGTTCATTGGCCCCGTGAGCAGGGAGGGCGGGGTCTCACACTCGTTGAGGAGGCTATAGTTCAGGAAGAGCTCGGGCGGGCCGGTGCGCCGCAGATTTTAGGATTATTCGGTATCACGATGATGGGACCTGTGTTGATTGCACACGGTACGGATGCACAAAGGCAGCGATTTTTGGGGCCGATCCTCTCGGGCGAAGAGATATGGTGTCAAGGTTTTTCAGAGCCTGGCGCGGGGAGCGATCTAACTGCGCTCTCTCTTCGGTGTGAACCGATCGTGGATCCAGTCAGGGGCGATGGGTTTTTGTTGTATGGTTCAAAGGTGTGGACCAGCTTTGCTCATATTGCGGATTGGTGTTTTTTACTAGGTCGAACGAGTCGCGGGGCCCGCCCTCACGAGGGTATGTCGTATCTTTTGGTCGACATGAAGAGCGCGGGAATCACCATTCGTCCCTTGCGGCAGATATCTGGCGAAGAGGAGTTTAACGAGGTTTTTTTTGATGGAGTTTTTGTTCCGCGAGATAACCTTGTGGGGGAAGTAGGGAAGGGGTGGGCGATCGCGCTGACAACGCTCCTCTATGAACGGGTCGTACTCACATTCGCCCGTCATGTTCAATCAGAGCGAGTTTTAAAGGAATTACTATCTTCACAATGGAACGCAAGAATGTCCGAAAGAGATCGGGCCGAGCTGGTTGAGCATTGTACGACTTTTAATGCGATTAGAGCCCTTGCTTACAGCCACGTAGCGTCTTACGCCGCGGGTGCAGAACCTGGGGCTGAAGGCTCAATTGATAAGCTTTTGTGGAGCGAATCATTTCAACGGCTCGCCGCGTTTCGACTCCGCCTAGAGGGCGCCCAAGGAGCCAGAGCAGAGGATAGCTCTTCTGAAACGTTGCGTTATCTATATTCAAGAGGCCGCACAATAGCCGCAGGAACCTCAGAGATACAGCGCTCAACAATTGCAGAGCGAATCATGGGACTGCCGCGGTTGATTGTGGCGGAGAAAAAATAGGTTTCTGATATTGGAGGGAGTTAGCTTTTAATCAACTCGAGGTAATGGTATGCCTTCAGAAGCCTCCTCCTCTATCAAAACCGAGACGTATTCGCGAAGAGCCCTTAAAACCCACTCGGCATTTTTAGAAATAACCCCATCATTCCGAATTAGGCCAGGTTCTGTTAGAAGTTTTGCGACAATCATCGCACAATCTTGACCCTCGTTAGTTCCCGTTCGGCACAACCAGATTATTCCATCCGTAACTTCTTTTTGTCTGGGTAAATTGAGAAGGTTTATAGATCCGTCCTCTTGGGTGGAAGAATTGATCCAATTGTTTAAAAAATTCAAAATCTCTCTTTCTCCAAACCCTTCTAATTTATGGATTTTACTATTATTCACCTCGGCCCACTTAAATGTAAGCCTAGTGTCATTCAAAAATTTATTGACGAGTTCATTGAGTTTCAGAGACTCAACAATTGGTTCTAGGAGTTTTTTGGGGTGTAATGCTTCTGCTAATTTAAAAATATTTTTATCGAGTTCAGCAAGGTCTGATAAATTACTCGTAATAGGAGGCACCGGTTTTGCTTCTCGTGTATTTTGAAATATTGATACCTCCCTATTCAACATTCCGTCTGCAATCGCCAGTATCTCTCCCGTATCGTTCCTTATACCCTCCCTCACGTTCAATGCTAGTTTCTCACGCGACATTCCCCAATCAATCCTAGGTGTCTGAAGCATTAAAATCGCCGTCAAAAGCGCGTGAGGACCGCTGAGACTGGCATTGACGCCTATCAAGGAAGATAGT
>JBIJBT010000135.1:0-4814 GCA_044345055.1 Bdellovibrionota bacterium
TCGCTCAACGCTCGTCGGCAGTTTTTTGCTGAATAGTTAGTTGTTTCCCCCCGGCGGGCTTTCGCCCGCCACCCCTAAGGGGTTGTGGGAGGTTATTGGGAATTATAGGGGTGAATAGTTACGACAAATTAAAGAAGCACATCATTACGATTGCGCTCGACGCCACTCGGCCCCCGCCTGAATAAGCCAAGAAAAACAGCTATCCCACGCTGGCACGATATCATCGCAGATCGTTTCGGGGTGGCTCTGAATGCCTAAGAGAACACCGCTGCCATCTACTCCCTCAATCGCCTCAGGAACCCCATCTGATGTACGAGCTGTAATCCGCAACCCTGCCCCCAATCGGCCTACACACTGATGATGTAGTGAGTTTGTCCGAATCGAGGTTGTTTTTAAAAGCGAAGCGAGCAAAGAGTCAGAATCGATCTCAAGATCGTGGGCAAGTTCATTCCAACCAAAATCAGACAACCCCTCCTGTTTAGGCCAATGATTTGCACGTTGGTTCTCAGGGAGATCGGGAACAATTGTCCCCCCTGCTGCTACATTTATCACCTGCATACCGCGACAGATACCGAGGAGCGGTTTTTTATCCGCGAGCGCTCGACGCGCTAGATACAGCTCAACAAGATCTCTCTCCGAGTCATGCTCCTCCATCGAAGGATGAGCCTCACCCCCATAGTGCGCCGGAGACAGATCAGCCCCCCCCGGAATCAAAACAGCATCAGCGAGCTGATACAGCACCTCAAGCGATTCCTGACAAAAAATCGGAGGAACAAGAAACGGAACACCACCAAGGCGACGAACTACAGAAACAGAACAACACCGAATAGAAAAAAAAGGATGCGCTTTCTGAGGAGAGCCGTCGTTGCAACAGGTAACAGCGATCTTAGGGCGTTGTTCCATAGTGTGTGAGTGTGAAGCCCGTTGTAGTTCTGAGGAATATGGGGTTAGACGGGGTTTTTTGGTACGAATGTGTCCTAATATTAGCATATTAGCTTAGGTTTTGCAACGTTATCTCTTTTAATGTAAAGGGGTGGGTATGGGTCAGGTGGGGGGGAGAGATTCGGAAAAATCCCACCGCCATCACAAAATTCCAAATCCAACAACTAATCCACTCCTAACAATTAACCATTTGCCCGAACCATCCTGATTTGATAATCACACTAATCTCTCAACATTCCTCAGCCAAACCGCCCCAAAAAATAAAATCATACCTCGGTCACTATACCTCTGAAAAAATACCCTAGAGAAAAACAGTCGAAGTAATGATACGAAAAAGTTCTCCCACTAGTGACCGTGGCGATGGCTCCGATAGCAATCGCGATTAAGGTGGTAAGCTGCTGGATCTGACGGCACACGAGATTAATAAAGGTGGCGTAAAGGAGTAGCTATGGTGGTATTGATGCGATTTTTCGGATGCGTGATTATCGCATGCATAAGTTTATCTCTTTTCATTACCCCCTCCTCTGCAATACCGAGCGATGCGTCGCCACAAACATCTCTTGAACATACTCGTCTTATTCTCCTTCTCGTAATAGATCAATTTCCCGCGAGCTACATTCGTCGGTTCTCTTCCTTTTTCTCGGGGGGACTAAAACAGATGATCTCGGAGGGAGTCGTATTCGAGAACGGATTTCATGATCATGGGATTACTGAGACCTGTCCGGGTCATGCCACCATCTCAACAGGCCGCTTTCCATCGGTACATGGAGTAATCTCTAATCACTGGTATGAGAGAGGGACAAAGCAATACCGCTATTGCGCCCATGATCTTAAAGGCAATTTAGGGCCGTACGCACTTAAAAGCTTGACCCTTGCCGATCAGCTAAGGAGTTCTCATCCAGAGGCAAAAATTGCGTCAATAAGTGGAAAGGACCGTGCTGCTGTATTGCTCGGAGGAAGATCTCCAGATATTGCTGCGTGGTTTTCTTCGGATACGCTTTCGTTCGAAACAAGCAGTTTTTATGATCGCTCTCGCGAAGAAGTCGCTTCCGTGCTCGATAAATATTCTGCTGATACCTTTTTTTCCAAGCATCGAGGTACTCGATGGCTTTCGTCGAATATTTCGGATGAGAGTCTTGCCGAGGCTGAAATATTCCGGCTGGATGGCAAAGGGTCTTTGCTGAATCAACAGCTCTTTTCTCAGGAGGCACCGTTCCTCCCGAGAAAAAAGATCGGGCACGAGTTTATCCTTACCCCATTTTTGGACGAATATACCGCATTGGTTGCGCTTGACGCCGCTCGCAAGCTTCAGATGGGACGATCTCCTAATCAAACAGATCTTCTCGCTGTCTCATTCTCTGCAATCGATTATATCGGACATCGATATGGGCCAAACAGCAGAGAGATGCTCGAGGCTCTCATCGCTCTGGATATCACGATCGGAGGGCTTCTTTCGAAATTGGAAGGTCAGGTGGGTAAGGGAAATCTTTTTGTGGCGCTGAGCTCAGATCACGGAATACAGCCACTTCCCGAGGTCCAACAAAAACTCGGGAAAAATGTGCGCCGCATCACTCCAAAAGACGTTGAGTGTGTCTCTAAAGCGACGAGCTCTTTTTCTGTACTTGCAAAAGGAAGATGGTTGTCACCGGTCAGTTTTTGGCTTCCTGAAAATAGTGACCGCACTCGGGACGAGTTAGCGCGGATCCAAAAGCCGCTCAATGCCGCGATTAAATCGTGCGGTTGGGTTGCGAGTATTCTTAACCCTTCACCGAGTGAGCAACAGATTGAGTATGCTCCCAAACTGTCCGCGCAAGAGGTTACGAGCTACAACTCGATTCATCCGGAGAGAAGTCCTGATATCCATCTCATTCCAAAAGAGGGCATTACCCCTGAATTGGGTAACGATGCCGTTCACGGATCGCCCTATCTGTATGATACGAACGTGCCCATCCTTTTTTGGCGACGAGGCATAGGTGCGAAGCGTCTAATTAATTCGATACCGACAGTGGTAATAGCTCCAGTCCTAGGCAAGGTTGCAAATATTGAATCGATTAAAAGTGATGCACCTGCTTCCGCGATCGAGTTTGTTCAGGCTCAGCTAAAGGGAGAACTGAAGTAAATAAAGTTCCTTTTAGTGGCTGAAAAAGAGAGCTGAAGGCGATATGGGTAGGTGTTATTTCAGGGCAAGCTCCCTTCGGAATTCTCAACTCCCCAAAAATCGAAGCTACCATATCACCGTGACCTTCGCGCTGCCTTCTTTTTGTTCAACGCCCACAAGGTAATTTCGGTTTACCTCGAAATCAGAAAATGAAAAATTACGGCGATGGATGGCGCTGGATGGGCGATCAATCAGGAAAAGATGAGTTGCAGGAGCAGATTTGTCGCTCTCTTCTACGACAAAACCGCACCAGCGAGCGGTGCAAAATGGTTTAATTATGGGACCTCGCCTAAAAGTCTTAATCTTCGGCAGAATGTACTTAACATCATCGGCGCGCAGATTTGCGTTAATACACACCTGTATGTCGTTGGGCTCTATGTCAACCGAACCACTTATCTGGTACCGGTCATTTTTCTCTGCCCAAGCTTCGGACTCTCGCATCTCCTTTATTCGTCGCTGAAAATCTTTTTTATCCTCTGGAGTGCCGTGCCTTGGAATTAAGTCAAAGTCACTTATCAAACTCAATGCTTTACGCCAACTTTGATCATTTCGCTTAAGATGATCTTTCATCCAAATATGGCCAGTCTCGCCCCGTGCGGCAATATCAATCTTCCCCTCCTGGCCCTGTTCAGTTGTACCCGATACTGTGTCCCCTCGCCAATCGATCGAGGATGTTCCAAAATCGCCCAACCTTTCTTTGAAGACGAGGGTAAAAGGACTTTTGACGTTTGGGATTGCGCTTATTTCGAATACCTTGACCACGCCCTTTCCAGCGACGCAAAAAAAACGCCCAGAGCAGTCAAGGGAGAGATTACCTTCGAAGTCTTTACTGAAACGGGTTCCAGTAAATGACCAACCCCGCACAACTTTTTTTTCCCCCTTTGGCAGTGACGCTTCACTTGGATGCTTAAGCACCGCCGTATCCCAATAGGCGCTTGCTTCTGAGATGGAATTAAATCGTGTATCTGCCTCGACAGATAGCGCTCTTTGTAGCCATGGAAGGTAGGGTTTTAGGGTTGGATATTCTTTTCTTAGAGAGTCGAAATCAAATTCTTCCTTTTTTGGCGACGGATATTTGCCTTCATTATCAAGCAAAATTATCTCAGGAATTGACCAGAATCTGCGCACTTGATCTTCTGACATTCCTGTCACCGATCGTATTACCGCTACCCCAAGAGACCAAATTCCTACACGCTCTGAAACCTCTCCGAAAAGATCCGGGCACGCTGCGTGAGGCTGACTTGAATCGATAGCGAAGTGCCTAATAAGGTCATCCAGCGATGCCCACTCACCCTTTTTTAGGGCGAGAATTGGAGATGACTCTCCGTCCGAGCTTTGATTAGTTCCTCTTGAGGGATTCCGGAGTTTCGCCGAGGAGCCAATATCCTCGAGAGTAAATGGAGGCGGTGTGAGACCCAGCTTATCTAAATTGGCTAGCTGATTGAGGATATCCTTGACCAATCCGGTTGTTTCCCACGGTCCAGAACTGCGCACCACCTGAAAATTTTTTATCTGGTCCTTGCTCGGCATTACCAGATTATCGGGATCCAAACTTCGCCGCGGTTCAGCATCAGCTCCTAAACCCATTTTCACCTCACGATAAGGCCACTCACTTATCTCTACCTACCCCACACAACCCCCTACCCCCGAACTCCCCCAAAAAACTCAGCCCTTCGCGCCGCATTATCCCGCAGCTCTCCCCGCATCGCCGATG
>JBIJBT010000010.1:0-48364 GCA_044345055.1 Bdellovibrionota bacterium
CAGCTAATACCTCACTTTCCCTAGAGCATTTTTGCTCACCAAACCTGTTGAGCGGCTGTTGCTCAGAGTTTCTGAGAGGGCTCCCGGATTCTGAGAAGGCGCTCGGTTTCTCAGAAAGTTTTCGCGAAGGTTAAATCCTAAATGATTCACACAATTTAATATTCTTGAATTTGAGTGCTCAGCTCGGCCTCGAACTGATCGTGCCGATTGTTCTTTTGACTCGACTCAAGAACCCATTTCCTCGACAAGTAATTTTAATTAAGACTTGGTTAGCTCCAACCTTGAGCACGATGACTCATCATAGCCCAAAGACCCAACAAAACTATTTAGTAACAGTTCACGGAGGTCAGAGTCCTTAGGTCGCGCAAACCTCGGGCTCTTCGTTAATTCCATCCCAAAGAGATGAATCTTCTCGTGAACAATTACCCATGATCTCCCAACCTTAGCCGATCTCGCGTCTAAAACCTCAACGAGAGCTTACTTATTGGTGGATGACCCGAACTAATCATTTTTAGTAACTATTCCGCGCATAAACAACTAACGTCTACTGCGTCTAACTAATTTAAATTACCCAAGATTTTCGGGATTATCGGTTGCCCGAATTACAGGCGACAAATAGTTTACTGAATAGTTACAAACGTTCCATCTTCCATTGTACGATCCATTTGTGAGAACGCAAAGCCCTTGATGAGGATGCCCCGGTTATCGTTGTTTTTTGTTTTAGTGGGAGGGATGACGGTTGAGTGTGATTGCTTTGGCAAGGTATCACGCGGGAATTAACCTTTGAACCTGTTCTACGAGTTCGCCCGCTTTGCACGGTTTGGTTAATACGGCTGAGCATCCTGCATTTAGGGCTTCGGCGTGGGTTATGGGATCGTCAAGAGCGGTGAAAGCTATAATCGGGCCTTGCCAGGAACGGTCTCTTATAAATCTTATCAAATCCTGCCCCGATATTTGTGGCATCATCAGGTCAATTAAAATAATGTCGGGCCGGAAAGAATCTAGCTGCGATAGGGCTGTTAATCCGTTAGTGCATGCATCAACCTCAAAACCTGCGTCCTCAAAGAGGAGGTTTATGATGTCGAGAGCAGTAAGATCATCATCAACAATCAAAATTTTTCTGCTGGGGTACGACATAAAGCACACCCTCTCTGGTTAATTAGTCGGCCGTCTAAATGGTCAATCACTGATGAGCAGCGTTCGAACCTCTTACACGGAAATCTACCGCAGGGGACGAGGCATAAAAAGAGGTGCTGTCGGCTTATTATTCGAACGGGATTTTTTTATCCTCAATTTTATCTCTGGCTGGTACGATAGTTTCTGCGAGAGATTGGGAGGATATGATGGCCGCCGGTCGGGGGAACTAACCAGTATTAGGTTGAGGAGAATCTTTGGGTGATGGAGATTGCAACTGAATTGTTGGCCTAATCGCCCGATTGCGATATCCTTTCAGGTGGTTAACTACTCCATTACGGTTTCTCCATGAGAATCTGTTGTTCGAGAAGGCGGAAAATGTAACGGCTATAAAGTTGTCATAATTCCAAAGTCGAAGGGGCGGGAACCGCGCGATTACCTTCGACTAGTTTTGTGCTTTTGTTAATCTGGGGGGAGCCGTTTGGCGTTTCCGCAAGTTTTTGATTAATTTGTGCATAACCGTCGGAGCGAAGACGGTGGACATTTGAGTTGGGGACACGGTTGGAGTTGGGGAAATATTTTGGGCTGAAGGTCGAATTCCCCGTGGGAGAAGTTTAGGCGACCGAATAAGAGTTTCATGTTTGCGATAGAATTAGAGTTCAAAGAGGGGGGGATAGAGCGGGAGATTATTCTCGTTCGTCGGCCCTTGGTTGTTATTGGGTCGCAGTCGGATGCACAAGTTGTGATTGAGGGAACTCCTCTGTCGAAAAGCATACTACTTGCTCGACATATCGGGAGAAGGTTTAGATCAGCATTCCTCGATGAATCGGTCACTTCCATTGATGAGGACTCTCTTAACTTCTCAGAGCATGAGAGCGAAGCTCGGATAGAGCTTGATTCGATCTCTTTGCGTGTTTTCGCCCTCGACATGGATCTTATGGTTCGGTCTGGAGAAGCTGCTGATAGGGCGGCAGTCAGAGTTCTTCGTGAATCAACCTCAAGTTCTCACCCCTTATTCCCTGCGTTGGTGGTCCGGTCGGGTGTGTCGGTCGTGTTCTCATTCGCGCCGGAATTTCCAGTTCTGATAGGTCGATCGAGAGACGCTAATCTTCGAGTTGATTCGGCTTTTGTATCCTCGGTACATGCGCGGTTTGGTTTTGAGAACGGCGTGTTTTGGGTTGAGGATCTTGGTTCCACAAACGGGACCTTTAAGAAAGGAACGCGAATTGCGGGGAAGATTAATCTGGAGCCGGCGGAGCAGGTTGTTCTTGGAATGGATCTGACGGTAGCTGGTATAGTGTCAGGTGACCAAATCGTTGAGGCTTCCTCGTGGAGCGCACTTGGAGGCGAGGCGGTTCCTACGTACCCGGTATTGGTCTCTCTCTCCGATGTAGTCCGACCCGGTCGAATTGCATTGGTCGCGGGTGTGCCGTTGCACCTTGGTAGAGACCCGAGCTCTGAGCTTTGGATAGGAGCACCACATGTTTCAAGAAAACATGCGGTGGTTGAACTGGAAAAGGGGGGCGCGGTTCGATTAGTAAATAGAAGCTTAAACGGTTTAGGCCATGGAGATGGCGTATTACAAGCCGATGAAGAGCTTTCGATCGAAGGCGAACTTACGGTACTGGATTTCGGAGGAGGCGTAACGGTCGCGGTCTGTTTCAGTAAAGAGCAGGAGTCTCTATTTCGCGACGGAAGGGAAGGGAAAAGAGATTTTGTTCCAACTCCTATGAGCTCGGACGATGAAGGTCAGCAAATTGTTAAATCTTTTGCAGACTTTTCACGTGCGCAAGGGAGAAGATTCGATGCAGATACATCTTGGCAACCCCGTTCACAGAGGGCTGTTAGTGAGCCTACTCGCAGTGAGAAACGCCGACCGATATACCCGGAACGCACAACGAAAGTTGCCTCAGTAGGAAATCGTTTGCGCGGTTTTTTAGGGCGAATAGGGTCGGGTAAACGATAATTGTTCGAAAGTTTTTTAGAACCTATGACGTTCTGATGCGGAGTGACTGATTTTAAAAGAGTGGGCCGTACACCGTTACGGTCAGTAAAGTACGTTTTTACTCGATTATTTGATTGGGATGGCGAGAGGTAACCGGTTATGAGTGCGAGTAATGATTTGACCTTTATCCGCTGTGCTTCGTGTAGAAGCCTTGTGCCGGCAGTATCGAGTCGCTGCCGGATGTGTGGTAATTCGCTTCGGCCCGAGGAATCAGAGGGTTCGGATGAGGAGCGGCGATCCCCAAGAGTTCGCCAGCCCACGACCAGTTTAACGGTAGAAGAGACGGAGTGGATCCGAGAGGAATCTTCGGCTGTTAACACTGATTATGTTGAAGAAGAGGGTCAACCGCAAATAGAGGAGCAAGCTCAAGAAGATCTCGAGGTTTTAGAGGCAAATGTTGATGAACCGAGAAATGAGAGCTTTGATGAGGCGGAGAGCAGCGGTGAGGAGACAGAGGCTGAGTCCCTCGATGTATCACTACTTGATGAAGCACTGCTCGATATAAGCGAAAAATCCGAGTCGATTACGGCGGTTTTAGAAGAGAGTGATTCTGGGATTAATGTCGGCCTTTCGGAAGAGATAATTGCAGTTGATGGCTTAGAAGAATCAGTTGAAATTGCGGAAACTAACTCTAGTTCGGTTTTTAACCTCATCGAACAACCAGCTGTCGCTGTTGAAGAGATTGTCTTTGATGAAGAGTCAGAAGATGATTCTCTTTTCGATGGAAAGCCTGATTCGAAAATTAGTGCTGAAATCGAAACGGCTCAGGATGAACTCTTACTCGACGAGAGCCCAGCTGTTGAGGAAAGTGTTGTTGAGGACGAATCTTTAATCGATGCTGGGGTTGAAATAAACGAGGGTGCCGGGATTTTATCGGATATAGCGAGCGAAGCTCTCGCGTCCGATGTTGTCGAAGATATTCAAAATGCGGTGGAAGAAAAATTCGCTGAGGACGTTGTAGAGGAGAAGGTGGTGGAGGAAAATTCGCAAAAAGAGGATGAAGTTCCAACGGTACCGAAAGCTGGAAAGCCTGCATTCTCTCTCCAAAAAAATCCTGGTCGCGCCCTTAATTTTGGCCGAACGAGTCCATCTCCTCGAGAAGAAAAATCCGACCTACGTGAAAGTTCAAAACAACAAAAACCCGAAGTGAAGACGGAGGCGCCAGAGCGCAAAGAAGAGAGTGCGCGAACTCATAGAGAGCAACGAGGAAATGGTGAAAGAGCGCCTAAAGAGGTGGTTAGGAAAGAGCAGGCTGTGCCGACAACTCCGGTGCGGAGCACGACCCGTATGGCAACACCTGGTTCAACGCGTTTGTTCGGATGGCTGGTTTCGTACAGCAGTCAGGAAGGCTCGGCTATAGAGCTTCGCGAGGGAAAAACACTCGTTACTCGCTCTAGTCTGAAAAATGGTGACCTTGTTATCGATGCTCCAAGCATATCGACTCCGCATGCGCTTTTGATGATGGGATCTGATACCGGTTTCTTCATTCAGGATTTAATCAGCGAACGGGGCGTTTGGATTAGAAGAAAAGATGAGGATACCTATCATCAGGAGGAAAACAGTATCGAGCTGTTCCATGGCGATTGGGTTCGTATTGGTGATGTTGAGTTTCTTGTGTCCTTGGTGCCCTATGTGGGAGTTCGCTAGGAAAGTGTAACGAAGCGATCTGGTGCGCCTAGATTGATTTAAAAAACATCTCGTGAATTTGAAATTTCCGGCCGTAACGAATTTTGTAGTGGGTCGCGTTCACGGGTTGGCGACCTGCATTTTTACAGTTTGCGTACTCTGTGGTTGTCGTGAAACCGTTGTGCGGGATCTGAACCAGCGGCAAGCTTTTGAGGTAGTTGGTCTACTTGCTGCGAGGGGAATCGAAGGCTCAATAGTCGCAAAGGGCGGAGGAAGGGGGTCTGAATTCGAAGTTGAAACGGAGAGTTCACAAAAAAGAGAAGCTGCGCTCGCTATTGCCTCTGCGGAGCTTCCATCGCCGGATTCTTTATCTAGCGATGCTCTGCTAGGAAATCAGGGCGGATTGATTCCCTCATCCTCTTTCGTTGAGCGATACCGAATGGATAGAGCGCTTAGTGCTCAGATTGAGGAGCAGGTAGCTCTCTTCCCAGGAGTGTCGGCGGTTCGAGTCCTTCTTCGTTTGCACGGAATTTCTGAAGTCGCATCGACGGTGCCAGAAAAAAGGAGGGCTGGTCCGACCATGACAGTAGTCGTAAAAATGAAGGATAACGAAGATGTTCGGAAAGAGGTCGTGGCGATAGTCCGTAAGGTTGTGCCAGAACTTTCAGACGATCAGTGTGATTTTACCTTCATTAATGGTTTGCAACTAGCGAAGTAGTACGTTTCATCGGTTGCTCGATGATCTGGTCACTTTTCGCTGAAGTGAGAATTTTCAATAATTAGACCGGCCGCTGATATTGTTAGAGGGAAGATGATAGACCTAGACCGTTTCAGAAGATTACCGTCGACGCAACGTGCGCTTGTAGCGATAGCGGTTTTGCTGGATGGGAGGGAGGCTGTTACCTATCTTGAGCAGGATGCTCATTCAGGGGCAGAACTTGGGGATGTATCCCAGATGCTTTCAGAGCTGACGAGTGATGTCCGGATTCCTCTTCTCGGGACGGAGCTGAGGGAGGCGATTCATGAATGATACTAATAGCGGTCTCAAAGAATCTTCAGAAGATGTTGAGTTGACTCCCTGGGAACCGAACGGCTTGCTTCGGCGGGTCGATAGTCGTGAAGTCGAGCTTTCGCGAGGATTTCTCAGAAGTAAACCGGAGCGTTGGGTTCCAAATCTTATGCTTCACTGGACACCGCTGATTCATTCGGTGGGAGCTGATATCCGAATCATTGAGGTTCGTCCAATTCTTAACCCGCCGCAGATGGCGGAACAGGGAGTAATGCTCGCATTGGGCAAGCATTTTATCGTCGTTGGAGCAGATAGCAGTTTTCAGAGCAGTATACTGGACGCAATTGTTCCTGATTCGACACCAAAAGCTCGATCGGTTGTGTTTGAATACCTAGGACGGCGGCTGCTCGGAAGTTTGGCGATAAGTTGGGGAGGTCAAGAGACTGGCAGGGTACGGGTGTTCGGAGGTATACAGGTTGATTCTCATGAATATGGAGGTGCGGTAAAGATTGTCGCCATGATAAATGGCCGACCAGCAACTCTTTTCCTTTTTCTCTCAGGAACCTTGGTCGATGAGCTTGATAGGTTGTGGCGATTAGAGCTGCTGTCGCTAAATCGAGCTGCTCAGTCAGCACAGAAGGCTTTTTTTGAGATTGCTCAACTTGCCGTGCCGCCTGCAGCTTTATCAGAGTATCTGCGTTCGGGGCAAGCGGTCGATCTCGATGTTGCAATGTCCGACAACTTTGTACTTCGGATAGGCGATTCAACCTCTATTAGTGCCCGTATGTGTGAGGTTGAATCGAATCTTGGATGCGAGGTCGTTTCAATAAAATCGCCACCTCCCGCTTTTCCTGAAGGTTTCGACCGTTTTTCAGTAGTATTCGGCACCATCGATTGCGATTCAACTATGATAGCAGAGTGGTGTCAGCCAGGAGTAGTTATCGACACCGGATTGCCGCTCGGTGATCGAATAGAGTTGTGGGTAAATGGAGTAAAATCTGGGAAAGGAGTGCTCCGTTCTTACAAGGGAAGATTTGCGGTCGAAGTCGATTAGTCTAATCGGTTCGGCTGAAATTATCTGTTTTGAGAAAGTCTTGTTGTTTCCCGCCCTTGTTCTGGCATCACTACCGACTAGCTACCTGAAAAGTTGGGAGACTCTTTGTGGATCCTTCGTTTCTCTTTTCTCTCTTTTTTCTTACCTCATTTATTCGCATTCTTTTTGTCTTTTCAATTCTTCGACGAGGGCTCGGGTTCTGCGATCTACCATCAGCGTTAGCAGTTTTACTAGTTTCCGCGGCACTCTCTTTTTCAGATCTGCCATCTGGAAGTGATGTGCAGATCTCTTCTTTCTCCAATTCGTCGATCATCAAACAGGAATCAAAGGAGGCTGACGATAAAATCGCTCAGATTTTGGTGAATAAGACCGATCCAGTTGTTCTCGAGCAGCTCCTGAAAATATCTCGCAATCGAGCTGGTGGTGATACTTCGGCTTCAACTGTTGTCGATAAGCCTAAGCTTTCTCTCTTACTCGGAGCGTTTGCGCTCTCAGAGCTTCGGAAGTCCTTCCAGATGGGGGTAACTTTCCTCGTTCCCTTTGTCGTGATTGATATCTTTCTCGCGATTCTCATCTCACTAGTAGGCATTTCATCTTTATCGGTCGAGATGGTCTCTTTCCCGGCAAAGATACTCGCATTTTTAGCGCTTGATGGATGGTCTCTAGTTATGCGAACGATTTCAGGTTAGATGAAAGATAGAAGCTTTCCTCGTACGAGTGACAGATGATTATTAAAAGGAGCCAACTACAGTGAGTCCTGAGTTGAGAGATACGCTCCTTGTGAGTTTTAACATTTTTTTTCTTGTTGGCATCCCAATAGTCGGAGCAGTTGTTGCCGCCTCTCTTCTTGTTGCATTGTTTGAGCGGTTAACGGGGATTAAAGATGCCTCGCTTGGCTTGATGATTAGGTTGGCTGCGGGTATCGCTGCATCAGTTGTTCTCTGGGAACGATTTTGGCTCCTACTTCAACAGTTGGGAAAGCAGGCGTTCGGTTGAAAAGGATTCTATGGATGAGGCCAAAGACTGGGATTGGGGTTCGATTATTATCGGCTCACTAATTGGAGTCTTATTTGTTACATCATCCGGAAACGTGCTCTCTGAAAGAGAACTCGCCATTCTTGCACTTCTCTTTGGAGGACCAGCTTTAGCCGCATGGTCAGCGACGTGGGTTATATCCTCAGTTGGAAAGATTCCATCAATTCCCTCATTAACTCTCTGGGTACTCTGTCTGGCAGGGAGCACTCTGTTTTTGCAGGTTGAGGATATTGCCGCTCTTGCGGGCCCCTCAAGCGAATTAAGTTATCGGCTTCTTGGCTTTGTTGCTATTGGCTTTCTGTGGCGGGTCTGCGTGCTTGCAGGGTGCGGGGTATTTATAGTTGGTGTGACGATGTTACCGATGGTGTGGTGGCTCGATCGAAGTAGCTCGCGCTCTAGTTGTCTCTTAGCGGTTGCTAAATTAGCTCTTTTTCTCTCGGTTCTTATCTTCTTGGCTGGTGTAGCGACAGAATATATTCTGAAAACGTCGCTTCCTCGCTGAGTGAGTTGCATGAGGAGATGGTTTTGACGGGGACTTGATGAAAAGTAGAAAAGAAGCGATATCGAGCCGGCACTGGATGGTTGAGTCTGGTCGTGTTGCAGCTCTTCTCTTATCTTTTATTCTCGTTGCTCCATGGGCATTGTCAGCCCTCTCGCGGATACAGCCGATTTTAAGTAATGAGATCTCTCGTTCGTCAGTCTCTATCGATTCTCTGCGGCAACTTTATCCGCTACTGGTGTGGTTAGTTGCTCCCATGATAATCAGCAGCTGCGTTGCCTCTTTGATATCGTCTCGGCTCTCTCAATGTGGTGAACTATCTGAAAATTCGGGTGGATTAGAACTTTTCTTATCGTTTTTCGTGGCTCTCTCGGTCATAATCGTTAGCTACTGGACCTTTCATTATTGGATTAGTTCTGCTGTCTTATTTCTGAGGCAGGGAGGTGATGGAACTAATCTGCTTGTCGCATTTCGGGCTTGGTTGGTATTCTTAGGGGGTGGGCTTGCTGTTTTTTCTTTAATGCTTTGGGTCGTTAATCGTTTATTCGTCGGTCGAAAAGCAGATCGGACGTAACTAGTAGTCCTCAATTTGGTTTCCAAGTTCCCCGAGAGGAGTTAGGTGGCATGGCACACAAACCTATTTTTGAGTTGCCGGATACCCCGTTAATGTATCCGATCGTTACGTTGCTTCCGGTAAGGGGGAGTGCTCCGAAGTTACGTCCCCTCATGAGTTCTCTTTTTGCGCGGCACGAGCGTTTACGTCAGGCGATTTCAGAGATGGAAATGAGTGAGATTGCTCCAGAGGTGCGTAAGCGATATCTCTCAGAAGAGGCGATGTTAAGACAGGTTCTTGATTGGTTAGGGGCCGATCTGGCCGGGGGAGCATGACAGCAGAGAGTGATTTAAGCCATCTTCAGTCCGAGTTTCTCAAAAGAGGCTATTCTCTTGAGGAGGTGGAGCACATTTATGCGCTCGGTCGGCTCTATCTTGAGAGCGGCAATCTGCGGCAGGCCTCGCTAATTTTTGACGGCCTCGTCGATGTAGTTCCTCATTTTACTCCAGCTTTGCTTGCGCGGGCGATAATTGCGCTTTTTCAGCGAGAGTATACCGATGCAGCGGATTCGGCAAAGCGAGCCTTTACCGCAGATCCTCATTCGGTTGAGGCGCTTCTACTTTTGGTCTTATCCCTTTTCGGACTTAATGATTATAACTCCGCGGGTACTTACCTGGGCGAGGTCCGCGATGCTATTGAGTCGGGTAATCTTACCGATAAACAGCTCTTACGAGTGTATCGGATGCTTCTTGCCCGATACCGAAGCCGATTATAATCGGCGGGCGAGCGGTGGCCCTAATTGATGTAACCGAGCGTATTCTGTTGTTGCACCCAGGGCCAATTACGGCTATCCGCTAACCCCGTTTGACCGCCCGAGCTACCTCTCTCTTTGCATCCCGTTCCCGAATCGTTGCCCGTTTGTCGGGATTGTCCTTTCCACGAGCAAGGCCTATCTCGATCTTTGCTCGACCCCCCTTTAGATAGACCCGAAGCGGAACAATAGTTAGACCCTTTTGCTCGACTCGTACTCTCAGGAAATCGATCTCGCGTCGATGCAGTAGCAGTTTGCGGGGACGGATCGGATCGTAAGTTGCCATCCCTTGATTGCCCTGAGCGTATGGTCGTATGTTGGCCCCCAGAAGGTACATGCCATCAGAGAAGGGGCGCACATACCCCTCCTCAATATTCATCCCACCACCTCGGACCGATTTAATTTCTGCACCAGTTAGCACAATACCAGCCTCGAGCGTTTCGAGTATATGATACTCAAAGCGAGCTTTTTTATTGACGAGGATTATTTTTTCACCCGAAGAGGGCTGAGGACTTGTCATTGAGAATACCTAAAACCGAGCAGAATCGCCCAAATTTGCTGCTGAATTATGAAGAAGGAAGGTGCTCAGCGCGTATCTCTCTGACCCGGTTACCTCCGTCAACAAAGATAACCTTCGGAGTGTGTTGTCGAACCTGCTCCTCAGGTATCGCGCAGAAGGCAGCGATAATAACGATGTCGCCAGGTTTGACCAAGTGAGCAGCTGCTCCATTAACCGATATTTCATCTGAACCGAAGTTGCCCGGTATTACATAGGTTTGAAACCGGGTGCCTTGGGTTACATTCCAAACATGAACCTCCTCATTTGCAACCATATCGGTCGCCTCGAGGAGTGGGAGAGGAATTGCGATGCTTCCCTCATACAGTAGCTCAGCTCTGTTAACGGTAGCTCCATGAATCTTTGCCCTAAGCATCGACCTAAATAACGTCATAGGGAAGCCTCCTTGAAGAGTCTGCCTTTGTATATGAGTGCTCCTGCCCAGGAAACTGGTGCGAGTGAACCTCTGAGATGTAAGCCTGTACCGATTGTACCACCGCATCTCCGACCGCACCAAACGGCTTCACGAACTTTGGAATTTCTCGGGTCGACAGACCCAGCATGTCGTGAGTCACCAATATTTGACCACGACAACCGTTTCCTGCACCGATCCCAATCGTCGGAATAGTTAAAGCTTCAGTGATCTCAGAGCCAAGCTCAGCGGGCACTCCCTCTACAACAATGCAAAATGCCCCCGCCTTTTCGACGGCAATCGCATCATCTACGATCTGTTGACCCGTTCGTGATCGAAGATTCTTGTCCCCCGAGATACCTTTTCCCTGAACCCGATATCCCCCCATTCGATGTACTGATTGAGGAGTAAGCCCTACATGACCCATAACGGGGATCTCAGCCCGTACGATCGCTTGAATTGCATCCGCAACAACGGCGCCACCCTCCAATTTTACCGCACCGACCCCTCCCTCCTGAACGAGCCGCCCCGCATTTCGGACTGCATCGTGTGGCGAGATTTGATAGGACAAAAAGGGCATATCACCAACCACGAGAGCCCGATTCACTCCAGCCGCTACGCAGGCGCAATGATAGGTCATCTGATCCATCGTTACCGGCAAGGTAGTCGCTTTGCCCTGCACTATTGATGCGAGAGAATCACCGACCAATATGATGTCGATCCCCGCTCGATCAAGGAGCGCCGCCATCGTATAGTCGTACGCCGTCAGGCAAGTTATCGGCCTCGGTGCATCAGCGATCCATGGTGTAGTAACCCGAGATGGCTCGTTAGCGGTGCGCTGTTTGTCATTCATATTTCGTAACTATCGAATGCTTAGTGCGATTTCCCCGACGAATCATAACCCCCTTAATGCCGAAGTACCAACTTTGCAGATATCATCTCTCAGCAATTAGCTTTGACTCGCAAGACCCGAACAGGATACGGTGAGGCGGGTGAGGAGGGAAGCGCTTTATCAGAGGCACAAGACCCGATCTCTAGTTTCAAATTTTCTAAATTGAAAGTTACAGGGTGAAAATCATGGTGAGTAAATTGGTACAGGGTTCGGAGCTTGTCGATTTTGGCCATCATCTGATTCTCGGTATTTCAGGACCAACCCTCTCTGAGGATGACAAGAGGGTCCTTGAGCTTGTGCGCCCTGTTGGAGTTCTTCTTTTGGCCCGCAATTTCAGACATGGTCATCCGTACGAGTCGTGGCTTGAGTCGCTAAAACTGCTAATTGCAGATATTAAGAAATACGCCGGTCGGGCGGTAATGTTTATTTCACTAGACCATGAGGGAGGAGGGGTGGTTCGAACGCCGAACCCCATTACCCGATTCCCATATGCTGCCGTCCTGAGGGAGCGGGCCGAAGAAGTAGCACACGCTACAGCAATAGAGCTTCTCTCGCTTGGGGTTAATGTTTCCTGGGCCCCCGTGGCGGATGTTCACTCGAATCCGCACAATCCGATAATCGGAGTCCGCGCGTTTAGCTCCGATCCCCAAGAAGCTGCTGAATATGCCAGTGCGTACGCGAGAGGTCTTGCTCGAGCGGGAGTTATTGGCTGTGCGAAGCATTTTCCGGGACACGGAGATACGAGCACAGACTCACACCTCGAACTACCGGTTTTACCAATCTCTCGTGAAACCCTCCTTCAGCGCGAGCTTGTGCCGTTTCAGCTCCTTTGTCGTGAGAAAATACCGATGGTGATGACAGCGCACGTTCTCTTTCCGGCAATTGACCCCGTTGAACCTGCAACATTCTCGCGCACTCTGATAGCGGAGCTATTAAGAGGAGAATTGAAGTACGAAGGGGTGATAGTTTCTGACGATCTCGAGATGAAAGCGATCAGTCGGCGGATAGAGGAGGAAGATGGAATTGCTGAGCCATTTAATGCAGGCTGCGATATGGCGATCGTCGCCCGATACCTGCAACCAAAAATAGATCATGTCTTAGCTATGGCCCAAACGTTCTCAAGGACTTTAAGAGAAAACCCCATTTTTGCCGAAAATATAGTTATCTCTCGAAGACGGATAGATACTTTGCTGAAAGAAACTACAATGCCGACTGTTGCACCGCTCTCGAAAGAGGTTTTAGAGCAGCATGCACGGTTAGCGATTGAGGTAGCGCTTTAGTAGCGGGTATTAAAGAGATCGTTCCAATGAGGCAGTTCTCCCCGAAAAAAAAGGCCCGACTTCTATCATTGCTGGAGTTAGAGTATCCGGAAGCAAAATCCGCATTAGATTTTGTCGATGATTATCAGCTTATCGTAGCAGTAGTACTTTCGGCTCAGTGCACCGATAAAAAGGTTAATGAAGTAACGCCACACCTTTTTGCTCGATGGCCATCGTTTCAGGCATTAGCAATTGCTGATGAAAAAGAATTAGCATCTATTATTAGACCGATTAATTACTATCTAACAAAAGCTCGTAATCTTAAAAGTTTAGCAGAGTTAGTCGTGCTACAGTGGGGGGGCAATCTCCCCGGCACGATTGATGAGTTGGTCTTGCTTCCCGGGGTTGGGCGTAAAACGGCGAATGTTGTTGTCAGTGAGCGGGGAACTGAGCCGGGTTTAGCAGTTGATACCCATGTTTTTCGGGTGTCGCGTCGACTAGGTATCGCACAAGGTGCAACGGCATCTTTGGTTGAAGAAGAGCTCCGGAGCGGCTTTCCCTCTGCAGAGTGGCGCTCCTTGCATCACCGATTAATTCTTCACGGTCGTGCCGTTTGTATTGCGCGACGCCCTCGTTGTGAATCGTGTTGTCTTCTCTCGTTGTGTAAGTATTCTGTGGAAAGTAAGGTTTCAAAGGAATAATTGTTGGAGCATTTATGAATTGGACGCGGAATAGATCAATTAAAGGATTTTGCGGTGCGTTTTTTTTGGGAATATCACTTCTAATAATTGGATGTGGCGGAAATCAGGGAGAACGAGATTTAAAAACAAATCTGCGCATTATAAACGGTCTATCCGAAATTGAGCCGATAGATATTTTGATTGATGGCAGACTATCATTTGAAAAGATGCGGTATCTCGAAAGCACCGGATATTTTTCAATTGCAAGTGGGCCTCGAGATATAAGGGCGGTGGCTTCAGGGTCTCTTACAGCCGTGGCTCAATCAACGGCCTCTCTTAGTGATGATCGAGATCAGACCTTTCTCGTGTATGGTAGTCGGCAAAATCCTCGCGGCACGATAATTCTCGATGATGCTGATGAACCGCCAAGTGGAACCGTTAAATTACGCGCGATCGGTGTTACCGCAAAATTAAATTCGGTTGATCTATACCTGATTCCCCCCAATAGCTCCGTAGACGATTTTCCTCCAACGATTCGAGGTGTTCAATTAGGAGGAAGCTCAGATTATATACTTGGACTTCCAGGAACCTACTCTTTGTGGCTTACCGATCAGGGCACAAAAGATTTAAAAGCATTCATACCCAATACAGTTTTTAAAGAAAAAGTTCTCTATACTCTGCTCATTGCTGAGACTAAAAATGAGAATAATCCATTTACGGTTGTCAGGATTGAGGGTTAATGCGGTTAGTGGTCTGATTTCATGTAATCATGTCCCCTTGGAGCTTTGATAAACTTACCTCCAAGGGGACATGAATCAAAAAATAGTTAATTCGTCACTATTGCAGACGCAGGTTTCGGATTGAAGCCATGATCATATCGTGAATATTCTTTAAAATGTTTTGCACCGCTGTCATAGTCTGATACGCACTATTAACTTTCTGCCCCTGAGCTTCTATTTGTCCCCGAAGCACCGCCTCCCAATTACCCTCGTTTACCTCTCTTCCTAACTTGCGACTCCACTCGGCTGCAAGTGTTGGATTGAAACCTTGCCCAGAAAGCGCGTAAAGGTTCATCAGTTTATCTTGCTCAGATTGAGCAGTTTCCGCGAAGTTCCGCGCGTATGTCTCCTTCTGAGTACCTTTGCTTCTTGGTTGAGGAGTGAAGGGATAGCGAACTCTGCAACTTACAGCACTAGGAATATTCATATTTTTCTCCTTTACAAATAATACTGATACGAAAGAACACTGAGGCCGAGTACTCTCTTCCTAAATTAGGAAGAAGCGCCCAGTTTGGCGCTTTTTTTGAAGAGAGTTCGACTCAATTAATGTGTTACTAGTATCGATTTCTGGAGGAGAAAGTTTCCTGTCTAGGAGTATATTTTTCTTGAAACTAAAAATTTAAGCCAACGTATCAGAGCGAACCTGAAGCTTATAGACAGGTCATACTGCCCTAGCATCCCGTAAACATAATGTCCTCTGCATCTGCGATTCGGTTGAATAGTGTTCCACCAAGAGCCGCAATTTTGGATTCAAGGTGCTCGTATCCTCGACGAAGGTGATGCGGGTCGCTTATGAATGTTGAACCTTCGGCCGCGAGCCCAGCGATGACTAAACTCGCAGCAGCTCGAATATCATGCCCCTCAACTGCAGCTCCGCTTAATCGAGGAACTCCTATTATTTTTGCAGAACGATCAGATAGCTCGATATGAGCACCGAGTCGCCACAATTCAGCAACATGCCGAAAACGAGCCTCATAGACCGTTTCCTCGATAAGACTTTCTCCGGGTACTGTGCAGAGAGCAGCGAGAAGCGGCGCTTGAAGGTCGGTCGCTAAATCCGGAAAAGGGCCGGTCGCAGTAGATACCGCTCGGAGGTCGTTTTGTGCATCGACCAGCACCTTGTCGGCCGAACGTTCGACTCTGCATCCCATCTCCTCGAACAGAGTAAGGAGGGCTCCGAGGTACGAAGGGACAATCCCTTCAACGGTAACAGATCCACGAGTAGCGACTGCTCCACAGAGAAATGTGCCCGCTTCGATCCGATCGCCCATCAGCTCGAGCGATGTGCCACGCAGGTGAGGGGTGCCGGTAATCACGATTCGTGAGCTGCCAGCTCCTTCGATGGATGCTCCCATACGAGAGAGAAGATCGGCCATCGCCTCGATCTCAGGTTCTTTTGCGGCACCATCAATTACGGTCGTTCCAGCCACCCGAGCTGCTGCCATTAGGACCTGATGAGTCGCACCTACCGATGGATAACGAAAGGTAATATGAGCGGGCCTAAGGCCATTTGGGGCCGAGGCATTAACCACCCCATGCTTAAGTTCGATCTGAGCGCCCATTGCAGTGAGTGCTTCAAGGTGAATATCCACCGGGCGAGCGCCAATAATATCCCCTCCGGGGAGGGAGACGTGTGCTTCACCACAACGCGCAAGAAGCGGCCCTAATATCCAGAATGAGGCACGGAGAGCTTTTACGAGGCTGTGGCTTGCTGCAGCTCGAGCAATCTCTTTTGTTTGAATGCTAACCGACCCAAGAGAGTAGTCCATCGTTGAGCCGAGAGACTCAAGAAGGTGGCGCACATGGGTAATATCTTCGAGCGCAGGTACATTAGTAAATCTGACGGGCTCATCGGTGAGTAGAGTCGCCATTAAAAGGGGAAGCGCTGCGTTCTTTGCGCCACCGGCTCGCACTGTGCCTCTTAGCGGGCCATTCCCGACTACTTCGATACATTCGTACATACTCGCCGCCTACCACAATAACGAAATAGATTAATGGATTTGAGGAATTTTTTTCTCTAACACTTCTAACTCGACAGTTTATGGGAAATGTTTCGATTGAAAAATTGGGTAAATATTGCAGAAAAAAGGGTATAAAACGGTAGAAACACAAAAAACGGGCCTGTTTTGGCGGAAACCTATCTCACCAAAACGGGCCCGTTTTTATTCGCTGGGAAGCTAGCCACCTTGTGGTGAGAGGGAGATTGCTCGCCTTTCACCTCCAGTGGCGTTTCTGGCACTTACATCATGCCACCCATTCCGCCCATTCCGCCCATTCCTGGATGTGCAGGAGCATCCTTCTCGTCCTTTGGCTTGTCAGCGATAATGGCCTCAGTTGTGAGCATAAGCCCAGCAACGGAAGCTGCATTCTGAAGAGCGCTTCGAACGACCTTAGTAGGATCGATGATCCCAGCCTTGATGAGGTCTTCGTACTGATCAGTTGCGGCGTTGTACCCGAAGGCATCCTTGCCGTTTCTGACCTTTTCGATGACGACTGCAGGCTCAGCACCAGCGTTGGAGGAGATTGTTCGAAGAGGAGCAAGACACGCCTCGCGAACGATCTTCACACCGAAGTTCTGGTCTTCGTTCTGGAGCTTGAGTGTCGCAAGCTTCTCGATTGCTCGAATAAGAGCTACGCCACCGCCAGGAACAATACCTTCTTCAACAGCAGCGCGGGTCGCGTGAAGAGCATCTTCAACACGAGCCTTCTTTTCCTTCATCTCGACTTCAGTTGCTGCACCGACATTGATCACGGCTACACCACCGACCAACTTTGCGAGTCTCTCTTGGAGCTTCTCACGGTCATAGTCAGAGGTTGTTTCTTCGATCTGCTTACGGATCTGGCTAACTCGGGCCTTAATGCCTTCTTTGTCACCTGAGCCATCGATGATGGTTGTAGTATCCTTGGTTACCACAACTCGCTTACAACGACCTAGGTCACTGAGGGTGATGTTCTCAAGCTTGATACCGATATCTTCGGTGAGGCACTTTCCACCGGTAAGAATCGCAATATCTTCGAGCATCGCTTTCCGTCGATCCCCGAATCCAGGAGCCTTAACGGCGCATACATTCAGAGTTCCACGAATCTTGTTAACGACGAGGGTCGCAAGAGCCTCTCCTTCAACTTCTTCCGCGATGATGATCAGAGGCTTGCCCTGCTTGGCAACCTGCTCAAGAATCGGGAGGAGGTCCTTCATGCTCGAGATCTTCTTCTCGTGAATGAGGATCAAGGGATTGTCGATCTCAGCTTCCATCCGCTCTGCGTTGGTTACGAAGTACGGTGAGAGATAGCCTCGGTCAAATTGCATCCCTTCGACTACGTCGAGCTCAGTAAGAAGGCCCTTTGCTTCTTCAACTGTGATGACGCCTTCTTTTCCGACCTTCTCCATCGCTTCAGCGATGATGCTACCAATTTCTCTGTCCGCGTTTGCGGAGATGGTACCAACCTGAGCGATGTCTTCTTTGCCCTTTGTTGGCTGGCTCAATCCACGAAGACCTTCGACAACAACCTCAACGGCTGCATCGATTCCTCTTTTGAGCGACATAGGATCGTGGCCGGCGGCAACGAGCTTCATCCCTTGGTCATAAATTGCATCAGCGAGGACCGTTGCGGTAGTTGTTCCATCACCCGCAACATCAGAGGTCTTTGATGCAACCTCTTTAACCATCTGGGCTCCCATGTTTTTGAACCCTTCAAGCTCGATCTCCTTTGCAACCGTTACTCCGTCCTTAGTGATAGTTGGAGCACCGAAGCTTTTCTGAATGACGACGTTACGACCTTTTGGTCCCATGGTTACTCGGACCGCATCAGCGAGAGTCTTAACTCCTCGCTTAATTTCGTTGCGGGCATCAAGTCCAAATTCTAGTTCTTTTGCCATTTGATACACCTAAATAAAAATATGCAATGAATTCAAAGCGTTAAACTGTGAATTATCAGATATTGTTTATGCCTGAAGAACGCCGAGAACGTCATCTTCACGCATAATCAGGAACTCTTCACCTTCAATCTTGATAGCTGTCCCTGAGTATTTCCCGAAAAGAATCTTATCTCCTGGGTTGAGGTCAAGAGGTTGGACCGTTCCATCTTCACGCACTTTACCCTTCCCACGGGCTACAACAACTCCCTGCTGAGGCTTCTCTTTAGCACTATCGGGAATGAAAAGGCCAGAGGCGGTCTTTTCATCGCCATCTAGTACCTTTACGATCAACCGGTCCTGTAACGGACGAATCTTTGCATCAAGCGTCTTTTCTGTTTTCTCGCTCATACGACACGATCTCCATATACTATGGTAATGTCTACTGCTAACGACTAACTTCACCACCAGACCAATTTACTCACAGACCAATTCGCCATGATAATTTTCACCATCATATTTCTGATGTTGAAAAACGAAGGGCCAGGAGTCTCGGGCTGGACTCTACCCTGTTTGGGCGAGGTTTACCAGCTTTCTGAGAAGCACTATTCTCTTCCAAGAGCAGTGCGCCCAGACTCTGTTTGTTGGACTCTGTCGAACGCCGATTGCAAGATGCACTGAAGGCTACAAGACCGCTCCGGGTATCTGCTAAGGCTCTTCGGTAGGGGATGCACTAGCTACCCCTCAGGTCCGCCCCCTTTATGGACACCCGGTTGAGTTAATTCAAGGGGGAGGGGCACAATTTTTTATTCCTGGGTTCTGGCAGATTCTTTTCTTACCCTTAACGCACTTGAGCGATAACCGATTTGCCCGAGAGCCATATCTCGATCAAGAATGTAAGCTGTTCTAAAGGGCCCGCGACAGGGAAGTTAAAAGGATTAAGCATGTTGCAGCAAAAATTGCAGGCGGTTGAGGAGCGTTACGAGGAGATAGGGCAGATGCTCTCTCAGCCGGATATCGTTTCTGATAGAGCCCTTTTCCAAAAATACTCACGGGAACACAAAGAGCTAACCGAGATAGTGGCCACCTTTCGGGCCTATAAAAAGGTGTTAGAGGAGATATCGGGTAGTAAAGATATTATTGAGCGAGAGACGGACAAAGAGCTAGCGGCACTTGCTCAGGAGGAGTACGTCCTTCTTCAACGAGAGTCCGACAAGCTTGAGGAACAGCTGCAATACCTGCTCCTCCCTAAGGACCCGAACGATTCAAAGAATGTAATACTTGAAATCCGTGCTGGCGCGGGTGGTGATGAATCGGCCCTCTTTGCGGGGGAGCTTTTTCGTGCCTATTGCCGTTATGCCGAGGGACGCCATTGGCGAGTTGAATTGATGGGTTCGAATGCGGCTTCGGTTGGTGGATTTAAAGAGGTTGTCGCTATGATAAATGGCGATGGGGCGTTTAGTCGTTTTAAATTCGAAAGAGGAGTGCATCGAGTTCAGCGGGTTCCCGCAACCGAGGCTCAGGGTCGGGTGCATACCAGCACGATAACGGTGGCTGTTTTGCCTGAGGCCGAAGATGTTGAGGTAGAGTTGAACGATAAAGATCTAAGAATCGATGTTTATCGCTCGAGTGGCCCGGGAGGTCAAAGTGTGAATACAACCGATTCTGCGGTTCGAATAACTCATTTGCCGACTGGAATCGTGGTAGCGATGCAGGATGAAAAATCTCAGATTAAGAATAAGGAAAAAGCTCTTCGTGTATTGAAGGCTCGATTATTAGAGCAAAAACAGGCGGAGGCTGACGCTGAGCGAAGGGCGGATCGGCGGAGTCAGGTTGGGGGAGGAGATCGTTCGGAAAAGGTTCGTACCTACAATTTCCCTCAATCCAGAGTAACTGATCATCGGATAAATCTGTCTATTTATTCACTGGATCAGGTGATGGAGGGTGACCTCGATCAGCTAATTGATCCAATTATATCGGCCGCGCGAGCTGAAGCTCTGCAAAGGGGCGATGCGTAGCAGTTCTTCTATATCCTCCCTCCTTCGAGAGGGTTCGCAAATCCTAGCGGCGACCAGTCCAAGTCCGACGTTGGATTCAGAGTTGATCCTCTCGCATCTTCTAGGGTGTTCGCGGCTGACTGTGATTGTTGATGGTACTAGACAGGTTGAAGCAGGTATCGCAGCTTCCTTTGCTGAGCTTATTGCAAGAAGAGCTCGCCATGAGCCGGTCGCTTATCTGACAGGATTTAAGGAATTTTGGGGTTTGGATTTCGAGGTTTCTCCAGCGGTGTTGATTCCGCGTCCAGATACCGAGGTGTTGGTCGAAGAGGCGGTGCGTTTAATCTCTTCATACAATCGACGCAAATTGGGGGGTGAGCCGTGTCGCGTTGTTGATCTTGGGACCGGTAGTGGATGTATTCCGGTGGCTATTGCGCATGAGTGCCGAGAACGGGGAATTCCAATAGTTATGCTGGCTGTGGATAGAAGTTGTGCTGCGCTCGAAATAGCGAAAAGAAACGCTGATCGACATAGCGTTAGAGTCTCCTTTTTTGCGATGTCTTGGACCTCTGCGTTTCGTAATTCTGCTGATTTTGATCTTATTATATCGAACCCACCATATATTGATCGGAGTGATACCTGCCGGTCACCAGAGACCGATTATGAACCCACTCAGGCGCTGTTCGCCGAGGAGGAGGGGCTTTCCGATATTCGAGATATCCTTGAAAGGTGTCCAAAACTGATACGAGAGGTAGGCAGTATCCTTTGTGAAGTCGGGAGCAAGCAGGCGGCGATCATTGGTGATAATTTGATGCCAGCAGATTTCTCGTTCCGCTCCATTACTGATCTCTCGGGCATTGAGCGGGTTGTCGTGTTGACGAAAAACGTCTAGGCGGATTCGTTTTTTTAGCTCGAAATTCCGCAAGCTACACATCCGTTAAAAAGTTTTCAATCCTTAAGTTCGTTCGAATAATCCGACCGTCTCAACATGCTCAGTGTGAGGGAACATATCGGCAACTCTAACGCGGGAGAGATTATAGCCGAACGAATTTAATAGGATCGCATCTCGAGCAAAGGTTACTGGATTGCAAGATACATACACCATGCGCGAAGGAGAAATTTCGCATAACGCGGGGATAATATTATTGGCTCCGCTGCGTGGAGGATCTAGCAAAATAGCGTCGTATTTCTGATGAGACCAGGAATGTTGGGCTATTGGTTGCTCAAGGTCGCAGGCAAAAAATGTGGTATTTGTAATTCCGTTAAGAGCTGCATTCGACGAAGCGCGCTCGGTCATCGCAGAGCTTCCCTCGATGCCGATGACCTGCGCTGCTCGTTGAGCAATAGGCAACGAGAAATTCCCGAGGCCACAGAAGAGATCGAGGATAACTTCATGAGATTTAGGATTTAGCCAATCAATGGCGGAGGAAACGAGAAGATCGTTTAATTTTCCGTGAGCCTGAATGAAGTCAAGTGGAGAAAATTGAAGAACAAGGTTAAACGATGGGAGGGTAAAAAAGAGTGGGTCAGTCGAGGTTGCGGCAAGAAGCTCTACTGAATCGGGACCACCTGATTGTAGAAAGAGGCGGATATTGGACTTAATTGCAAAGGCCCGAAGAGTCTCTCGATCCTCTGTGGTAAGAGGTGAAAGGTGACGGAGTATTAGAGCTGCGTCGTTATCGCCAACTGCGAGCTCAAGCTGTGGGATAGAGGCTCGGGCATCGAGTTTTCCAATAACATCTCTCAGCGGTTGAATGAGCGAATTAAAGGGAGGTGCGAGTACCTCACACTGGTCTACATCTGCTATAAATCTGCCGAATCGATTTTTAAACCCAATAAACTCCGTATTCGATTTTGGATCCCATCGGGCCCTTAAACGGGCTTTCCGGCGATACTGCTCCGTAATCCCCTGCAATGGTTGATCCCATCGGGCATTTTTTGCGGTTTCTCCGAGCATCTTTTTTACCATCTGCTCTTTGAAATCAATCTGCCAGGTGGGGAGAGCGTGCATAAATGAGCATCCGCTGCATTTTGGGAATGCAGAGCAGGGAGCAGTTTGTCTAAATTGCGATGGTTCAACTATGGTATAGGCTAACGTTGGATGGGGCGTATTGTTCGTCGGAGAGGAGGCTTCGATTAGATCGCCGGGAAGTGAAAAGGGGGCGACAGTAGCTCCCAAAGTTGAGTCATCGGTGCCCCAACCAACGCCAGCGTGAGTAATATCAGTGATGCGTATTTTAGCCATGTTGAGGAGGTTACCCAAAATATTGGGTGATAGCCAGCCCGGTACATTCTAGGCTGACCTAACAAAAAATATGGCTCAGCTAAAAGATGTGTGTCTGTCGTAATCACCTCGACATGACCGATAAATGTTTTGGGATCCGAACCAATCAAGCGTATTTACTTGGAATGCATCTTGATATGAAGCTCTGTCATCGAAGCATCAGGATCTGACATATCCAGCTTAAATGGTAAAGACCGATAGCCAGCGGTGCTATGACAAACAGAAGAATACCTGCACAGCTGACTATTAAGTTAAGGGCACGAGTTCGCTTTCTCTGTGAAATGAGAGCAGTTATTTCTGCTTGTTGCATTCGTCGAGAAATCGCGATCTTTGCCGATTCTCGTCGATCAAATATGGCACTAGTGTCGATCGGAATTGGATTATGAGTTGTTCCATTTGAAGTACGGGATTGATGCGAACCAATAATATCTAGAGCCTGACGGGCTGACTGAACTCTCTCTCGAGTCGTTTTTGCGAGCAGTTTCATCGTCAAATGAGAGAGCCATTGTGGAGTGTCGGGTCGATAATTGATTGGTGGCGGTACATATTGCTCCACATGAGCAAGAAGCAGTTTGCCGGGATTTGCCGCATCAAAGGGCAGTCTGCCCGATAGGAGTTTGTATAGGATACATCCTGCACTGTAGAGATCTGCGTGATGAGTGACGTTGTGACCGAGAATTAGCTCGGGAGCCAGATATTCGAGAGTCCCTAAAATCGCTCCAACCTCTGTCAGTTGAGAGTTCTGGTTTCTAGCAATTCCAAAATCAGTGATTTTTACCGCGTCATTTGGAAGAACAATAATATTGCTCGGCTTTAAATCACGGTGAATAATACCCTGAGAGTGAATAGCTTCTAGACCCTCCAGGATCTGACTAATGAGAGAGCACACTCTCTCGATTGCCAGAGGTTGTGAGTCGTTGATCAATACGTCGAGGGATTGACCCTCAAGATATTCCATCGAAAAGTAGACTAGATTTTGGTCTTGACCAACATCATATGTGCGCGCTATCGCGGAGTGATTGACCTTATTCATTAGTTCGACTTCACGAAAAAACCGTTTCAAAAGTTCATCCGCATTTGACAGACTCTTGTTAAGGACTTTTAAAGCTACCTGATTGTTTCCAAGTAGCATATCGCGAGCAAGAAACACCTGTCCCATCGCACCCTCACCGAGTGGGCGGATGATTTGATAGCGATTATTAATGAGGTCTCCCACCTCAATGTTTGAGCGTCCCATTTTATTGTTTAGCTAACTTCATCAGCTCTAATTGATGAATCATGTTTACTCTATTTTACTTAAAATCATTTCGGCCCATATGCCGATTTTGTTTGATTAGCGATAGATATCTTGTAATAACCACCTGTGTTAATTCTCGCGGTGGTGTTCGCTCTTTCTCCCATAGCTCAATCCCCAATTCAAATAGCTCTTTTGGATCCCATTCAGGAGAGAGGTCAGCACTGTCGGTGAAGAGAGTTGAATTCTTTGATTTCCCCTCATTGTATAGCTTTCCGAGCTCATCACCTCCTTGTGAGCCAAATACCTGTGAGACGAGGTAGCCGTATATGGCTATTCGCAGCGCTGACTCAGAGATTACTTCTGTTTTCCCGATGATATCGGACTGCTCTGAGATTATTCGGTGTGCGAACTGCTCTGCTGAATTTCGGAGGAGTACCACATAACAAAATAAAAGAGGCGAAAACTCAAAATTATCTAGCTCAGCTGCGGTAAGTGGATCGCGAAGTTTGAGTGCTTCTAAAGATTCTCTATCAAGAGTTAAATAATTCTTGCCGCCGACCTTTTTATCTACGAGAGGAATCGGTCTTTGGATCTGAGGGATGGTTACTCCCCCAGCAGCGGTAAATGGTCTAATAGCTCCATTGCCGATTACTGAACCGATTGTGGTTTCTAATCCCCCGTTGAGTGTGTGTTGAGGGTCGCTATTGGAGAAGGGAAGTGCCGCAGATATATTGTCCAGACTTATAACGGGGGTTTCTTGATAATTAACGACTAGTGCATACGAGAGTTCCCGCTCTAGTGAAGAGTGCGGAACGGGTGCGATAATTAGACGATTACCCGAGAGAGATCCCTCGTCCTGTGACCGAGATCCGGTTTGAATTGAGATATCAGAGCCGGTCACCTGATATGTGGGAGTTTTATCGGATATTTTATCAAAAGGTACTGAAAAAAAAGCAGTAGGTTGATTAAAACGTACAGTAACATCCGGAAAGCCTAGCAGAGCTGTGTGTAAACCAGCTGTTGAGACTGATGTAAAAGATGCAGAGAGCACCGATACTCCGAACATTGGAGCTGATTGAGTAACAGAGATAAGAAGGCGATCGTGGGCTAACGATTCGATTAAAGAGGGCGCACCAAACAAGAATGCGATGCTTAGAACGCTCCCTGAAAATAAAGTAATTAGTAATCCCTTAAGCACGTAGCACCTCTTTTATCACCACAGGTCTCAATCAGACGGCGCAACATACGCGGCGGATGATCGAACTACCCCGAGCTAAAAGAGGTATCGGCGATGAGGAGCTCTCAAACGCTATTTTTTTGGGATTTAATATATATATTTGCTCGCGGCTACCCAGCTTCGAAATGTCTAAAACCTTCTAAAAACCGATGAGAGATGGCGGACAGAGTCCGCCAAAAGGCGGGGTGCAGAGGCAATTTAGCCTTGTCTGCCCTGAGAAGATATCAGTCGCTCTAAATGAGGAAGAACAATCTTTTCAAGGACTTGTTTTGGTTCCTGAGGTCCAGGATGAAACTTTAATCTATGGAGGAGCACAGGAGAATAAACCTGTTTTATATCATCCTCAGTAACGTAGTCGCGACTCTGAATAACTGCCCAAGCCTGAGCGGCTGCCTGCAACATGAGGGCGGCTCGGGTTGAGGCACCAAACTGTATCAGCGGAGAGGTCCGAGTTGCCTGAACAATTGCGATGATACACTGGCGAATCGCCGGTGAAAGGTGAACAGCGCGGGTTTCTCGCCTCGCAGCGAGAATGGCACTTCTTGTTACCACCGGAATAATCGTCTCGACATCATGATGTATTGTCGCGGCATCACGGAGTATTTCCTCTTCGACGGATGCCGACACATAGGGCATCGGAATCTTCATCAAAAAGCGATCAAGCTGTACTATTGGAAGAGGGTAGGTTCCGGCAATATCGAGCGGATTCTGAGTGCCGAGGACGAAAAAAAGATCGTCTATCGGGCGAGTGACATTATCGATAGTGACCTGTTTTTCCGCCATACATTCGAGAAATGCGGCTTGAACCTTTGGGCCAGTCCGATTTATTTCATCCGCAAGCACAACGTGAGCAAATATTGGTCCATGCTGAAACCGAAAGGTTCCTGTTTGAGGTTCGAAAACTGTGACGCCAAGCACGTCTCCGGGTAAAAGGTCTGGCGTAAATTGAATACGTCGAAAAGGTAAACAATCTTTGTTGCCTCCCTCATCGGCCGAGATGAGTCTACCAAGCGTTTTTGCGAGAGTAGTTTTTCCTGAACCTGGATAATCTTCCAGTAGTGCATGACCATCAGCAAGTATTGCTGCAACGACGAGAGAAATTGTGTCATCTCTCCCCCGAATAACCCGATTAAGGGAGGTCCTTAATGCTGAGGCGACAGTTACTGCTTCCTGAATCATGGGTGTTAACTCCATTTGCGCGTTAATAGGTGGAACGAGTTTATTGCGAATTAGGAAACGATTTAGAATTCTTTACTGATCCTGCGACAGTAAAGGTGGCCTCGTTTAGATTGTTGATTGCTTGAGCGAGGCTCTCTCCCTGCGCACTTATTTTTCTCTGCATCTTCCCAGAGGCAATCACGAGGTTTAGTCCATTTACACTATTTTTATCC
Source organism: Bdellovibrionota bacterium (assembly GCA_044345055.1). GTDB lineage: Bacteria > Bdellovibrionota_C > UBA2361 > UBA2361 > OMIW01 > OMIW01. Next base: position 26,304 of record JBIJBT010000010.1, read on the forward strand.
TCTTCGATTGTGAACGGAGTTGAACCCGTTTCCACGGGCAAAAACCCTCCTCGCTTCAGAAGCTGAACAGTACGACTATCTGTATTAAATACCACAACTGACAACCGTAAACCCGCATTACGGAGAGCTGGAGGTGAAAGTAAGAATATCTGTTCCGTCATCTTAGCATAATCTGATGAAGTAGGTTCAAGAACCGAAGCGAGTAGAATTAATATTCTAAGACGAAGCCCATCATCAAGAGTGGGGCGACACTTTTGCAGCGCATCCTTTAGTGCCGTTATAGCTAGGCTATGTTTTCCATTTCGTAGGTAGTTCTCTCCTCTGTATGCAGCGTAATAAACTTGGGCCAACGGCCGTTTATCTCTATTTAGCTCTTCTTCGAGTCTTCGCTCAAAGAGCGCCGTTGGAATGACGGAGAGGACTGATCCAAAGGTGCTGTATTCAATCAGACTGTCGGTATTCCGGATCGTGAGATCCTCGATATTCTTTAATCGTTCAACAAGAACCCGAGCCGCTTTTCGAAAGAACCACCAACTCGCCACTCGAGCTTGTGCAATGAGAGCACGATTTCGGATTGATTCCACTATTCCATCGGAGATCTTGAATCTCATCCGTTCAGCGAGCGCCCGCCACGCCTGAGCCTTTGTTATTGTTATTCCTATCTCAAGGTCATCTTGATTGGTTCCTATTTTCCCAAACCATTGGATGTTATCGAAGGCTTCCTGTAGCTGTTTGAGTGCTTCTTCTGGCTTTCCCCCGTGAAGTTTAAATCTGGCACGAGCGAGATTTACGAGGGCGCGATGTTCCTCGTCGCTTCTAAGAGTATATTGTGCAACACACGATAAAAAAGAGGATATAGCATCTTCAGCATCTGGGAGTTTAAGCTGATCAAGATAGAGAAGAGCCAAATTGAGGCTCGGCAATACGTGTTCGCACCCATCATGAAAAGACTTTGCCTTTATCCAGGAGGCCTCCGCTTTTTCATCCTCGAACATTTCCTTATAAACCTCTCCGCTGTTATTGATAGGAGTTGCTGGTTGTCCCTGCTTGCCGAGACTTGTTTCGATTGCGGCGGCCCTTTTTAAAGCTTCGAGTGCAGCCTCTGGCTGATTGTTCATTGAGAGAAGTATACCGAGCATATTGAGAGTGCGAGCGGGCTCTGCTCGCATCAGAAGCCCCATCTTTGCCTCACGAATAGCCTCGTCAACTCGACCTAGTTTCATTAACACCCAAGCCCGTGAGCCCGCATACGATGGTGTAAAATATCCATAAGACTTTATGGTGTCGAGCACCGAAAGGGCACCCGCATAATCATCAAGATTGAGACGTGCCTGAGATAGCAGATAGAGAATCTGAGCGTGATGAGCCTCGACAAGACGATTGCTGTACGGAGGTTCGCCCTTTTGCTCAGAAAAGAGCTGTTGAGCTCTTTTGATGTATCTCATTGCGAGGCGAAAATGGGAAACATGCGCTAAGTAGTAGTACCCGAGACTTAGGTGGGCCGGATAATAGGAGGGATCTTTGCGAATGGCGTTAAGAAGTATTGTGCGAGCCTCAAGGAGATGGGAATCGTCAGAAAGAAGTTCTTCTGCTCGAGTAGTTAGCTCTTCTGCTGATTTATTTTCGAGAGAAGTTTCGCCTTCAATATCCTCAGGAGGGGCGCCCCATGGATCGGAAATATCTGGAATAAATGGCTGTGCATGAGCAGGTTGCACGAAATGGCAGCGCTGATCTCCTGTCAAGCACTGGCTCCCTGTGAAAAGGATGAATAAAAGAAGAATAATTCGGAGTGATCGAAAATAATTGCAAGCAGTCAGGTTCATGAAAGGCGCCCCCGAAGAAAGGCGAGCGTTGAGCTCACTGAGACGATTGCACGAAATTGCCTCTTCGCCAAACCTCTTCTTATCGCCTCAATGTCATGAGCTCGCCATTGGTCTATCTCTCTAGTTGAACCAACTGATGAGCGCCTTGGGCCATATATATCGGTGAGAAGCGCGGGACGTAAAAGTAGACAAGGTACGCCGATTGAGCTGGATATACGCGATTCATATTCAGCGTAAGTTTCTCCGACCATTCTTTCATAACCGGCATCTCGCAAAAGGCTCAATATCGCCCGAAAAGATGCCCGCAGTCGACCAGTATAGCTTCGATGAAACACCCAAGAAAATCGTAAGTATATCTTTAAAAGGAGGAATAATCCGAGCACTGCGCCGGCAAAGGTTCCGAGGTGGCGAGGCGATGGTATATGCCAACGCGATTGCTGTGGCTCAAAGCCTAATTCGTTCGCTATATCTGAGGAGGGGAGTACCTCTTCATCAGGTCCTATCATTCCCATCAACTCCTCAAGAGCCTTTCCATCAACGGGTGAATCTGCATGACTTTCAACCTTTTCGGGCTGCGTATCGAACGGTATCCAGCCAGCACCACTTATATAAACTTCTGCCCAGGCGTGCCGATCACTCATCCGAAGCAAAATATGACCATCCTTTGACTGGCTAAGATCGGTCATATATCCAGTTCCGACCCGTGATGGAATGCCAAGCGATCTGAGAAGGTAAACGGTCGCGTGCGCAAAGTGCACACAGTAGCCCCGAAGATCACCAAAAAGAAACGGCTCGACGGGATCTCCGCCCTCAGGAACCTGATGGTTGGGCTGTAGGGTGTATATCGCATTTTTCGAGAGCCATTCAGCGATGGTGAATGCTTGTTGAACTTTATTCGTGATGCCACCAGTTATCTTCTTCGCGAATTCGGTATAGCGATAGTCGGGATGATATATGAGGTAATGAAGTCGCTCGTCGCTGCTCCACCGTGGATCACCAACATCGCGATCGAGTAATTCATTAAGAGAAAAGGTAGGTGCTAGAGAAATCGCTCTATAGGCCGCTTTAAACCTATCTTCACGCGGATTTTTAAGTGGGGATAAGCTGATTGGGTAATCAATAGCAAATGGAGAGTTTGTCATTCCGATAAGGAAAATCGATTGCGGTAGCCGCATTCTCCCGCTCAGATCAGTGTCCTCATCACGTTCAAATCGCTTGCCAGGAGGAAGCTTGGATACATCCTGATCAAATTGAGGTGGCGCTATAACCAGCTCGTTATGACCCATTTGGGATAAGGCTGATTCGCGCAGATATAGTTTTTTCCCGAAAGGATTTTGGAGATAATCGCCATCGAGTCGAACTAACGCGGCTGGTTGAGAAGTCCCCCCAACAGCGGAGTTGAAATCAAGTGGGCTAAGCCCCTCCTTCTGTTCTTGTCCTACACCGTTGGCAGCCCGAGATCCAACGCTTTGCTGCATTGAACGATAAAGAGCATCCCCAATAAACCAGAGCAAGCCAACAAGAACAAGAGTTGGAACGATACGCAACGGCTTTTGTAGCCTTTTCGTTCGTTGTGCAGTAGCGCTCACGATTGCGCTGCGATCGAGGCTAACTGAGAGAGCTGCAATGTAGCTAACGATACAACCAAAGAAAAGACCTGCTATCAATATAAAAGTAGCAAGATATTCTAGATGAAGGTCCCAAGCGAGAGAAGCGATCCATTTTGGTTTATCGAATCTTAGCTCGCGGTGCGCCGACAATAACGCAACAAAACCCAACAGAAGCAATAGTAATTCGGCCGTTATGGCCGCAGCGTGTCGAAACACCCCGATTGATGAGGCAAAAAGGAGCAGCAAAATCGTTACAGCTAATTCACTATGTTCTGCAATAACAAACGGTGTAAGTGATGATACTGAATGGGGAAATGGAAGTCGGACGAATAGAGCGAGAAAAAGTTTAGAGATAAAAAAGCACAAGAGCGCAACCGTCAACAATCCACGGGTCGTTAATCGGGATGAAGTTACAATCGCAGCAAGAGCAATACCAATCCATCCCGAGAAAAGAAGTAGAAACGGATAGCTTGCGAGGTCGACCAGATTGTCAACAATAAAGAGCGCGCTCAAAAAAAGAAGCATACGCGCGACGAAGGCAATTACGAGGGGGGCCTTCCGCGGGGCGGCAGACTGAGAGGTAACAATTTCTGCTGAGGTAATCAACGCTACACTCCTTGAAAAAAAACCATAAACCTTTAAACCAACACCACCCGTCCACCAAGTTGACTGAGAGTCATCTCTTCAGGAATATCGAGCTTTCTTTCGGATCTCCAATTGAGTGCTGAATGATCCTTTCCGAGTAGCCACCATCGCGCCAGCGTTGCTGAACGATTTCGTGACATCGCGCGCGATTCAATTTGATCTTCTATCGAGGCATTATCCCTCTTGCTCCCGACCACAAACCAAACCGGTTCACTTTGTTGGGCAGCAAGTAATTGAGTTAATTCGCGCAGAATTGTCGCAGTAAGAGGATTTTTTAATCGCCGATTATCAATAAACAGTGCAATTTGACGCATAGGACCATCGGAGACCTCCGTTGAGAGAAGCGATATGAAATTGCCAATCTCAGCATTTAGATCGGCGTGATGACTCTCCCAAACGGTCTTGAGAAGGAGACGCAAAGTCTCCTCGCGGTTGCGTGCTAACGGCTCACCATTCATTCCGAGGCAGCCACATCGAATCTCCATACCGACCTCTTCCGCCCGCGCAACATAACGATACGCGCTTGCAGCCACTCGGTCCTCGAGGTGATCAGCAATTGCAAAAACAAGTGTTTTACCCTCCGGTTGAGTTTGGGGCTCGGGGTGTCGAGATACGAGTTGACCGGTGCGTGCAAAAATCTTCCACACGATTCGGCGAATACCATCGGCAGGGTCGTAACGTTTAAGGTCAAAATAATCGCCCTCAGAAGTTTGGTCGGCGAGTTCAAGATCGCCCGAGCTGCGCCGAAGAGTTACGATCGGCAGGTTGTCACTCGGTGCATCGGGCGGGTATACGGTGAGCGAAAGAGGGTGATGCAGAGCGCCACGCCACTGGAAAGAGGTAATGCCGAGTAGATCGTGATACCTGATCCGATATTCGCTAACGAGCCACTCGCCACGATGAGGAAGTATCACGGGAAAGACCGCTGAATAGCTCCCCGATTCAGCGTGACGGAGTTGCGGTATCGGATGAGTAACGGTCGAGTTTGGCCAAATGGGTGTGATGGTGAGCCGAAAAAAGGGAAGGCGGGTTCCGATAGTTGCTGTTGCCGATAATTGAACTCGATTTCCTGATACAAATCGACCTTCGGCAGAGGCTAGTGGAGCAAGCTCGACTATGCAGCGGCGCCGAATCATGATGCCCGAGAGCGCTCCTAAACAGATGCTATAAACAACGGCTGCCACTGTTCCGATTCCCAAGTAGCTGGCAATAATGTCAAAACCTTGAGAGGGCGGGCCGAAGAGAAAGTATCCGGCAACCGCAATGATGCACCAACCCCGAGAAGTTATCGGAAGGTATTTTAAAATCGGCAAACGGTTGGGTTTCATGGTTAATAAAAGAAACGGAATACGGATTGGAAACATCTGAGCTTCGCAGTTCAACAGACCAGATATCCTACACCCTTGGCGGCTTTTGAGGTAGTCTGTCTCACAAAAGGTCCTCCTTTTAGTCGAGTCGAATTCGGCACAACCCGAATCCCGAGACCTCACATTGCCCCATTGATGTTCATAATAAACTAAGTCCTTGTCATTAGTAATACGATGCAAACCCGTATCACAGCTCAATTTTTAGACAACCAACAAACAACGCTATCTTTTTCACCCGAGGGGATCTCGATTCTTAAAAGCTCAGATCCTTGGGTTCTATCGAGTATCTGGCGAGTTGCGCAGGAGCTGGTTTTAGAACAGGAGGGGAAACGTAAAGATAGCGACGCTTGGGCAAGCGCAGCACATCCTAATGTTGAAATCGAGACTGAGCGGTGGATGGTTCTAATCGATCCTTTGCATCGTGGTGGAACGATTGGGGAGTTTTTTGGAATAGATCCACTATTAGTTTCTTTGTGGGGAACGATAGGAGGATGGTCTTGCCCGGAATGTGGCGCGACTGTTTGTCGAGACTCTGTCGCGGATGTATCAGTAAAAATGTCTGAGCTGGACGGCGGTAATGTAGTCTGCGGGATACCGCGGGAGGAGGGTGCGCCACCACTCGAGGAGCTTGCAAAATATTTTGAAGCCACACGAATTGTAAGAAATGAAAGGGTTTTTTTATTAAAAGATGACACAGAGTCTCGAGGTGACTCGATGGCGCAGGAGTGGGTCGTAGTGTCATCTCGCGGATTACCCCTTTTAGTTGGAGATGCAGAGAGCTGGCTGAGGGAACAGGCGAGATTACATCCGTGTCGGATCGATGTTGGAATCGTGAGACGGGGCGACTCCTCAATTCAGTGGGTGGGAATTATTGGATCGTCAGCGCGATGTCAGCAATGTGGTGCAGCCTCTTCACCACCCTCATTCCGTGAGACTCGGCGGTCTATAAAACAAAAAAAAGATTCTAGTGGGCTCACTCTCCTTAATCGTCCTCTTGGCGAAATTCTTGCCGGTACTTTGCGAGAGAGCGCTCAATTTATCGATCAACTACTCACCACTGCTCAGGTAGGTGAAGTCGATACCGTTTTCCTTCAAAGCGTCATTACCCAAACTGAATCAGTGCTTGACCTGCCGCTCACAATTTCGCTCGAGCAGCTACCACCCGATATATTTATTCGGTTGGCATTATGCCGTTTGCGATGTGCTCAAGTGACTGGAGTGCAGATTTTTATCAATCAGCTTGATGAGTCAGAGGTAGTTAAGCTTTCTGAATGCGATACCTTTGCCTCAATGGCGAATTCAATCGGTGGTGTTGTGTGTTTATCGCGGAGCCAATTGTATAGCCCTTTAACAATTTGCTCGGTTGATGCTGGCGCAACTAACGCAACTAAGTTGCGAGCCGAAATATCCCCAATTGGATATCACGAGGCGCTGGGCACTATTGGAGGATTGGACAAATTAAATCCAGGTAACCTAATACATCTTTCAGTTGATCAAGCTGCCCTTTTAGATCCCGATCTTCTCGAGGCAACGGTAGCGGCAATTCCTCGAAGCCCCGGCGATCGAGTCTCTTTAGTACGATGTTGCGGGGCAGAGATTTTACAGGAGGAGGGGGAGGTAGGTCACCTTACGGGGCTGTATGGACTAATTGCAGAGGTTGCAGCGCGAGTGCCGGAAGCTCGTATTCTTGGGCTCTCTGCGCGAGAGATCGAGTCGGCAATACGGGGTAATGGAGATGCTCCATTCCTTTTTGGTTTTCCATTGTCTGCATTGCGTTCAATACCACTTGAACAGCTCATTTACCGTATTCCTCGGGTGGGGTATGCTTCTCGTGGTATCGAGTGGATAATCGGTGCAGGAGGGGGGGCTATATCTCTCTCAGAGCAGGTAAATGGACATCCTCCTGGATTGCTAGTGCTTTATCGATTAATTCGGAATCTTCCCCTGAGGGGCCGGTGTGTTTTGATTCACGATGTAGGCTGGCTGCTCTCGGCAAAAGAAGAGGCGATTGTTAAGCTGATTCTTACCGAGGAGCTCGCCCAAGAGCGGAGACGCTCGGGAGGTCGTGTTGTGTGGGTGGATCGAAAAAGGTGAGTTGCTGCATATGAAAAAATTAACGTTAGCCGAGCGTGAGGAGCGGAGAGAGCGAATCAAGGGAAGAGTTGTTCGCAGCCGTTTCCTCGTCCCGAATGCGGTTACCGTAGGTAATATGTTTTGCGGTTTCCTCTCGATTGTTTATAGCTCATCGGGTCGTTTCAAGGAGGCATCGCTCGCGATACTGTTTGCGATTTTATTGGATGGTCTCGATGGTCGCGTTGCTCGCAGACTCAATGCGACATCTCCATTTGGTGTGGAGTTTGACTCGTTTAGTGATCTTACATCATTTGGAATTGCGCCAGGACTTCTCGTTTATAATTGGTGCTTCAAGGTCCAGATGCAGGCAGATGAGCTCGGCGTACTCATATCTTTTCTGTATGGAGTGTGCGCCGCTGGGAGGCTCGCGAGGTTTAATGTAGCACCCCCGAGTCTCCACTCGTTCGCGGGGCTTCCCTCGCCAGGGGCTGCTGCCGCGATGGCTGCAATGGTTTTTGCGATGCCTGAGGCGTGGGTAAGCCCATTCATGGTAGGTGGAGTTGCGCTTGTAACTCTGGCATTGGGGATATTGATGGTCACAGCCTTTCCATACGCCAGTATCAAAGCACTGAAGCTTACTAATATTCACCTGCCCGAGCTGGTAATGATCGCTGCTGGTATTGCACTGCTTTGGTACAGCGCTCGAATTGGTCTTTTAGTAGTTAGTTTTTGTTACGCGGCGAGCGGTGTTTTCAACAGAGTGAGGCTACTGAGAGGAGAAACACCATCTGCAAATGAGACTGAAGTTTCCCACTCTGCTCAATAATTTCGAGCAATCTCACTCGCCTATTGCCAATCATCCCGCAGTCGTGTTGAATCCCACTAATCACGATCTGTCGGGTTAATTTAGCCAATCTCCTCGAGTACTCCATTCACTTAATCTTCACAACGGAGCATCGCCCGTGGAATCTCTTGCAAATAAAGTAATCTGGATCACGGGCGCTAGTAGTGGCATAGGCGAGGCGTTTGCTGAGGAGTGTGCGCGGCGCGGTGCACGGGTTGCCCTTTCTGCACGTCGAGCTGAAGCCTTGTCGGCGCTTGTATCCAAAATCAACGAAAAGCAGAATGGCGGAGAGATTCGTGCACGTGCCTATCCAGTTGATGTATCCTCCACAGAATCTCTGAAGAGTGTTGTTGTCGCGATTGAGAGTGAACTTGGGCCGATTGATATCGTCGTCGCAAATGCCGGTATTAATGAATATGTTTCGCTTAACTCTTTTTCGGCGGAAGCGTATCTCTCGGTGATGAATGTCAATTATGGTGGATTGCTTCGGTGCATCGAGGCTGTTTTGCCTGGGATGAGGTCTCGAGGGCGGGGCAGAATTGCAGGGGTGGCTAGCATCGCAGGATTTAGAGGCTTACCAACCTCCGGTGCCTACGGTGCCTCAAAAGCTGCGATGATTCACTTTCTTGAGAGCATTCGGTTTCAGCTCGAACCTCTTGGTATCGGTGTGACCGTTATAAATCCAGGGTTCGTTAAGACCCCGATGACCGACACAAATGATTTTCATATGCCCTTTCTCATGAACTGTGAAGATGCGGTCGCCTGTATGGCGAATGGGCTTGAACGAGGTGCGAAGGAGATAACCTTTCCCTGGTTGTTTTCAAGAATTATTAAGGGTGGACGAATTCTTCCCTTCTCGATCTATGAATGGATAGTGCGAAAAGTATGGTCACGGATGGAACACGGAAAAGAATAGCAGTTGTTGGTGCAGGTATCTCTGGAATCACCGCAGCATTTCTACTCTCTGAACAACACGATGTAGTCCTGTTCGAACGCAAGAGCGCGATCGGAGGACATACCAATACAATCGTTGTGGCGGATGGGCCAGATGCGGGCACGCCGGTTGATACCGGCTTTATCGTCTGTAATCCCGTAAATTATACCCATTTTTATCAATTTCTCGATCTTCTCGGTGTTCCTCGCCGGAATGCTGAGATGACTTTCGGGTGTTATATCGAGGCAACAGGTCTGCATTATCGTGGCCCCGATCTTAAAGATATCTTGCGCGCTCCCCGTAATTTTCTCTCTCCATCTTTTTGCAAGATGCTCCTTGAGCAGCGGCGATTTAATCGTTGTGCTCTTTCTGATCTCTCCAGAGGGACTCTCGGAGAGCAGACGCTCGGCGATTATGTGAGGTCGCTCGGGTTGAGTCACTTTTTCGTTACTCATTACCTTGTTCCTCTTGCCGCATCAATATGGTCAAGCCCTGATGCGAATATCCTCGCGTTTCCTGCGGTTACCTTTCTAACCTTTTTCCGTAATCATGGGATGCTCGAGCTCCATAAACGCCCTCAGTGGCAAACAGTGGTCGGCGGGAGCCACGCTTATTTGCGTGCTTTTGAGCGATGTTTTCGGGGAACCATCCGTACGGATGCGTTGATTGAGAGAATTGAGCGAAGAGACGCAGCCGACTCAGTGCAGAGGGCAGGGGGGGCAGTAACTCTTTTTATTCGTGGTGAGCCGGAGGAGTTTGATAGCGTAGTACTTGCGTGTCATGCCGATGAGGCACTAACGCTCTTGGCAGAGCCATCGCAGATCGAACAGGAAGCTCTCGGTAGTTGGCGGTATCACCGTAACCGTACTATCCTCCACACCGATACATCATTGATGCCGCCGCGTCGCCATCTCTGGGCATCGTGGAATTACATCCTACGAGGACCCGCACAGTCCAATCAAGAAGCTTTTCCTGAAGCTCCCGTTTCTATCACCTATTCGATGAATAGACTTCAGGGGTTACGAACCCGTCACGAATACTTAGTTACCCTCAATCCATCGCAAGAGCCTCGCCCTGATACCGTTGTATACGAAACTCTTTACACTCACCCTGAATACACCTCTCGGTCGGTTGCAAGTCAAAACACAATTCAATCAATTCAGGGGCAAAGAAATACCTATTTTTGCGGCGCTCACCTTGGGTATGGATTTCACGAGGATGGTGTTGTATCAGCACTAGCTGTCGCGCGACACTGGGGTATTAATCGGTTCAACGTTCCATCCTCCCGAGTATCCTGAGTGTAGTAAAGTACTAAATGGAAACCTACTCTCAATCGTTAGTGCCAAATTCTTCGTTGATTGCTGGTCATTCCATCCTTCGGGGCTCAGTATGGCATCACCGTTATCGGGAGATTAATCATTCATTTTCTTATCCCATTCTGATGCTCGCGCTCGATCTCGATATGCCTCTGCCGAGCTTTATGCCCCTTTTTCGGGTTGATAAACTTGCTATTCTCTCTCTGCGCACGAGAGACTTTCTCTTAGAACGAGATTCATCTGCTGCAGATGTTAATAAACCTATTCGTCAACGGCTCGCCTCTTTAGTTGCGGCTCACGAGGGTTTAATCGATCTAACCATTAATCCTCCCGATACTGTCCTTCTTCTAACGACCCCCCGTTTTTTTGGATACGCATTTAATCCAGTCAATTTTTATCTCTGCAGCTGGGGCGGCATCACGGAGCAGCTTGTCTGCGAGGTACATAATACTTTTGGTCAGACGCACCGATACGTTGCACAGAGACTCTCTCAAAAGGGCTCTCAAGGGGAGGCGATATTTGAATTTCCCAAGCAGTTCTGCGTATCCCCGTTTCTCGATCGCTCCGGAAGTTATCGGGTTACTGTATCCACGAATCGGCCACAAACTTTGTCCGCATCAAAGCTCGAGGCTCCTCACCTCTCCGTGAAGGTCGAACTTTTTCATGGAGAAACCTGCTCATTTGTAGCGGGTATTTCAGGAGCACTTACTCCGCTCACTTCCGTATCGCTTCTTCGAGCTCTTTTTGCTGCTCCCTCGAGCGGGTGGCTTACCATGACACGGATATCTCTTCAGGCTCTCGCTCTGATTCGTCGTAGGGTTACTCCATATCCTCTTTTACCTCTCAAAAAACCATCCTACACCCCTCGTTCCCGCTCGTGCATTGAACAGCTTAGATTGCGGGTGCTTTCTGCTATAACAAGGGGAGCTTTCTCTGAAAAAGCTAAATCCGATGACTTTTAAGTAACTTAAAATGTGTATCAGTGTATAAAAAAAGCGGCTAAAAAGCCGCTTTTTTTAGTGCAGAAGCACCGGATTTTTTGACCCCCTTTTTCAAGGGGATCTGGACGTCTTAGTAACGTCCGCCGCGTCCGCCGCCGCCGCCGTAGCCGCCGCCATTACCTGGACGACGAGGGCCATCGGAACGACCGCCGCCGTAACCGCCGCCGCCACCGGAGCGATATCCGCCTCGGCTTCCGCCTGAAGGACGGCTGTCGCCGAACTCACGCTTTGGTCGGGCTTCGTTTACCTTGATTTGGCTGCCACCGAAATCGGTTCCATCGAGGGAGTTGATAGCATCTTCTGCCTTATCATCATCGAGCTCGACAAATCCGAAACCACGTGATTCACCGGTATCGCGATCGCGGATAACGGTGCACGAACCGATCGGGCCGTACTCTTCAAATAGCTGACGAAGGTCGGCGTCGGTTATGGAGAAATCTAATCCCCCTACATACAATTTTTTCATACTAAAGGCCTCAATGAGACTACATGACGATATGTCGATACACTAACGATTGGCTTTCCGAATACTGAGGCCTAAAAACTCGACTGGCGTTATCTGAACGGACGAGTTCACCGAGCAGCAGTAAACTATCTTCACTATACACATCTTGACAGATATCTTCAACTGCGATTAGGGGAGGGGATGGGTAGCGACCTTTTCAAGTTTTGCCTATACTCCGAAAAAACCACGTAGTTACGAGGCTGCTTGAGGGTCGTGCCCTCCCGCTCGAACATAAATAAGACCATTTCTGCTTCATCAAAAAGAAGGCAATTCAATGAGTTATCAGAATAATTCCTCCTCCGCTGCCAGCGAGCTCTATCAAAAGGAGTCATCAAGTTTGGAGACTGTGCCATCGCAATCCGCAGAATCGGCCCGGACCGAATCTTTCACTCCCTACCATGAGATTGAGGCTCTGGCTCGCCAAGGGATCGACCTTCTCGGTGAAGCCTTCATGGATGGTCGATGGTCTACGCCACATCTCGATGAAACGATGGCGACTGTTTTTTCAACATCAGTGGTTCCCGGAACTGAACTGCCTCTAAAGCAGAAACTTGCAAGGCACGCGAGGCTCCTTCGCTATCTAGCCGTTGCCCGTCTTTCGAATCTTCAAGCTGGTTCACGTAGTCTTCATGTTGCTCATCGTCACTACGATCTTGGAAACGATCTTTTCGAGGCGATGCTCGATCGCTCAATGACATATACAAGTGGTTTATGGCGAGGAGCTAAAAACCTAGAAGAGGCACAACGTGCAAAGCTTGAACTACTCTGCCAAAAGCTCGAACTTAAACCTGGCATGACGGTGCTTGATATTGGTTGCGGATGGGGGAATTTTGCTGAATATGCCGCGAGAGAATATGGAGTTTTAGTTACGGGTGTAACGATATCGCGAGAGCAGGCGGGCTATGCGCGTAAGCGGTGCGCGGATCTTCCAGTAACTATACTTGAGAAAGATTATAAAACGCTCTCTCCTTCTACCACAGGAACTTTTGATCGAGTTGTTTCGATTGAAATGATTGAGGCAGTGGGTCGAAAAAATCTCGGAACATTTTTTAGCATCGTCCATCGGTCGTTGAAGCCAGATGGGATCTTTGCGCTTCAGGCGATTTCAGCAGAGACAGTTACTCGTTATTCTTCTGCGCGTCTTAATGAATTTTTGCTCTGGATTTTGAGATACATTTTTCCAAATGGTTACCTGCCGACTTTGCCAGAGCTTGTTACACCTGCACGATCTCTGTTCGTGCTTGAGAATCTCGATAATCTCGGAAATAGCTACGAGAAAACCCTTCTTGCGTGGGAGAAAAATATCGGCGAAAAGTGGCCAGAATTATCGAATCGATATGACGAGCGGTTTCAGAAGATGTGGCGATTTTATCTTCTCACCTGCGCTGCGCTCTTTCGCATTCGAATGACTAATGTGTACCAGATAGTTTATCGAAAGAGCGCACTTGAGGGATAAAAGAGCGTTTAGTTCAAAGCTCTCGCAGCATCTCCTGTGCAATAGACCTTCCGTATTGCACAGCATAATTGGTGCCTCGATCTTCTGGATATATCTGAGCCATCGTTGATAGCCATACTCCCGCAACGGGGGTACGGCTCGCGGGTATTAATGAAGAATAGTGCTTAACTACAACTGGCTGGCTGTACGAGGCTCTCCACACCGAATATCCAATAATCCAGTCGGGAGAAAACGCAGGAAATAGTCGTTGAAGGTGGGGAATTGTGTACTGGAGAAGTTCCTCATCATTCATCAAAAAAAGTTGATCTTTCGTTGGTAAGTATTTGGAAAGATAGGCGATATGCTCTCCTCCATAATTGGCGGAATCATCAAAATTTGTGTGTTCGATAACTCCAACAAATGGAAAGGCAGGATCGGCAACATTAAGCCAATAGGTCGATGAAAGGCTGCGCCGCAGTCGCAAAACAAGACAAACGTTGCCAAGGAACGGAATCTTCTTGCACGTTTCTCGATAATGGTCGGGGAGCTGTGGAGTGATATCGAGAAATGTCGGAAGAGGAGTTGTTACTAAAACTGCATCGTAGTGAGATTTATTTTCGCCTGAATAAAGGGCGATTCCGCCCTCTTCGGGTCGTTCAATCTTCGTGATAGGTGTTGAGCAGTTAATAGTGACATTGAGGCTACGAAGGGTCGCTTCGATTCTGCCTAATGCCGCCCGAAAACCTCCGCGCAAATAATAGAGGGTTTCTTTTGCACCTTTACCGCGGCTTCCTCCACGTAGTTTCATTTTATTCCAAAACCAAACCGCTGCGACGTCGCGCCATACCGCACCAAACTTTCCCTGTAGAAGGGGTTGCCATATCACTTCAAAGCTACGTCGCCCGGCTAATCGCCGAATCCATTCCTCGGCGCTCTGAGATTCTAATTCGCGCCAATCTTTGACTCGTCGCGCCGCAAGTACCATCAATCCTGTTCGGATCCGATCGATAAAGGGAAGAGGGGAGAACGAAAGGAGATCAAACGGGCTCGAAAGTCGAAATAGTGAGTTAGCGTAGTAAAGGCCGGTATTAGATTCTTTTTCCTGAATAAGATCGCCAGCTCCTATTTCGCGCAACCAATCCATAATCGCGCGATCGCTGGAAAACCAGTGATGATAAAACTTCTCAAGCCATACCCCGGGCGAAAGCTCAAAGCTCCCTGCAAGGCCTCCGAGCGATGATTCAGATTCAAATATAGTGACCTCTGCGCCACCTTTGGCCAGATCGTACGCTGCTGCAAGGGCTCCGTAACCACCACCGACAATCGCAACCTTTTTCTTCATATTTCCTCTCTGTGATGAGTAACTAGCTCATCATCAACAATATAGAGTGGTCGATTTTGGCCCTGCTCAAATATGCGACCGATATACTCCCCGACGATACCTAGCACAACAAGCTGAACACCACCGAGAAGTAAAATTGAAGCCATTATCGAGGTATAACCGGGGAAATTGATACCACATAATTTGAGAATAACAACTACTACGATATAAATAAATGCAAAGCCAGATACCGCGAGTCCCAGATAAGAGGCGAGTCGCAACGGTTGTGTAGAAAATGAAGTGATGGCATCGAACGCGAGCTTTAGTGATTTACGGAATGGGTATTTTGTTTCGCCTGCAAATCGCTGAGGGCGATCATAAACCAGAGGTGCCTGTCGATATCCAATCCACGATACCATCCCACGAACAAATCGATGCCGCTCGCGCATCTCAAGCAAAGTTTTAAGCGCTCGCCGACTTATGAGACGAAAATCGCCCGTATCTGCTGGTATAGAAACGCCAGCAACGCGGCTTAGGAAGCGATAAAAAGCATAGGCAAAAAAACGTTTAGCGGGCGATTCTCCTTCGCGGCGACGACGCACGCCGTATACGACATCGTATCCCTCTCTCATTTTTTCAAGCATCGGCATCAGGAGTTCGGGAGGATCTTGAAGATCTGCATCAATAATCATCACCACATCGCCATGACTGCGATCGAGTCCACAGGTAAGAGCGAGTTGATGTCCGAAATTGCGGGAGAGCTTTACTGCGCGAATTCGTTTGTCACGCTCGGTTAGAGACTGCAGCATTGGCCAGGTTTTATCCCGGCTACCGTCATCGACGAGGATAATCTCGACTGTTGGTATCCCGCATCGAGTGACCACTTCACAGAGTCGCCGATAGAGCTCTTCGAGTACTTCTTCCTCGTTGTAACATGGGCATACGATTGAGAGGATTTTTGGTTCGGGAATCATGTGCAGAATAGCGAATATAAGGGGAACACTCTCCGATCCATATTTGGAGTCGAAGAGTGAAGATGGATAGTTCGGATTTTATATTATCGGTTTGCTCCTAAAATAAGGCTCGCTGTATCAGCCGTTCCGTTGCGATTCCCAGCTTCATCGATGACCTGGAGGGTAATAGATATCCGCTGCCGAATTCGGCGATTCACGGAGAACGCACCGTACCAAATTCTGGAGGAAATAAGACGGGTTGGAACATGCATCGATCCGATGATTGCCCTTCCACTCCTCGTGGAAGATCGGTCAACTAAAGCTGTTACACGTTTTATATTTCCGCTGTCATCATCAGCTGATGAGATAAACGAACATCTTCGTCCGCTACAAGTGAGCTGCAGAATCGATCCACTTGGTGGGGTCAGATCGGGTATCGCGGTCGGTTCTGCGCTTGGGGTGGGGGTTGGAGTAGGGGTAGGGGTTTGAGTTGGAGTAGGTCGCAGAATCCCAATCTCGGCAGAGTATGTTTCGATGGCGCCCCCTGAATTGCTCGCAAGAACAACGCACCCGATTGAACTATCAGCGTCTGTGATCGTGTAGGTTGGATTTTGTTGACCGAAGATTGTTCCAAATTGATTACGCCAACGATATTCAAGCGAAGTTGGTTGATCCCCATCGTATGTTCCGAGCTGGCACGTCACGGTGTCGCCGACGGATGGAAAAGGGCCTCCGGACAAGGTGACTGTTGGAGATGTAAGCTCAATAGGTTGTGCCACCGGAAACGAAGTTGCAAAGGAAAGGTTCGCGCTAACTTCGCTATAAACACCACGGGTAAGAGATGAACCACATTCTACCCCCCAACTAACTACTCCGACCTGAACTTTATTGCCAAGTCCATCATCAACGATAAGTGGGCCTCCCGAATCGCCGTAGCAAGCATCAACTGCGTCCGCGGCCCCAGCGCTTGACGCTTTTTGGCCCGCACACATCATCGTTTCTCCTCTAAAATATCTGCCTAATTCGTCAGAACAGGTCTGATCTGAGGCAATTGGAACGGTTCCCTGATTGAGCTTGAATGGATATAGGTAAATACCTGAGTCGGTAAGCTTCTTGGAAGCTCCCCACCCGACCACTGTTCCTAAGGTATTTTCGGGATACAAAGCAGTCCCTGAGGCTGCGGGTAGATTCACAGGTGTTACCGAGGAAGCATTTCTTAATTTTAATATCGCTAGATCATTCTCGAGAGTGGAAGGATTATAGAGGGGATGACGTGTAACCCCGATAACCTCTTCTGTTCCAGATAATGGGGCGAATGAGAGCTCCGCTCCCCCAATTTGAACAAGAATCTGACTAGGTCCAACCGTGCCGCCGAAAAAATTAGTAATACAGTGGGCCGCTGTCAAAACATGTCGTGGGCCTATCAATGTTCCCGCACAAAACTGCCCATCTGCTGAGGTTAAAGCTGAGCTATCTATTAGCGCTACCATAAACGGCCAAGCACCAGGAGCTGCTTGAACTCCACCTATCACTCGGGAAGTTATGCGGCTATCTGCCTTGGCGCTAGAAAAGTGCGAAAATACCGATATGCAGAGAGATAGGCTTACTATTAATGATTTTCGAAGTTGTAGCTCTAATCTTCCGCTTTTTAGTTTTTTATTATTCATCATAGTTTTCTTGCTCAACACCGCGACATTTCTACAAATTGCCCCGAGCGTTTTGCTCTCGCTCAATTGCCTCAAAAAGTGCTTTAAAGTTTCCCTTTCCGAACCCCTTGGAGCCTTCCCTTTGGATAATCTCGAAGAAAATAGTAGGGCGATCATGGAGAGTTTTGGTGAATATCTGGAGAAGATATCCCTCATCATCACGATCTACGAGAATGCCCAAGCTAGCAATTTGTTTCAGATCTTCCTTTATTGATCCAACTCGCTCAGGAACCTCGTCATAGTAAGTCGCAGGAACTCGAAGAAATCGCACCCCACGCTCTCGCAGTCGCTCAACACAGCCGAGAATATCATCAGTTTGAAATGCAATATGTTGGACTCCTGGACCACCGTTGTAATCAAGATACTCCTCTATTTGTGATTTGCGACGGCCATGCGCAGGCTCATTGATGGGCATTTTGATTTTACCTTGACCACCCCACATCACCTTTGACATGAGCGCCGAGTACTCAGTAGAGATATCAGAATCAGTAAAGTGCGTTAACTGCGAAAAGCCTAGAACCTTTTCATAAAAATGGACCCACTCTTCCATTTTACCTAGTTCAACATTACCGACAACATGATCGATCCTGCGAATACCTGCTTCGGCGACATCTTTGACATTAGGAAAAACATCCGAAAAAGCGACAAATCCGGGCCAAAAAGAGCCTTTATACGATGAACGTTCAACAAAAGAATGAATGGTGTCACCGTATGTGTGAATTGCCGCTCGCTTTACACTCCCGTTTTCATCTGACCAGATGGTGGGAGCCTCTGCGCTTAGAGCACCTCGAGCAATCGCGGCGTAGTACGCTGCCTCACAATCGGGAACCCTATAAGCAACGTCCCGAACCGCCATTCCGTGCGTTAGGACAAAGTGCGCAATAGGACTCGATGAGTGGAGGTACGAAGTGCAAACAAGAAACACTGAACCCTGTTGGAGAACATAGCTTACCGAGTCTCGACAACCGGTCTCTGGCCCTTTATAAGCAACGGGGCGAAATCCAAAACCGTGCGAGAGCATAAAGGTGAGCTGCTTTGCTGATTCGCACCAAATCTCAATACAATCAAAATCCTCCAGTGCTACATCCTGATTCGAAGAGTGGGGGAGAAGGTTCTGGGGAATAAGGGATTTTTGCGAAACTACCGGTCGTGGTATCGGCATGAAGGAAACTCCTTTTAAAAAGCGGGTGACATTATTAAGGAGCCACCAATAATCGTATAAGGGATGGATTACCCTCGCTCCGGATATACTGAAAATTGTGAGAAGAATTGATTATTCAAAGGAACAAAGCTACCGATTTCGCCCAGAAATAATCAGATCTCCCTTTTTGGCATCAAGCTGAACTCGCTCTCCCAAAGGAACCGCCGCATTAAAGGGAATATGCCCTACCGGGAACCCGAGAACAACTGGAATCTTTAAGCCATACAACCGCTCGCGAAACACGCTGCGCCACGATGGTGAGACTTGACCATCATCGGTAGAAGCGGGATCGCATCCCGAACAGATTCCTACCGCAATTCCACGAACTCCCTTTAATGCACCACTTAAAATTAAATGAGTCAGCATTCTGTCGATTCGGTAGGGCGCCTCTCCGACCTCCTCGAGCAACAATATGCCGTTACGAAGCGGTGGAAACCACGGAGTCCCGAGTAAAGTCGACAAAAGGGTAAGATTTCCGCCCCAGATACGTCCGGTTGCAGAACCTGAACGAACAATCTCGATTGTATTATTTGACTCTGTGTACTGCTCAAGAATTGAGCGTTCGCGGTGGGGCTCATGAAGAGCGGCCTCGAGGTGGTATTGTGAAAAGGGTGAAACGTTGCTGTCTGCCCTCAATGAGGCCGCCATAGGACCATGAATTGCCCAACCGCCGTGACGAGCGACTGCAAGAAGCAATGCGGTAATATCGCTAAATCCTATGAGAGGTTTTCTCGAATTGGCTATTTCTTTCGTGTCAATCTGCGTGATTATTCGCTGTGAGCCATATCCGCCGCGAACACAGATTACTCCATCAACTCCTTTCAGCCGGAAAGCCGATGCAAGATCTCGAGCTCGAACCGCATCAGAGCCCGCTAAAAAGCCATGCCGCGCCTCGGATGCGGAGCTCCGACTAACGCGATATCCAAGTGATCGCAGATAATCTGAGGACTCTCCAACCTCTCCCTCAATCCGAGGAGGACTCGCGGGAGAGACTAAGCGAAGGTGAGCATCTCGTTTCAGGGGTGCGCCGATCATCTAATTTTCCTTAAGATTCTAGCCACGCCCTTCTTATCACCTAAACCGAATCGCGCGCGAGTTCATTTAGTGTATCGTTGAGTGCTTCAATAAGATTTGTTAACACGGTGCCGCGATGGAGCGCGCTCATGAACCACGCCTCAAATGCCGAGGGGGGCAGATACACGCCACGCTTCAACATACCTCGGAAAAACGCCGCATAGCGACGAGCATCGCTCCGCTGCGCATCTTCATACGATTCAATCGGACCATTATGAAAAAAGATTCCGAGCATCGAGCCGATCGCAGCCGTTGTCATCGGTAATCCAAGGTCGTCAGCCCGACTCTTTGCAGCAGCTGCAATTGTTCGAGCAGCCTCGGCAGCATGAAGGAAATTTTCATCTTCACGCCATAACGACAATGTTGCTTGTCCTGCGGCCATCGCGAGCGGATTTCCTGAAAGAGTTCCTGCCTGGTAGACCGGGCCCAGAGGAGCGACCATCTCCATAATGTCCGCACGTCCGCCGTAAGCGCCAACGGGGAGACCTCCTCCGATAACCTTACCAAACATCGAGAGATCCGGTTGCACTCCAAAATGTATCTGTGCAGCCGAAGGATGGACCCTAAATCCGGTCATAACCTCATCAAAGATCAGGAGAACTCCATAATCGTTCGTCAAATCGCGAAGATTTCGTAAAAAATTCGGGTGAGGGGGGATAAATCCGGCATTTCCAAGCACCGGTTCAACGATAACTGCAGCAATATCTGGTCCGTGAAGATCGAGACACCGCACCACAGAGGCGAGATCGTTATATCGCGCCAACAAAGTATGGGCTGTTGTATCAGCCGTCACACCCGCTGAATCGGGAAGGCCTAGCGTGGCAACGCCACTTCCTGCCTGAGCAAGAAGCGCATCGATATGTCCGTGATAGCACCCTGTAAACTTAATTATCTTGCGCCGCCCCGTAAATGCGCGTGCAAGGCGGATGACACTCATTCCAGCCTCGGTTCCTGAATTTACGAACCGGAGCATCTCTAGGCTCGGAATAGACTCCTTTAGCATCGATCCAAGTGCCAATTCACCTTCGTGACACGCACCAAAACTAGTACCTTTTTTGGCCTGTTCTGCGATCGCTGCTGAAACGACCGGATGAGCGTGGCCCATCACAAGTGGACCCCAACTTAACACACAATCGATATAACGATTTCCCTCAACATCAAAAAGATAGGGCCCTTCACCTCTAGCGACAAAAAATGGCTCTCCGCCGACGCTACGAAATGCTCTGACGGGAGAGTTCACACCGCCCGGAAAGATCTCCTTTGCACGATTAAAAAGCTCTTGAGAGCTAACTCTTTCACCGTTATTCACCACAACTACCTCCTCACTACAATCAAAACTGCAAATCTAAAATAGATCTCCAAACTACATAGCGCCTCGTAAAGAGACATCTGGACCTTTTTTTGTTTTTCAATCTCTTTGAACGTCAACTTCAGTCAGCTTTAAAAATGGAAAAATACCTCTTAGGTTTTCACCGTAATCGGCCTATTCCGGAGATCCCAAAAAATCCTTTCGCAACGGATCACATCCGAGAGAAACCTCTTTCCCGTCGTAAATGCCATCTCCGTCACTATCTGCTGCACGGGGATCTGTCCCGAGTGCAAACTCTAACCAGTCAGCTACTCCATCAGCATCAGCATCATCTCCATCAATTGGAAGCCCGCGACTCACCTTCACCTCATCACCCAGACAAAATCCTCCTCGACTATTTGGGAGGCTCTTCGGGTCTACTGGCGATGAAGCTGACCAAACTTCAGCACCATCAGCACATCCATCTCCATCAGAATCGGCCTCCGCGGGATTCGTGCCGTAACGCATCTCATCGCCCTGAGCTAAACCATCCCCATCATCATCGATGCCCTTGAGTCTCTCCTGAAGAAGTGACGCGCACGAGGAAGCGGGGGAGCGGCCGCTGTTTTGTGGATCTGAACCTAGCTCTGTTTCCGTCTCATCAGTAAAACCATCACCATCTGAATCTGGACCGACCCGCGCTACAAATCCCTCACCGAGCCAATTCGCCCCACCTGTCGAACCAGGAACACCGCTTCCCAACAATCCATTTAACCCACCACGGGAAGAATCGGAGAGATCGTCGTCAGTACCGCTTGTCGATTTCTTCGAATTACTTTCATCTTTTAGCTTGGTGACAATTTCTCGAAATTGATCTGTCGATGGTTCGATCGTAGCCGTAGCCATTTGTGTTGGCGAACCAGTTGGGCTCGCTGAAGCTGTTGGGGAGGGACTTGGAGTAATGG
>JBIJBT010000065.1:0-15982 GCA_044345055.1 Bdellovibrionota bacterium
AAGGATCACCTGCACCGGCAGCAAAAGTTCAGCAAATGGAATGATCATCACCAGCTCGCGCGGAACAGCCGTTGCCCGCATCTCAGGTGCCCAAAAAGGGATGTGGTGCCGAGCAAAGAACGTCTCGGGGCGAGCTATGACCAGCAATCGGGTGCTGCTGCGATGATGGGGGTGGAATTTCTACTCTGCCCGAACTCCTGCCTGGATCAAACACCTTCGCAATGAATTATTAATTTTCCGGCTCCAAAAATCTTTAGCTCAGAGGTATGGAGGTGCTAGGAGGTCGAGGCGGTGGAGATGTTATCTAACCCCGCTTAGCCGCTAACTGACCGCAGATCAAACTCTGCGTTCTACCAACTAGAGCCCTTCTATTCTTTTCGTCTGAGCCGGCTTTATCAGGGTCAAGCCCATTGTGGAAAGCCGATATCACATATTTTTTGTTGCCTACCTGCACAACCGCAACATCTGCCATCAGCCAACTTACGACACCACATTTGCCAGCTACTCTTCCCGATGTTCCAAAGATATTCTCAGATGATTTAAGGCTTCCTTGAGCAATTCCTGCAACAGAATCAGATGCCGAAAATAATTTCTGCATCGAACTGCCAACCTCGATAGCCGAGCTTTGGTTTTTCTTATTCACAGGATGAGAATATCCCTCTGGCATTGACAGATAGCGATTAAACTCCGTTGTTTTGTAACCCATTTTCCGAAATTTTTGATTTATCGCTGCACCTGGTCCTCCGAGTTTCTCAACAAGAATGTTAGTTGCGGTGTTATCTGAGTCTTTTAACATCCGGTTTAAAGCTTCCCCGACAGTCAATCTTTCGTTAAGTTTTCCGTCAGTTTCGGATTTTGTTCTCGAGGTTACCGTTAGATTATCGTGCAAATTCAACCTTCCCTCGACAATTTCCTTGCGAATTGCCTCAGCAACTAAGAGTTTGATTGTTGAAGCTGGTCCTTGAATCAACTGTTGCCCGTTTCGCTCCGATATCACCTTACCCGACATATCCATTACAGCGATGTTCGTCGCTCCTGTTTGCCTCATTATTCGAGCGAGATCTAAAGGCGAAGTCCGCCCATCTCCTGTCGTCTGCCGCCCCGCAGTGGGCTGAGATGAAGAAGATGAGCTTGGCGGTGGCGTTTTGCTTTTTTGCTCACTTTTTTCGATCTCTCCCTTCGCTTTGTCGAAGAGAGCCTTGAGCGCTGCTCCTTGTCCCCGGTCCGTTAAATCGGCCAACTTTACCCCTGTTTCGGCCTTTTTTCCCGATTTTTTTTCTCCATCAATCTTCTCAATCCACCTTTCCCCTACCACATCCTTCGGATCCCCACTCTTTGGATCGAAGCGAAACACCACCGTCTCTCTATTTTCACCAACCTTGCGAGAGACCACGCCTATCAGCTGTACGACCTCGCCTCGTTCGTTTTTGTGCTGAAGGAGAGCAACTTGAGCATCAGCATTTTGCTCCACTACCGTCGTCCTATCAGAGTAGGCGCCGAACTTAACAATCGGAGCTCCATCCTTCATGAAGAGGCCTATCGTTCTTGGAGCGGCCTCGGGGCGTGTTGCGGACGATGATGTCGCTGGAGGGGTCGGCGATGCTGGAGGTAAGGTGCTCGATGTTGAAGTTTGGCTTCCGGCTACCGGCTGAGAGGGAACTACTGAACTTTCTGACATCACGACTCCGAATAAATTCTCACCTGACCAAGATTATCAAGAAGGGCTGCAAATAGCCCTATCGGTCCACCGTCTTCAATTCCCAGCCTTTCCTCGATTGGCCAGTAGGCTTTGACAATAAATTTGACGCCCCTGTAGCAGATGGATATGTGGAAAAATGGAGAAAATGTAGCTTTCCGATCGGTAGGGCGAGTTGCCTCAAATTAAAAGACATTGAAGAGTCGGTTTTTAGCCGACCCTCTGGCTCTCCATCCTTCAAAGGAATAGAGGTGCTAGGTGATTCGTTACGGCTCGGACCGACCTCCATCCCCCACAAACCTACGCGCCACCACCAAACACCCAACCCGAAGCCAGTGGCTCTCAATCACCTTTTTAGACCAGTCAACCGAGTCCCTTTGAGCCCATAAAAACTTCGCTCCCACCAAAATTCATCCTATCGGCTGAAATAACCTTGTTACGCCCGAATCACTCATAATATACTACCTTATATTCACTTGTTTGAATGAATATAAGGTATCACTTTCATTGTTGCTTGCTCTTAATCGATACTTTACGAGCCAGTAATAGCTCGAAATTGGCCCTTTTAAAGATTTTTTAGCTCTAACTGATCCATCCTCCTGATTTAGACCTTCTATCTTCACTCAAACGAATGAAAAATTCCAAAGAAACCACTATCTCGGGGCCGGTGAAGATACTGGGGGAGGCGATTCGGTCGGAGCGACGGGCTTCTAAACTCTCTCAAACACAGCTGGGTCACCTTTCAGGTGCTGGACTCAACTTCGTCTCACAGCTCGAGAGGGGGAAGACTACGGTACGTTTTGATATGGTGCTTTCAATACTCGATGCGCTCGGATTAGAGATCAGAATTGCTCGAGGCAAAGGGGGAATAATTATTGACGAGGAGTTGCGCCGATGAAGCTGGAGGAGCTCAAAGGGGTAGAGTCTCTCATCGTTTTTCAAGGTGATCGGCCTGCAGCAACCCTTACCCGCACCGAGCACGGGTCTCAGTTTGCCTATCGTGATGATTTTCTCACAACGTTGTCGCCAACCGACCGTGGAATTGCAACTACTCTGCCGCCGAGCAAGACGCCACTATCGGTGGTAGGCGATAATGTGCCTCCTTTTTTTGCAGGACTACTCCCAGAGGGGGCGCGGCTCTCAGCGTTGATAAAAATCCTCAAGACATCAGCATCGGATATGTTCACTATGCTCGCTGCAACGGGAGATGATTGCGTTGGCGACATCTCGGTTTCTCCCGTTCGAGAATCTCCACTTTCTCCTGATACCTCGCAGATTCACGACCCAACCGCATTCAGCGAGGTTTCGTTTGAGGAGCTTTTTGAGAGAAGTATTAGTGCTGAAGATATTTCGTGGCGCAGATACGATCCCGGATTCCCCGGAATGTTTCCAAAACTCTCTTCGCAGGTTTTCTCTTTTCCCGTTCGTCTGCGCCGTTCTCGATATATCGTAAAGCTCGGTGTTCCCGAATATCCGCACCTAGTCCGCAACGAGCATTTCTTTATGAAAATGGCGGCTGGGTGCAAAATTATTGCGGCGAATACAGCTATCGTCACTGATAAAAATAATCGGGAGGGATTGTTAGTTTCCCGATTTGACAGACGTTATGATCCGCTCGGAAAAAGATTCGAGAAGTTTCATCAAGAGGACGCGTGTCAATTTTTAAACCGCTATCCACACGATAAATACCGACTCTCTCTTCGATCGATAATGGAGAGAATAGAACACCACGCATCTGCTCCTCGAATTGAACTTTTGCGACTGCTCGAGGTTATCGCATTTTCTTATATCATCGGAAATGGCGATCATCACGCGAAAAATATAAGTCTACTTTGGCACGACAACCGCGTCGCACTCTCACCTGCGTACGATCTCCTCTCCACGCTCCCTTATGGTGATAACCACATGGCTCTTAAATTGGATGGTCGAGATGCCCATCTCAAGAGAGCACATTTTATCGAATTTGGCGGCCGATTTGGCCTATCTCCGAAAGCACTCACCGTGATGCTTGATCGACTAATTGGTCGCGCAGCAAAGTGGATACCTCGAATTACTGAGATTGGTTTTGAACCGAAAATTGAGCGATTTCTGATGCAGGAGATGAAAAAGAGGATGGATCTACTTAGCGGGGAAAACTAGACCTAAAAAGCCAACAGCTCCTCCATCACCCGATCAAACCTACCCACTGGCAAATATATCCGTTCCAACGCTGGTGCAAACGGGACCGGAGTATCAAGAGACGCGCAGCGCATTACGGGGGCGTCTAGCATTGAGAAGCAGTGTTCTCCGATCCAGGCGGCGATTTCGCCCCCAAAACCGGCAAAAAGCGATGCTTCGTGGAGGACGACGACGCGACCGGAGAGCTTTACCGCTGCGGCGATGCTCTCGTAATCAAGAGGAACGAGGGTGCGAAGATCTAGTATCGTGATTCGGCGATCGGGATTGCGTGCGGCCCAGTCGAGAGCCCAATGAACTCCCGCGCCGTAGGTGATAACGGTGGCGTCGGTGCCCTCTGATACGCGAGCAGCAACTCCAAGAGGGAGGGTGTAGTACCCTTCCGGAACGGGGCCCTCAATGCGTCGGTACAACGCTTTATGTTCGAAGAACATCACCGGATTTGGCTCGGCGAGGGAGGCAAGGAGGAGCCCTTTTGCATCGAACGGATTCGAGGGATACACCACCTTGAGCCCTGCGGTTTGAGCGAACCACCCCTCGGGCGTTTGCGAGTGAAAGGGACCTGCGGCAGTACCGCCACCACACGGTAATCGCACGACAACCCGTACTGGTTCACCCCACCGGTAGTGAGTTTTTGCGATGTTATTGACCACCTGAGTGAAGCCCGAGCTGACAAAATCAGCGAACTGCATCTCAACGACTGCTCGATAGCCCGCGATTGAGAGCCCGAGCGCGGCGCCGAGAACGGCTGATTCGCATAGTGGAGTATTCCGCACTCGATCGCCGCCGAACTCCTCGAGAAAGCCCTTGGTTATCTTGAACGCTCCGCCATACTCAGCGATATCTTGCCCCATCAATATAATGCGCTCATCACGATGCATCGCCTCACGCAACCCCGCGGAGACCGCGTCGATAAAGCGCCGCTGGACGACCGGTTGCGTTGGCATTACGGGCGGTTGTTCAGAGGGAGCAAAAACATTGCTGAGCTCGTGCTCCTCAGAGATGACGGCTAGCGGAGTTGGGGTAAATCCTATCTCAATCTGCTCATCGATGTGTTGTGTAATTTCATCCCGAATGCTCTTCATCACCTCGTCAGCGATACCGCCCGTCCGAAGCTCATCCTCAAATTGAATAATAGGATCGTATTTCTTCCACTCAACAAAAAGCTCCGGGGGAACATACGCGACTCCCGATGCCTCCTCATGACCGCGCATCCGGAAGGTCATGCACTCGAGTAAAACGGGGCGGGGATTTTTGCGCATCTCTGCGACGAGCTTATTGACCTGCTGATAGACAGCGAGAAGATTATTTCCGTCGACCTTTACTCCCTCGATGCCATACCCGCACGCCCGTTCCGCGAGCGATTCGCACCGATATTGTTGAGCCGTCGGTGTGGAGAGAGCATATCCATTATTTTCAATTACAAAGAGAACAGGCAGATCCCAGACCGATGCAAGATTGAGCGATTCATGGAAATCACCCTGGCTGGTTCCACCTTCGCCGGTAAATACCGCCGCGATGCCCGTTGCGCCCCGCAGCTTCTCCGCTAACGCCGCGCCCGTTGCAACCGCGAGCTGCGGACCAAGGTGAGAGATCATTCCGATGATGTTGTGTTCCTGCGAACCAAAATGGAACGACCGATCGCGCCCCTTCGTAAATCCCCCCTCATCTCCCTGAAACTGCCGAAACAGCCGCCATAACGGCACACCGCGGCTCGTAAAGACGCCAAGATTCCGATGCAGCGTAAAGATTCGATCGCTCGGTTCAAGCGCTGCCGTGATGCCGACGCTAATTGCTTCCTGCCCAATTCCAGAGAACCATTTACTCAATTTTCCCTGACGAAGCAGCAACAACATCCGCTCTTCGACGAGCCGCGGCGTGAGCAGGAGGCGATAGAGATGGCGAAGGGTATCGGCTGATAGCGAACCCTCGCTCTGACTCGATGGCCGTTTGCGATTGCGAGCTGATTTGTTCAGATTATTCATGGGTCCCCTCTCCTTTCAAACGGCCACCGAACGAGCTCATTTTGATAATCATCCAAATTGTCACTAGGATGTGTCAACATAATCTGTGGTATAGGTTCATATTATCATGATATTATGCGCCTATATTACATAAAATCATCTTACCCTATCGCGATAATCACCACAAAATGTCGTATAAACGAACACTTAACCTCCCGAACCTCCTATCGAAGAAGAGCTTCTTTCTCTTAGGCCCTCGCGCCACGGGGAAGAGCACTTTAATAAGAATGCAGCTTCCCGAGGCGCACGTTTTTGATCTTCTTGATCGCGCCACCTTTCGCCGATTACTCGCCGACCCGTCATTGATCGGACAGACCCTCACAGATGGACCGGTCGTCATCGACGAAATTCAAAAGCTTCCCTCTCTGCTCGACGAGGTCCATCGGCAAATCGAAGCAAAAGGGCTGCATTTTCTTCTCACCGGCAGTAGCGCTCGGAAACTGCGGCGGGGTGCAGCCAATCTGCTCGGCGGAAGAGCATGGACGGCGGAGCTGATGCCGTTGACCTATGCCGAGTTAGATGACTTTGAACTGACCCGATACCTCACCCGCGGTGGACTGCCTGTTGCCTATCAAAGTGATCATTGGTGTGAGGAGCTCGACGCTTATATTGGCACTTATCTACAGGATGAGATCCTAGCGGAGTCAGTGACCCGGAATATCGACGCATTCTCGGAATTCCTCTCCCTTGCTGCTCGCTCGAATGGCGAAGAGGTTAATCTTCAGAACTTCGCCAATGATTGTGGGGTCAGCCAACATACGATTAAGAGTTACTTTCAGATCCTCACCGATACTCTCATCGGCTTCCCCCTGCCAGCGTACACCAAAACAACTCGCCGCAAAGCGATAACGAGGCAGAAGTATTTTCTGTTTGATCTGGGAGTTCGCAATCGACTTTGCGATATTGGGCCTATTTCGCCAAAAACGGATTCGTTTGGCCGAACTTTTGAGCACTTTATCATGATGGAGCTGCGAGCCTTTCGCTCGTATAATCGGCTCAAGTTTTCCCTTCAGTACTGGCGCTCAACCTCTCAATTCGAGGTCGACGTCGTCATCGAGGGAAAGCTTGCGATCGAGCTCAAAGCAGTCAGTCAGATTATGGATAAACATCTCAAGGGATTAAGAGCGCTCAAGGAAGAGGGGAAATTTCCCCTATATATCGCGGTTTCTTGCGACCCCGAAATACGGCGTACCGATGATGGCATTCTCATCTATCCGTGGCAGCAATTTCTCGAGGACCTGTGGTCTCGGAAGCTCCCGGGATTATAGCCTAACAGGGGCGATAATAGTGGTGATACATTCGCCCCGAGACGTCATCGCGCTAAGCTCCCCACTCCGCAGACTGGCCATCTCTGAAATTTCGCCATAGTCCAGACAAAATTGGCTAATTGAGAAAAAACTAACGAGCTTTCCTTCACCCCGCCGCCACATCCGCCCGATTAAAAATGGATCGCAACGCGCGATAGCGACCGGCGATTGATGGTTCAACACCAGCAGAGCGAGCAATCTCGAGGATCTCCTTAGTTCCTGCGCGCACCAATTTGCGGGTAAGATCCTTTGCCTCTTTTACTTTTGCTCTCGTTTTTACGTTCTCTTCTGGAGTTACCGGTGAACTCATCTCGACAAACGCGGCGATAATTCCCCCGGCGTTAACGATGAAATCGGGCAGCACAAGAACACCCCGTTCAAAAAGCGCCGTGCGCGCCTCTGCAGTGCATGGATTATTAGCACCCTCGACGATCCGTTTCGCCTGAATTTGCCCAACATTCGCCCCAGTGATGACTTCTTGAACCGCGCTTGGGAAGAGGATATCAACCGGCTGATACAGAACGGCATCAAGAGGCGCGATGCTTCCTTCGCTCTCAAGCAACGCCTTTGTTCGCTCCCACTCACCGAATGCAATCGCCTCAACTAGCGCTGGCGACGCGCCTCGGTCAAGAAGATAGCTCCCTCCAATTCTCGGATCCGAAACAGCGCGCAGATCGCCCCCTGCTTCACTAAAATAGCGAACCACCGCAGCTCCCATCGCGCCGAGCCCCTGAACCGCGAAAGTTGTTCCAGCGACCGGCACCCCTTCAAACTCAAGCGCCGTCACCGCGCTCTCACTCACCCCAAGCCCCGCGATCCCTTCGCGATCGTAATCGGTGCCTCCCATCTCAACCGGCTTACCAGTAAAGCACCGGGTTGATTTGAGCTGATCGCACGCCCAGAGCGCCTGCTGCGGAAACCCGCCGATATCAAAGCCAAACCCACCAAAAATGCCGCCCCTCTCAACAAGAACAGGCGCAACAAGCTCGACAAAGCGCCGGTACCGTTGTTCAAACCCAGGCGACAACGAATCGTCCCGCATCCCTGATTTTGCGCCCCCAAGCGGCAATCCCGCCGCCGCATTTTTCAGCGCCATAATACGCGCGAGCATTTTGATTTCATCAAGAGTCGTCGTCGGCGTGATACGCGTCCCCCCTTTTCCAAATCGCCCCAAAGGTCCCCCCTCAGCGGCAAGCGTCGTCCACACAACAACATACCCCTCAACACCAAGCTCCGGATCGCGAACGGTCAATTCAAGCTCAGGAGAGAGCGCCGCAAAACGGTTCTCGAGATCAGCAAGTTTTTCGAGGAGCGCTGCTTTGGTGAGGGTTGTGGTGGTCATATGGGGGGTACTCCAGGACAAGATGAGAGTTGGAAGGAGATGAGGAAACAAGGGTACTTCAATCCCCTCACTAATTATCAAGCTTCAACGAAAGACACTTAGCGGCACCGCCTGCTTTTAGGAATTCATCAAGAACGACTGGGTGCGTTCTATACCCCCGCTCTGCGAGCATCCCATACGTTTTAGGGCAGCCAGCGGGAAGGATAATATCGGAACCGAGTACGACCGCGTTACACACGAAGCGGGCGGCCTCTTCGGGAGAAACTCCAATCAGTTCGATCGACCGCTCAATACTCTTCAGATCTTCTGCATCAAAGGCACCTGGGTAAATAAGGGCAAGATTTGGTGTCAGAGGACAAAAACAGGTATCGAGATGGTAGAAGCGATCATCTCGCAGCCTCACCGGAATGAGCTTACGGACATTCAGCGCTTGCCCTATCTCCTCGTAGGCCGCAATCTCGGAGCGAAATCCGTAACCGCAAAACAACTTGTCACCTGCAAAAAGCGCATCTCCCTCACCCTCGAAGGTTCCTCCAGTCACCTCGACCACCGAGAATCCCGCCTCCTCAAACCACTCCCGAAAATAGTGTTCCTCACCAGCCCGCTCTGGGTGGCGAAATTTCGCGAGGACGACGTTACGCCCTCTAACCAGTCCCGCATTCGCGGTAAATACCATATCGGGCCACCCATCAGCGTGAGGGACATACTCAACCCATCCGCCAAGCCGAATAATGTGATGATGGAGATTGCTCCACTGCTTAACCGCAAGCCCTTTCTCAGGCGTTCGCGAAACATCCATCCACGGATTTATTTGGTAGCGCACATCGTAGTCAACCGGTCGACACATAAGCCATCGACCGTTTGGGAAAAGAGATGAGGAAGATTGCTGTATGGTATCCATGGAATTATCCCCGAAAAACTACGCCTCGTCACGGACCAGTGAATCGCCGAGAGTCTAGCACGAGCTTGCTGCTTGCGGGATACGGTTTTCTTCGGAGGAAAGATGGCACTTCATGCGGACCAGAGGTCCGCGCACCCAGAGATCTTGTCCCCCAGATGTTTCCCAACGTTAGCCTCCCCCTGGGTCTGCGGGCCTCCGGCCCGCATTTCTTCGAAGGAATGGCAGCACTTCATGCCAATCGAAGATCCGCGCACCCAAAACTGCCCTCTCTCTGCAACCTCAATCCCTAAAAACCCCTACCACTTATCAAAGCAATCGAGAGTAAGGTTATTAAGGATAACGAAATTCCTACACTCATTATTTTTTTACTGACTGATTCGATCCAAGCAGATCGACGAGCACCTTCGCATCGGTGTCGGCTGAGTGAGCAGCTTCGCATAGGGCGCGTACCGTATCTCCGCCAAGCTCGGCCGCTAAAAGTCCTTTCATAGGACAGTCATCGACTTTAAAAAGTGATTTGTAGATCGTGATCGCAGTCAGATACGCGCCGACTCGGGTATCGTGAATACCATCGGTAGCATAGAGGCCGATGCTGGGATTGGCTCGATCTGCTCGAAGCCAAGCCGATCCGGCCGGAATAATCTTCGCTCTTGTATCCGTAACGCTGAGCGCTACTTCAAGTTGTGATAGTAGTTGGCGAGATGGTGATTCACCGATATCTTTTCGTGGCCATGGAATCAAGGTGAAGACACTTTCACTCGTTTTCTTTAAGTCCTCGACAAGGAGACTGAGCTCTTTAAACCCTGAGGTTGGCCAATTAACAAGCTCGAGGCTTTGCGGTTGAATAACAGCTGCATCCCAGAGTTTACCATCGGTCCGTTTCCAATCGGTCGTTACGCGATGATCTGCGATGGTAGCACTCGGCACAAGATGACTACGAAACCACACTCCCCGCCCCTCGAATGCCGCAAGCTGTGCGACGATTCGCGGTACTTGATTTCCGCCAAGCAGAGAATTACCGAGAAATAATACCTGTAGATCGTTCGGCTGTGGCTCCGGATTTAGGTTTGCGATGGGATAAGGAGCCCATGGATCGTTGAAGCTTGTTCCGTAGGAAAGGTATCGAAAAGCTTCTTGGCCGAAAGTTCTGAGCCATGGGAAGGAACCATCCAACTTAAGCCGATCTGGCAACCGTAGCTCATCTGGCCCCCAAAGAAAGAAAAGGACTCCTAAAAAAAATTGGCGAAGAAACCAGCCGAGTCGGCCTTGGGGGAGTTGAAATCTATATTTCCCCGCTGGTCTGGTTTGGATAGGCAGTATCGGCTCTTCTTCGTTTGAACCTCTGAGGTACTGGATTATTTTATTGATATCAGATTGAGCGAGTCGTGTATGTTCATAAGGAAGAACGAAAGTATGGAATCTGAGGTACCGTGCAATGTGCACGACCGGAAGTTCAACAGCTGAATCATGTTCACGTTGAGTGCGAGCAAGGAGAGTTATATTTTTCCGACGCGTAAAAATCGGGATACCAAAGGGACCCCACGAAAAAAAGAATCGTTCACCCAAATAGGCATCCGGGAGTATAATCCGAAGTAGATAATATCCGACAAAAAACGTCGAGATTATAGCATACAAAGCCGCAACGATGCTTGATGGACCCTCGTTAGCCGCTATGAATTCAACCGTCGTACAGAACAAAATATAGCTAAGAAGACCCCACACAATTAATGCAGCGAGATAGCTGACGAGACCCTCCTTTGCTCGGATACTTCTTCCCATGGGTGCCCTTCCATTAACTTTGGAGCGTGTTTTTATATTTTTCCGCTAATGTTACAGCAGCGGTGCCCCGCGGATTATTGCTCATGTTAAAGCGCTGCCCGCCCGACTGGCAGACGAATTAACTTCGTGCAGTATTATATTCTTAATTGCTGCAAAAGAACCTTATTTTTCTTGAGCCTTGTCTTCTATTTCTCTGAGAAATAGAAGAGGAGCACATCTGCTGAGGGTTGGCTTATTATGCTGGGCTCTGTCCCACAATTTCCGAGCAGCCGCCGCACTTCATGCGGACCAGAGGTCCGCGCACCCAGAGATATTGTCCCCCAGATGTTTCCAAACGTCAGCCTCCCCCTGGGTCCGCGGGCCTCCGGCCCGCATTTCTTCCGAGGAATAACTATTCATCATTCCTGCACAGTGATGTCTACTGCCGCTGTAACAGGTTCACGCAGAGACCTGAAAAGGATTGCGATCGCGTCTCTTCTTGTCGCCGCTGCGTATACTCCTGAAAAGAGCGCTATTGCGCCGCACACCCAGAATACCTCGCCAGGGGAGAGATGTAGCACTCTGTTGAGCACGATCTGCACCCCAGATACCGCGAGTATGCCGATGAAGGACATTAAGTTTGCAGCTCCCTGAACCGCGCCACGAAGCTCGGGCGGTGGGCGATGTTGGAGAACGGCCGCGATCGGAACGATGAAGAACCCCGCGGCGAGTCCGAGGCCGACTAGACACAAGCTAAAGAGGGTAACGCCGAGGTTGTGAGAGCCCATCGGTATCGAGAACAGCGCCATCCCGACTGCGCCGATCTGCACGAGGCCGTACTGAATTTTACCACGCGACAGGACACCTGCTAGAGCGCTCCCGACACCGATTCCTATCGC
The DNA here is from genome assembly GCA_044345055.1 of Bdellovibrionota bacterium. GTDB lineage: Bacteria > Bdellovibrionota_C > UBA2361 > UBA2361 > OMIW01 > OMIW01. The sequence goes on from JBIJBT010000065.1 coordinate 12,103, forward strand.
CAGAGCCGCATTCAAGAATCCATTCTGCTGTTCGGTGAGAGCGAGCACGTCCTTGGCGTAAATGGTGAGGTTCATCTGCACGAGCGTTGCGACGAACCAAAACCCTGTACTGCCCCAATTCGCGCGCCACAGCGCACTATCAGCTCGCATGAACCTGAGTTGTCGATAAAGGTCCGTTATGGGGTTTAATCTCGGAGGGCAATTGGGGCTCGCTGCCGGGGTCTTTGGAATGTGCTTACTCGTCATCCAGCCACCCACTGCTAGGACAGAGAGAATGAGTCCGGCGAAGTGTTGAGAGCCGTGCAGATTTTGCGCGAACACGCCGCCCGCAACGGTGCCAAGGATTATGCCGATGAAAGTCAAAAGCTCGAGGATGCCGTTACCCCACGAGAGGCGCGAGACCGGTAAAACTTCGGGAAGGATGCCGTACTTCGAGGGTCCGAAGATCGCGCTGTGACACCCCATCAGGAAGATAGCGAACATCTCGAGCGCAAGATGCTCCTTGTAAAGAGCAAGCGTAGCGAACGACATTATCCCGATCTCCGCGAGCTTTACACACTCCATGATGCGCTGCTTGCTATAGCGGTCGGCGAGCCATCCCCCGAGCATCGAGAATAAAATGAATGGCGCTGCAAAAAGCGCTCCGGCGAGCGCCACGTAAGTGTTGCGAACCTCCTCCGGCATCGGTCTTCCGAGTACCAGAAAAACGATCAAGGTCTTCAGCGCGAGATCGCTGAACCCGTTCTGGAACTGGGTAATCATGAGCGCCCAGAAACCTTTTTTCCAATCCTGTTTCATAGGTAATCCTGACTTTGTAGTCTATTGTGGATTGCTCGACACTTGAGCGGGCTTGAATACTTTCTTGAGCGCTAAGTGCGTGGGAACGAAGAAGCACACTAGCAATCCTATCATCCACAAGATCAGATAACTCGGAGCACTCATCCACTCTTGTGGTTTGCTATCGTTTAAACCGTACACGTAATTCACATTGAGTGGTGTGTTAACATCCGGGACGCTCGCGCCTGCTGGTGGAAGCAAGAAGAACGCGATTAGGCACGCGGCCCACGCCAATCCGGTCCAGGCGAAAAGACCACGCCGGTCGTAACCGAGTACATGCACCAGATACAGGAGCAAAAAGGGGAGCCAGCCGTGGAAGAGTGACAAAGATCTCAGAAAGAGGGGACGGCGATCGTCCATCATGTAGCTCGTCATGTGAGAGAGGTGATTGCCGGTTAGTTCGACGGCGAAGTCGACACACCAAAAAAGCTGCGGGACCACAATCCCCACAGCCGCAGCCGAAGCAGCTAAGGCGCTGTTTCTCCACACGGCGAAGAGCACGAGGAAAAGCGCCATATCGCAGAAATACAGGAAGTTCGTCGGTCCATAGTGGTACCAATACACCGGTACGAGAACGGCCATGAAGGCGGTGTAAGCCATTTTGACAGCAGTGGGGACCGCTCTCCCCTGCACGGGGATAGCTTCGATGGTTGCTTCGTTCGACATACGGCTTTCTCCAAACGATCTCCCTTCTCTAGAAATGCTCTTGAGGAGGGCTGAATTTACGGCTATCCACATATCGGCTGTGAAGTGCGAAGTGCATCATTGAACTTTTGAGTATTAAGATCTCCCAAAACCTTAAGGCTAAGCTGCAACAGGCAAAAATTTTGCATAACCACTTCAGATATTTTTGTCGAGGGTCATGATGTATCACTTATTTTTTGCCTTTATTCTGTTAGCATTCGCGCCGGTACCGGGATTGGCTTCACCCTTTTTTGTTACAGGCGACTCCTCAAAGCAGGTTCAGATTTCGTTAAATGCCAACTCGCCAAAGATTATTTACGTTAATTTAAGAAGCCCCTCCTCTGCACGGCAACAGCTTTCCGTTGAGATCTCAGGTCCATCAGGAGCGGTCATCTCTTTTGCATCGGCGAAATCGGCTCCAAAAACCAGCCGCGATGTAGCCAAAAAAGGAGGTAAACTCTTCCCTGGCCTTCTATATCCACCCGTCGGCGCTGGAGTATCCTCGTTCAAACTTGGCTCTATCGATTCTAGCGGCAATGGCTCATCGAATGGCGGAGGATCCGGTAGTAATACCGGAGGCGGTGGGAGTGAAACTTATGTATGCGGGTGTTTGACCAATAAAAATGTTGAGGAACTTCGCCAGTCATTCTCACAGCTAGGGATATCATACTCATCCGAACAAATTTGCGAGCTGTTTGGCAACACTCCCAGCTGCCCATCAACCGCTGCAGTGAGCACCTCTGGAAGCAGCAACGCGACAATCGTCACCCGAGCAACTACTTCAAGCTCTGCAGTTCTTTCCGCGTTTATCCAAGACGATGCATGTGACAGCAAGCCGCCGATAGGTGTATTGAAATTTGATCTCTCTCGGGTAAAGAGTTCCGATTTAGTGGGTAGTTCTATTACCATTAAGCCAAGCTTTACTCAGTTCGATGGCAACAGGCGGGTCAAAATCAAACGTCAAGGCGAAGGTATGTATCGAAGCCCCCTCCTCCTCGCTGGCCCGGTCTCTGGCGGTTCCTTTTTCGCTCCGCTTGGGAATGTTGGATTTTCAACTTGGCTCGGAGACAAGAAAAAGATCCAACGCTCAATCAAAATAGCCGACTTTGTTTACTATTCCCCGGCCGGTGGCTCTTTGTGGAGAGTGCCTCTTTCAAACGACATCTTTTCAGGAGGTAAAGGCACCTTCGAAATGCGCACAGATAGCGAAGGATACTCAATCTGTGCCTCTCTTGTGAAACAAGATCAATTTTTCAACGGTTACCCGCAAAATACACGATGAGAGTAGGGTTAGGGCACTCAAGTCTCGGAGCTAACTTAAGTTCCGAGACTATCAAAAGGCCAGTACTATCTAAAATTTCCTCCCTCTATTATCTCAGAGGCATAGTGATAAATGAGCTGTAACTTCACCTAACTTACTTATCAGGCCTCCGGATTAAAAATCAGCTTAAAATGTCGCCGCGGGCATTTCGTGAGCGGTAGCAGCGAGCAATCGACAAGTACTATCCCAAATTGCTTCGAATCTCCTTGAGTTATGAGCCTCTTCCCCCAGACCCATCCTCGGGGTGGCACTTAAAGAACATTGATTGACTGGAGATTAATCTGATATTTGGTGACTACCACTGCTACCGTCAACTTTTATAGAATATGTCTATAAAAAAAGGGGCACTCCAGATCGATGAGAGAAAATCAGTAAAACTTTTTCAAGATAAAATCTATGGACTACTATCCGTTTAATAAAGACGCATATGATCAATGGGTCATCGATCAAGGAGATGCAACACTTCGGCTTGATTATCCATTAAGTAAGGATTCGGTCGTTTTAGACCTTGGTGGATTTAAAGGAGATTGGAGCTCTTCAGTCTATGACATGTATGGCTGTAATATGTATATATTTGAGCCAGTTACTAAATATTTCGTGGGCATAAAAAGAAGATTTTTAAAAATGATAAAATTAAAATTTTTGAATATTGCCTTGGATCTAAAAATTACAGCACAGAAATTAACCTCCTCGGGGATTCTACTTCAATATTTTTAGATTCTGCTCAGAGGGAGTTAATTGAAATTGCTGATATAAACTATTTTATAAAATTTTCCGGCATTAGATCAGTTGATTTGATCAAAATCAACATTGAAGGTGGAGAGTATGATCTATTGGAAACAATACTAGAGTCTTCGATGCAAACATGTTTTGGTAATATTCAGGTTCAGTTTCATCGATTTATTCCCAATTGCAAGGAAAGAAGAGACCGAATTAGAGATATCTTATCTAAGACTCATCAACTTGAGAGTTAGGAGTTGTCTTCCCACAATAGTTGATCAATCGGCGCGGATTAGAGTGCCGCTTTTTTGGGTTAAA
>JBIJBT010000009.1:0-48385 GCA_044345055.1 Bdellovibrionota bacterium
CACAAGAAACTCGAGTTCTCAGGGAAGGCTTTTCAAAAAGAAGCCCGATACTACTTCCAGAGAGACGGCCCCGTACAAGCTCTGGGCGTCGCTTTATCAGACGCGCAACAATCACCAGGTCAAGAAGCTCAGCCGGAGTGAGATCGTGATCTTTCAGGAGGTGTCTCATGATTTTGCATCCTCAAGGGAATACCATCGTGCCGATCCCTTTTCGAGTGAAGATCTCGATAAGGAGAGCGTGCGGCTGACGACCATCGAGCACATGCACATCCATACTCTTCATCGAGAGAGCGTGAAGCACAGCATCGACCTTTGGAATCATTCCTCCGGTAAAAGTTCCCTTCTCGCGCAAGGTGCGAAGTGTTGTCCCATCGATCTCCGAGATGAGAGTTTCCCTTCGTGAAAAGTCCTCAAAAATACCGGAAACATTGGTCAATAAAACCAACTTTTCAGCGCCAAGAGCAGCCGCAATCTCTCCTGCAACGGCATCAGCATTTATATTAAAACAGTTACCCTGTCCATCCGTACCAAGTGAACTAATAACCGGCACATATCCGCCCGCAAGTAATCGATCAATTGGGTCGGTCGAGATATGTTCAATAGCCCCAACAAAACCAAGCTTTTCGTTTATCGGCTTGACCGTTATCATCGCCGCATCAACCCCCGAAAGTCCGATAGCTCGCCCTCCGCACCGACCTATCTCTGCAACGATCTGTTGCCGAATTTTACCCAAAAGAACCATCTGAGTAACCTCAAGCGTGACCTCATCGGTAACGCGCATGCCATCGATAAAGAGCGCCTCATGGCCTCTCTGCTTCATCGCCTCTGAGATCTGAGGACCACCGCCGTGACACACGATGATATTTATTCCAACAGCACGAAGCAGCGAGACATCTTGCGCGAAATTGCGCAACGACTCGGGCTCTCCCGCAAGCTCACCACCGATCTTCACCACCACCCGAGCTCCCGCAAACCTATGAAGATATGGAAGCGCCTCGATTAGCATCTCCGCCTTCGGAAGCCACTCTGAATGTTCAAGAGATTCGCCGTAAGTAATCATGTTCTTCCCTCGGGATGAAAATTACCGAAAAATAAAAATAAGAGCTTTGAATAGCCTAAAACATCGAATGCGGCCAAGCCTAAAAGTTGCTAGTTCAGTCGATGTTTATCCTATCGAGCGGAGCAAACGGCAAACAGACTACTACCCCATTTAGTCCCAAACCGAATCATCCCGCGACCCTCCAAGATAGTAATAAGGGTCAAAAACCGATTAATAATTGGCACCGGAATACTCGAGCCCCGAAATGGAATATCTAAAAATTTACCCACATTATTCATGACAAGCTTCACTAAAGCAGGCCACCCAAATAGCGCTCCAATCCATTCCACATCTAAGGATGCCCTATCCAAACTGGTACGCAACTGCTCTGGATTGTATCTTCGATAGTGATGATTAACGTCATCGTGCGCTGTCCACAAAGACTGATACGCCGGCACGGTAACAAACACAATTCCTCCCTTCTTGGTAACGCGACGAGCTTGCGAAAGGAGGGCTACATCATCTTCTACGTGTTCAATAACGTCGAGCAAGAGCGTTAAGTCGTACCTCTGATCCGGGAAAATATCGGTGCGATCAACTGATGCTGCGAAAACCGGACCGTATTCCGTTTCAATATCAGCCGAGAGCAATGGGTCACAGGCATGGACAGAGCCAAATTGTGAAAGCTTCTCCATGAATAACCCCTCTCCTCCCCCAATATCTAGTACCGAGGCGTTAGTTGTATCTCGGCGAAGCAATACTGACTCTAAAATTTGGAGAAGCAGAATCTCTCTTGCTCGCCACCACCAATGATTTCTGTATAAATTTGTGTAATTAAGGGCATATTCTCTATCCATAAGGCACATTGGCTATTAGTTAGTCTTTACAACTTAATAAAACCTACCCGTTTCCCGCCCACTAATCGGCCCAACCATAAGGACGAGCCCTCAAAGATGGATGAAAAAGCATCTGTTCGATATTCGCGCAACTTAATCAATTCTGAGATACCTCGAGGGAGGGTATCATCTATAAAGCAAGCGCGGGAACGCCCCCTCTATCTGGGTTGGCAAGGAATTTGAAAAGCTCTCGTTGCTTATACAGGAGGAGGATATTAGATATCGCCCGAAAAGCCGTCTTGATCCATTTCCGCCGGACCACCCCCCACCCCAATTCACCTCACCCCACAACCTCCCCCAAACAAAAAATAACCTCTTAGGTCTTGCCATCGTCCCTTTGATCGTTTGTTATACTCCCCAGAATAATTACCTTTTTAATTACTTTGCATCCGCTCCATTCCCCGTTAACCGCTTTTCAGCTCATACGAGCTCTGATTGATTTGGAATTTACCTTATGTGCTCGACTCCCCATCTGTTTGGCCATAACCGTTCTCGGCTTTCCACTCAAAGGGGAATCGGAGCTGTTGGATTGCTGGTTACTCTTTTTATCTTTGCTGCGGCGTTTCTCGGGCTTATATTTACCTTTGGGGTCGTTGTTCCCCCTGGAAAAATTGGGGTGCGGCAGATATATTTTGACACTGTCGTTGGCCCAAAGCAGGGGTTCTCCAATAAGGCATTACTCCCGGGTTATCACGGAAATATCCCATTTTTGGCGCGAATTCACCTTCTGCCTAGCACATGGATGCCTATTCATTTTAATGCAGCGCGCTCCGAAAAGCCGGGAGAGTTTGTACTTCCACCTCTGACGGTAAAATCAAGCGACGGAGTGACGGTGCATCTCGATCTGACGGTGACGGTTAGGCTGCGCTCCGCCCAAGATCAGGACGGCCAAGGTGGCCCATATAGCCTTCTGGTGAACGTTGGAACGACTCCTGACCAATGGGTACAACTTATCCGCACCTCCACCAATAAACATCTTGTAGAAGCGCTCAAGGGACTGACAGCTGAAGATTTCTACAATCACAAAAAGAGAAGGCCGTGCGAGGAGCGTGGAACCGAGGCGCTCAAAAAGTCACTTGCCTCGGTCGGAATTGAAGTTGGGAGCGTTTTGCTACGTCGCTTTGAGTATGAAAATCGACAGATTGAAGAAGCTATTTTTCAGAAAAATCTCCAACAGGTTGAGCATGTGCTCGGTATCATGAAGCGCCGACTCGCCGAAGAAAAGACGATCACCGCCAAGCGAATCTCCGATATCGACCGGGAAATATCGGTAGTATCCAAAAATGCTCAGGTTCGGGCCGACGCGACGCGTGAACAGGCTCAGGCAAATCTCATGAAGGCGCGTGTCGAAGGTGAAGCGCTCGTAACCCTTTCCCGGGCTGCGATTGATAAGCAGCGGGCGCAACTTCTTGCTGAGACTGATGGGGCCGATATGTATGTGGCTCGACAGTTGACCCCGATACTTAGCTCACTCAAAGGAGGAGTTATTAGTGATATAAATCCGTATGATCTGAAGCGGTGGGTTGAAAACCTAGGCGTTACTGCACCTCCTCAGCAAACTCGTCCATCACAAGCACCTGCCACTCGACGAATTATATCAGAGCAACGGCGAGAACCCGCTGCAGTCCCAACAGGTAGCTCGCCTACTCCCCTTCCCAACTTCTGAGAGAAATTAGGTTATGACCCGCTCAATCATCGTGAACTCCTCTCGAATCAACAATCTCCGAACTATTATTGCTCGTAGCGCTCTTCTTGGGGTGCTTGTCGCAGCGACCGGCTGCGACAACCTCGCGTTGCAGCAAGTTCGCAATGATCAGGTGGCACTTCGTTTCCGAAAACTTCCAATTTTTCTCGGCGGTGGAATTCGTCATGAGGTCATTCCGCCAGGAGGAAAGGTTATCGTTTGGCCATGGGAAGAATTGATTCAACTCACCAACACGCAGCGATCAGAATCGTGGGGCACAGGACAGGGTAATAATCGTGCCCTTGCAGCTCGTTCAAGCGATGGCAACGAAGTGGCATTTGAGGTTACCGTTCTATATCAAATATCGCGCAAACCAGAGGAGCTTCGAGAGCTCGTTACATCGATTGCTGACACCGATGAAAAAATTCATGAGCTAGTAGTTTCGCAAGTTCGAGCTCTTGTTCGTCAATTCGCAAATCGCCTAGCAACCCGTCAATTTGTATCCTCCGATCTCTCATCAGAGCTTCGTCGCGTCGAGAAGGAATTGCCAGAAGATGGCGTATCGAAAAAGATCGCAGCTGTATCAGAGGATACGGGAACCTTTGATTCGGTCAAAGATGAACTTGAGAAAGCTCTGTCAGAGGCACTCCAGAGTTATCACTTAGAATTAATCCAGCTCTCTGTTGCAAATCCCCGCTTCGTCCGATATCGCGAGACCGATGCAGAGGGTGAGCAACAGGATGATACATATCAAACAATGCTCGTTAATGTGCAACGTGAGCAGCAGGAGATAAAGCGAGAGAGTGAATCAAGAAAGACTCAAGAAGAGCGCAAATACGAGGAAAAAGAGATCGCCATAAAAGAGGCGAATAAGGTCCTCGCTGCTGCAAACGCCGAAGCCGAAAGGATCGGTGAGGAAGCTCGGTTTATGCTCGAGACCAAGCAGATCGAAAAAGATGCAATTGAGAGATCGGGACAAGATATGCTCAAGAGCCTTCGGGCGCAGATTGAAGCGGTAGCAGGGAAAGGTGGAGAAGCTTTGCTAAAACTCGATATCGCAAGAGAATTGAGCAAAGGAAATCCCTCATTTATCGTACTCAATCAAGGCTCTACCGGTTCATCGCTAGATGTTCGCCGCACCGACACTAACGATCTTATTAAACAGCTCGGTCTACTCGAGGCGCTGCGTGACAAGGGTCAATCGGAAAGTTCTTCAGGGGCAGCTGCTATGATGAAAGGTGAGGCGCAGCAATCACCTAAGCAGTAGAGCTATAAACTCTTTACTCAGTCACGAGATAAAAAAGCTACAATCGATTGGATTAGGCATAGCGGAAACCAGAATCCATTAAGAGCTCCTATCGAAGACGGCTCGGGTGTATCGCGTAGGTGTCTTCTTGTGGAAAGTATGGATAGGTTATCTCTTCAAAACGACCATCCTCGAGATTTAACGCATAAGTTCGATAACCAAGGTCTAGCACGAACTCCTCAAGAGGCTTGTGAAATTCCGGTGGATGCGCCGCTAATGTCTCAAAAATAATATGAGGATGACACCTCCGAATTGTCTCTTCAGCTCCTGAGAACACCTCAATCTCCATTCCCTCAACATCAACCTTCAAACAATCGAGCCTCGGTAGCTCAAATGAATCGAGCGTCTTTATGCAGACTTCATGAGTTGTTCCCTCCGAAGCCGAGGCTACCAACGTGGCATTACCCATACCGGCACCAAGATCCGGAGCAACGTACATCTCCTTGGATTCCTTACCCAACCCCACTGTAAATAGCTCAACAACATCTTTTAGTTCCGAATTAAGGGATATATTTCGGTTAAATTTCTCCAACAAATCTATATTCGGCTCAAACGATAACACTCGACCAGAGGCTCCAACCAAACTACCCATCACCATCGATATGTAACCAGCATTTGCACCCACATCGACACACACATCTCCCTGACGTAACAGAATCCGGATAGCGCTAAGTACAAATGGCTCCCAGAAACCATTCGAAAGAACGAATAGATCGATATAGTTCTGCGGATCACAGTCAATCCGTAAACCGAGCCCTAACTGCGGTATGTAATCGACTATATAGGACAGGGAATTCTGCGACCCGATCATGAAAATCTCCCCCTATGAGACTAATTATCAGCACCCTAAAAAAATCGAGCGGTTCTGATAAAAATTATTGATAGAACCTTACTCAAACTCCTGATTGTCCATTCCACGTTAGCTATAACTAACCCTCAAAATTTCGTATGGTTTTTCGGAGACGCTATGAAGAGAACACCGAATATATCAATTTAAATTGATGATTTCTCCGAAGATTGCTCTTCAGAGAAACACAATCAGTAAGTAGGATGCAGATATTGACGGAGCGGAGCTTAAAAGACAGAACAACTAATCACGGCTGGGCTTTAAAACATTACCGCCAAATAAAGGCCGAAGAAGTGGCGGGACGATGAGTGAGGTCACAAGAGACATAGCTATAAGAATACCGAAAACCTCCTCGCCGAACACATTTTGAGTGCGTCCAATAGTCGCGATTAAAATACCAACCTCACCACGGGGAACCATTCCCACTCCAACAATAACAGCACTCCGGTTGCCAAGCCGACGCGCACCAAAAAAACCAGCGACAAACTTCGAGATCACCGCAAGGATACATGCAATAACAAGCAAAAATCCCTGCTTGCCACCACCAATATTTCCCAGCGAAACCATTGCACCGGTTACAACAAAGAAAAACGGAATAAGAAAAGCACCAACTGACTCTACCTGCGAGACTATCGTTTTATGGGCTGGGTACTCAGCAACGATTACACCAGCGATAAAAGCACCGATAATTGCAGCAAGTCCGACATGAGCAGAAGCTACAGAGAGCCCCAAGCAGAGGAGGAGAGACACCGTCAGCGGAGATAGAGGATCGAGCGGAAAATCAAGAAGGCGGGGATTTTTTCGGAGCGCGAATGCCCCAACCCAGAGAGATACGATGATAAAAAGAACTGAGAGAGCAAGGCCACCGAGCAGCGGTCCTACTGAGATCTCCCCTCCTGTCTGAAGTGCCGCAACAACTCCAAGAACTAGCATACCGAGAACATCATCAACTATTGCGGCACCCAAGATTACCTTGCTCTCATCCCGATCGATCGCACCGATATCTCGCAACACCTTCGCGGTGATTCCCGCTGATGTTGCAACAAATGCAGCTCCAACAAAAAGAGAAGCGGGAAGCGATAGCGCAAGGAGACTCCATGCCCACCAAAAACCAGCGATAAAAGGTATCGCTACACCGATTGACCCGACAACAAGCGGCATGCGACCGAGCCGACGGAGAGACTCGATGCTCGTTTCAAGCCCCACAAGAAAAAGGAGCAACATCGCTCCAACTTCAGACAGGACCTCTAGAGTTTCATTAACCTTGATGAGACCCAAGTATGTCGGACCGAGAAAAACTCCTGCTACAACCTGACCAACAACTTCAGGAAGCCTTAGCCGCTGACTCAGCTCACCGCCAATAACACCCGCGAGAAAAACTATAAATATCAGCAGTAGTGGGTCATGTTCCATCGCTTCCTACCAACATTTAATAAGATCAATCTAATTGGGCTCATCACCCGGTCTTTGATGAAGAAGCACTTCACGGGGACGAGCACCATCCATCGCACTGACGATACCCTCTTTCTCCATTCGCTCTATAATACGAGCAGCGCGATTGTATCCGATACGAAATACCCGTTGGACGAGCGAGGTCGATGCGTGTTGCTTCTCAACAACAAGCTCCACTGCCTTATCGTAGAAGGGATCGTATTCAGTCTCACCCTCATTCCCGTCTTCCCCTTCTCCTCCTTCACTGCGCATTGCAGCGTCGCAAAACGCAACGATTTTATCATCGTACCGCGGACCATCTTTTAGCTTAATCGCGTTTACAACTCGGGTTACCTCCGCATCGGTGACAAATGCGCCGTGAACTCGCCGCAGTGGGTTTGCACCCGGACTCATAAACAACATATCCCCCTTTCCGAGAAGTCTTTCGGCACCCATCGAATCAAGAATCGTGCGCGAATCTATTCGGCTCGTTACCCTAAAAGAGAGTCTGGCTGGAAAGTTTGCTTTGATTAGCCCCGTTATAACATCGACCGATGGACGCTGTGTCGCCAGTATAAGATGGATTCCCGCGGCACGCGCTTTTTGAGCAAGACGGGTTATAAGCTCCTCAATATCGCGACCGACCTGAAGCATAAGATCAGCAAGCTCATCAACAACGATTACTATTTTCGGAAGAGGTGTAACAACCTCTCCAGAAATTACCGGCGCATCATCAATAGCTATATCCTCTCCTTGTGCTGGTTCATCAACGGTAGCAATAGGCTCTTCTTCGATGATTGCATCGGGATCTGCCTCACCCCTCGCGAGGCGATTAAAACTATCTATGTTCCGCACTCCGAACCGCTGCATCAATCGATAGCGGGTATCCATCTCCTTAACTGCCCACTCGAGCACCGCTTTTGCTTGCTTTGGAACAGTGACAACAGGGACTCGAAGGTGAGGAATTCCCTCATAAACCGAAAGTTCTAGAACTTTCGGATCTATCATGATAAGCCCAAGATCTTGAGGCGTTGCGCGATAGAGAAGGCTTACAAGCACCGTGTTGAGACAGACACTTTTTCCAGTTCCTGTTGCTCCTGCGATGAGAAGGTGAGGCATCGCCGCAATATCAACAACAACAGGAAGCCCCGAGATATCTTTTCCGAGCGGCACTGCAAGATTCGATGAATGCGTATGAAACTCCTCGCTCTCTAGCACCTCACGGAGCCGCACGACATCACGCCGCGGATTTGGAACCTCGATACCCACAGTTCCCCGTCCCGGTATTGGAGCCACGATACGCACAACCGATGCTCGAAGACTCATCGCAAGATCATCTTGGAGAGATACGATGCGTCCGAGCTTTACTCCGGGTGCTGGTTCAAACTCGAATAGCGATACAACTGGTCCGCGTTGATACTGAACGATACGACCTTTGATATTAAAGTCAGCGAGCTTTTGCTCGATACGCTGCGCTCTAAGCAACAGCTCCTGACCATCCTCTCCGTCGTGCTTTCTGTCAGCTTCAGCGAGAAGTTTTACCGGCGGGAAAACATAATTATCAAGGACCCTATCTTTTAGAGGAACTCTCTTTGGAGCTTCGGGCGGAACAACAGCAACGGATGAGGAAAGTGCCGCGGAGTTTGTAGTTTCAACTCCCAATAGCAGAGGCTGCTCCTGATCTCCTATCGCTTTTCGTTTCTGAGACGAAGAAAGAGAGCGGCCCTGTTCAATTACCATCTTGAGCGGAATTGGCTCACTGGGGCGGTACACGAGGCTTGATATCATCGAACGAATTCGTGATCCGACAATTGAAAATCCTCTCGCAGTTAACCGCAGCGGCGGTATAACGACTCGTGTCGGCACAGTTACACAGAGATGACGAGCCCCCACTGCCGCTTGATTCGCTGCAACCTTTGTCGACGAGAGCACACTTTGACCCGTTACTACGGGAGCTGAGATTAAAAGAATCGCAATACTTAGCAAAAGAGTTCCCGCAGGCCCTATCAGCGATGCGGCCGAGGAAACAATAAGAGTACCAGCAGATCCACCTCCACTTGTTCCCGCAAAGAGAGCAAGAATCATGATTGCTGAAACAAGACACCCCGTTATTGCCAATCCAATCGAGCGAGCAGAGAGCGATCTCTGTATCGGAAATTCATCCAAAGTTCCGCCATGAAATCGCATCCCGAGTAACGCGATACAACCGGGCAAAACTAATGACCCATACCCAAACCACCGAAGAAGAGCTCCCCCAACAGTCGCACCGAGAGGCCCAAAAAGATGGCCAAAAGGCACACGTGGGAAATCTATTAGGACCGCCTCGCTCGCGATGATACCAACGATAAGACATGAAGCTATCAACACAATCGCCGCGGTGCCTCGCCACACTCGCCGCTCGTATGGAGCGATCTCGCGCTTTCTTGCGGGGATTCGGGTAACTGCTTCCACTCGAGCTGCGCGGGGCCGATCAACTTTTCGACGAGGGGGAGCTATTCGGGCTGATTCATTTTTTCTTTGCGTACTCAAGATGTCATAAGCTCCTGCTTAAGGCGAAATCATCCACAACTCTCAAAATCGTGGGCCTATTAATGCCTAGCAGGGTGGTGAAAAATGATTTGCTGTTGCGCACTTTGATAGTTTGACTGCAACTTCGTCAGAGTCAACGAAAAAATCCTCAACGTATCTCAGCGGATACGTTTCCGGTTTTTTCGTCAACTCCTCTTTGTTTCGTCAAAACTCTCAAAATGCTCACTACGCAACCATTTTTCACCACCCTGCTAGTGCCGAATTGATGAAATATTAATCGCTATCATATCAACTAAGCACTAGTATCACGATGCAAGATCATCGAGCATCGGTCGTGCTCGACCTCATGAAAAGCTCCTCTCGTCGATTCGCCAAATCTCGTGCAACGGCCTGAAACGCTCCTATTAAAAGCTCGCGACTTTTCTTCCAACCTGAGCCACCTCCCTCTCGCCGTTTACTTATATCAAGCCAATTTTCGCTAAGGGCTCTATCACGAAAAACATAGTCACCCTGCCAGAGTGGTCGCGAAGAAGAGACAGATTTTAACTTCATATCGGCTGCAACCTGCGCCGTTTTCTGGGCTCCTACCGCGGAGCCATCTCGTGGGCTCAGCTCTCGTACATGAACCTCCAACACCGCATCTGCACGAGCCGAATCTCCGAGAAATGCGGCATCTCCCCACTCTGCATTCATCGCCTCGGCCAGAGCTGTGGTAAGACCTTGTGTATCCCCCTCGGGCAGGCTTTGACCAACAATCACTGGGGCAATCGAGATAGTGTTTACGGATCTGAGCCCCTCCTCATTCACTACAGAGGATCGCAATCCTCGCAACTCTCCCGCGCTTACCGAAATCGGTGCCCGAGAGGAACAACCCGTCACGCTAATTAAAAGCCCCGCGAACCCGCAGACGAACCCGCATTTAGCACCACCTCTTAATTTCTCAAAAAACATAGTACTCCCTGATACTCAGATCGAATCTGCATCCTCCATCATTGAGGACTGAAACTATGACCAGTAAAGCCGCGCAAAATTTTCGATCGTTTCTAGCCCTATTGAACAATCTTCCTGATAGGAAGAGCAATAGAGAGAAGAACGTCTTTACTAGTAAATCAGCGTTTGGCTAATGGTTAAAAATGAAAGAACGGCTCTTTTGATCACCGAATTATCCGAAAGACTGCAGAATAGAGTTACAATAATTCGATGGCAACACCGTACCACTCGGTGCACCTCACACGATTCAATAGGTCAAGGATCTTGTAAGAAGAGATCTAACGATCGAGCCGATGACATTCATGTCGCGATTATGCTACCCTCAATCTCGTTCCGCTGCTCGATTAGTTAGCAACTCGGTTGACCTTTTCGGACTCCGCCTCCTGCTTTCGTGAATTACTCCCGCTGTTGCGGCGAAGTTTTTCGGGTACGAAGCAAGTTGGAATAACAATTCGAATAGGCTAATCTCAGCGAAGCTCAGAATATTCGGCTCGCAGTATTTCCGCCGAAAGCGGATATTTTCGGACCGATTCGTGTCGTGTATCGCAGACGCTTTTTTTGATTCAAAGTTTTTTAGATTTTAAGTTATGAGTACCAAAGCCACCGAAAAGATCACCGAAGCCCTGTCGCAACTACTAGAAGCATTTGCTGAACTTCAGGAGCAAATTGAAGAGGACCTTGGTGAAGAAGCTGATGAGGACGATGAAGAGGAGCGAGCCTCAGATTTAG
The DNA here is from genome assembly GCA_044345055.1 of Bdellovibrionota bacterium. Taxonomy (GTDB): domain Bacteria; phylum Bdellovibrionota_C; class UBA2361; order UBA2361; family OMIW01; genus OMIW01. Next base: position 11,452 of record JBIJBT010000009.1, read on the forward strand.
AGGCCGGTATCATCAACGAAGTTCGCTCTGCTATCGAGGCTGTTATCGAGGCTGACGATTTTGCCGTAGAAGATTTTGCAGCTCTTGTTTCCTCAATAACTGAGGCGCTCGAGGAAATTGATCCAGATGTCTTCGAAGGTGCAGAAGAAGAGGAAGAAGAAGACGAGGATGAAGACGACGAGGACGAAGACCTCGAGTTTGATGACGACGAGGAAGACTTCGAGGATGAGGACGAAGAAGAGGAAGAAGACGACTAGAGATTGGTTCCGAATTGATTTATCCCAGCGGAGTATCGTTGGGATAAATGAATCAAAAATAGCCTTAAAACAAGCTATTTAGAAATATCAATTTTTTTTGATATAATCTTTTTGGTACGATCATCGAGCTTGGATAGAGTATTTCAGCCTAAACAGCCCGACTCTACTCTAATTTATTCGAATTTTCAGTTATTCGACTTCTCCGTTATTCGAATTTTTTCTAAGTGCACTATTTCAGCGCTCTCAGAATCAATTCGGAATCCTCTAAAAGGTACCTTAACTAAATCTCTGGTGCAGTCTATCAACAACGATCGGCGGCACAAGTTTAGAAACATCTCCGCCGAGCATCGCGACCTGCCTAACCACAGAGGAGCTTATATACGAGACCTCCTCTCGCGCCATTAAAAAAAATGTTTCTATTGCTGGCCGAAGGTGACGATTAGTGAGCGCCATCTGGCCCTCATATTCATAGTCACTTACTGCTCGCAAACCGCGCAGGACAATCCGAGCACCCCGAGTCTCTACAAAATCAACTAGAAGACCAGTAAAACTCTCAACAGCTACACGATCCCCAAACGGTTGACACACCTCCTGGATCATCTTCACTCGTTCTTCAGCAGAAAAGAGTGGTTGCTTGCTCGGGTTCCACACAACTCCGACGACGATCCGCTCAAAAAAAGGCAAAGATCGGCTGACGATATCGAGATGGCCATTTGTGAATGGATCGAATGAGCCGGGATATACTGCTATTGCTGCCTGCATGGTAGTATCTCCTCTCTAGTGCAACTGTTAAGCAAATAAAGGCCGACGAGCGTTGCGTCGGGTGAGGCAACGGAACATTCTCACAAGTATGACAACCTCACAGTTAAGGATTGTCGTGTGGCTCGAACAGCTTGATAAACGCAGGATTGGTTGAGGGTTCTCAAACTAAATAGTCGCTTTTTTTGGAGCATCTGAACAGATGACACTCGACTCACTCAATACCTCCTGGAACTTTACCGCTCTTTTTTCTGCATACATCGGCGGAGTAATCTCGAGTCTGACTCCTTGCGTTTATCCTCTCATACCGATAACGCTCTCTATAGTAGGTGCTCGAGATGCAAGAACTCGATTGCAATCTTTCGGTCGAGCATCGCTCTATGTGGGAGGTATGACGATAGCATATACCACACTCGGGATTATATCGGCTCGCGCGGGTTCTCTTTTTGGAGCCACTTTTCAGCGGCCCGGATTCATTATTCCCTTCTCACTTTTTCTTTTGCTACTCGCTTTGAGTGAGCTCGACATTCTGCCGATCTCATTTTTCTCCCGTATTCAGGGGGGAGCAAGCCGGTTTGGCGGGGGCAAAAGTAGACTCTCAATTGTAGTCATGGGGGGAGCAAGCGGACTGGTTGCCGCTCCATGTATTGGCCCGATTCTCGCTGGAATTTTAAGTATTGCTGCTTCATCAGGAAGTACCACCTGGGGAGGTCTCCTTCTTTTTGCGTACTCTCTTGGCCTTGGGACCCTCTTCCTCATACTGGGGACATTCTCGGATATAATCCACCACCTTCCGCGCTCAGGCCAATGGCTCAATGGTATAAAAAGCCTACTTGCGATCGCTCTTTTAGTCGTTGCTATTCGCTTTATCCAGCCATGGATCCCTTTTTTCAGCGCGCCTCCTCTTGTGGCTCTTGGTGTTGGGATATCTTGCTTATTTCTTCTTTTACAGAGCTACTCTCGGAATTGGCGTTTATTTAGAGGTGTTGGAGCACTCGGCTGTGCATTGGTCATCAGCTCGCAGCTGCTTTATTGGGAAACATCGAGCGCTAAAAACGATGCCAATCAACAGGCGAAAACCTCCCTCCTATACTGGTTTGATTCCCTGGAGGAGGCAAAGCAGGCGGCGAGTATCTCCAAAAAACCCATTCTTATCGATTTTTTCGCTGATTGGTGCGCCGCCTGTAAGGAGATTGATTCGATAACATTCGCCGATCCTGAAGTAAAACAGGAGTTAAATAAATATTGGGTTCTAGTTCGGATTGATCTGACAAATCCAGACCCAGATAAGGAACTTATTCAACAGACCTTTACCGTTCAAGGTTTGCCAACTATCCTCTTTATGCCACCTGCCAGCTCGACCGAAAGCCAAACCCGAATAACTGAATTTATTGAACCAAAAAAGTTTATTAGTACTCTTCGGACTCTACGCGGGGCATAAAAAGGAGAGTCTTGTCCTGTTGCACGATCATCCACTTCTTTTGGTAGTGAAGAGTTCTGGTTGGTGGTGGCATCTCAATGTATTGAGCACCCTTTTACGGGCTTTCTCCTGAATTTATCTCTTACCCAAAGTTCCCCAGAGAGGATATAAACGGTGAATCAAATCTTCTGCCCACCTTACGAGATTGTTGAGGAATTAGAAGCCGGCAAAAAATATCGGGCAATTTCTCCGGAATCGGGGCAAGTTGTTGCGATTCGGGTTGTGCGGGTCGACAGAGGATCGCAGCCGGATGCAGCTTTGCTCGTTCGATTGCAGGCGTGGATTGACCAGATGTTGGGGTTGTCGCACCCGCATATTGCTCGTCTTCTTGATGTAAAACACGGAGAGTCTGAGGTTTTTCTAATCTCTGAATGGTGCGATGGTAGCTCCATTAGAGATCTAATTCAGAGTCAACAAGAGTTGGCGCACCCACTTATTGTATATTACATGCAGCAGGTAGCCGCTGGCCTTGATTTTCTTCATAGCAAAGGGGTCTGCCATCGCGATTTTAGCCTTCAACGGATTCTTATTGATCCAGGTGGTACAGCAAAAGTTATCGATGCAGGTATTCTCGGAATTCTTCCTGATGAGCTAAAACAGGGTGGACTGAGCGGTTCGGAGCGCGGTTACATTTCCCCCGAGGAGCTACTCGGTAAGGGACCAAGTGAAGAGGCGGATCGATACCGATTCACTGTCGCGTGCTTTGAACTGGTGGCAGGGACAATACCATTTGTTGGCGACAGCCCAATGGAGCTGCGCGAAGATATACTCAGGGGCAAAATCACCATTCCTTCGGCAAGAAATAGAAATTTGCCTCGACACCTCGTCAAAGTTTTTGAAAAAGCACTTTCAAGAGATCTGGCCGATCGACCAACAACTGCGAGTCACCTGATTAAACCACTCTCTCACACCGCCTCTCACTATACTGGGCTCGCGCTGGCGGGGAATAATCCGATTGAAAAGAAAGATGTGAATCCGGGGAGAGCGTCTCGAGTTCCTCGCGCACTTACTGTAGTTGGGCTCGGAGCCCTTTTCGGAATTGCGATTTTATCGAGTCGACTCGGCCGGATTGTTGCTCCTCAGCAAAAAGCTCATTCCAGTCTGGCAGTTCAACAAGTCTTCCAGCCTTCGTCCGGGGATAACAACCAGAATGGCGGAGGGAACGGTGCAAAAGGGCTTGTATCGGGAGAGCTTCTGTCTATTGCACGCCGCAGGACTGGAGCAGAGGACGAGCTTATTCCGGCTCTTGAATCGATACTTAATGGATCACCAACCTCTCCCGTGACAGCTCAGCAACGAGAGCTGTTATCCCTCGCCACGCGTCACGACAATCCCGCAATTCGACGCTTTGTCGTTAAGGTTATCTCAAGTCGCGAGGTAACTGAGCTGGGCGGAGAGCTGCTAGAGTTACTCCTTGATGATTCACCGACCGTTCGTTCTGCAGCTATTCAGGCACTCCAGACAACCCTTGCTCCGGTACCTGTTTCAACACTCGCTCTGCGAGCTGCGGGAGAATCAGACCCCTTAATTCACTCCAAGATTATGGAATTGGCCCGAGCTCTTGAGGTTGAGGGTCGACTGTCTAAGGGGCACCAAAGATAGCGGGTGCTTATTTGGTTGATGAAATTTATAGCAGCTCAATAATTTACGAGATCAATTTTGCTCCCAGACTCGGCGATGAATCAGGAAATCCCGCCCTTACGCCCTCTCCGTTCGTTGCTTTTTACACTGCTCATTCAGACTGCCACACTAATAATTACCCTCCCGATTGAACGGGGATTTTTATCGGCTTTTTTGCAGACTTTCTCTGCATTAGTACTTTCACGAGTATCTCGACTCAGCACACCGTGGCTGCTCTGTAATCTAATTCTTCCAGTCGCAACGCAGATTGAAATTAGTTCCTGGATACCTCTTAGTGGATTAGTGCTTGGGCTTCTTATTTTTTCACCTACCCTTCGGGAACCGATTCCGTTCTACCCAACTCGGCCAAAAGTATACCAGGAGCTTGCAGATATCGTCGCCCAAAAAAAAGTTCGACGATGCATTGATCTTGGCTCAGGTTTTGGATCTGTTCTTTTTGCCCTTGCTCCTCTCTTTCCTGAAACTACCTTTATTGGATACGAGATCGGAATATTCCCATTAACGCTCGCTCGCGTTCGATCGTGGTGGCATCCAAATGTACGATTCATCCGAAAATCTCTGTGGGATGCAGATCTAGGGAGCTTTGATTGCATATACGCTTTTCTATCCCCTCCTCCAATGGCAGCCCTGGAGGAAAAACTTCTTAAGGAGATGAATTCCTCTGCAACCTTCATAACCAATTCGTTTCCGCTACCTAATTCGCAATCGAACTATTCGGTGACGATTGGTGGTCAGTCGCTCCTCACATACAGACGGTGCGACTTAGGAATCAAAAGAGAGCATCTCATTAATACAGCCTCGCTTCTTTGATACATAGATTAGGGTTAAACCGAATCTGTTACCGATCTTAGTTATGGCACTTAAAAATTCCGACCCGAGGACCACACACCGAAGCAGCACTCATAATACCTCCAAAACTGAACACGACTCTCCCTACCTCCGTTTTCTGCTACTTGGCACCCTTGTTCTTGGATTAGTGAGTGTTGTTGCTCGTCTTGGTGCAGGGCTTCATCCAGGAGTAGCCCTCCTTATTGGAATAAATTGTGCGGCGCTCTTTTTATGTGGCTTTGACAAGTCAGTTGCGGTGAGTGGTAAAACGCGTATTCCTGAAGGAGTACTCTTAGCGTTTTGCCTCATCGGAGGGACCGTAGGACTTATTTTAGGAATGTTTTTGTTTCGTCACAAAATACGAAAAGCTTCGTTTATCTTCAGCTTATTGCTTATTCTCGTTGTACAGATTCAGATTCTTCGATCAACTGGATTTATCGAAGCTGTGCAGGGCCGAGCAGCAGAAGAAGAAATTGAATAGTCCCAAATCGTCGGCAACAAACTCTACCATACCTCAATAAACAAACCCGCTGCATCAGCGGAGCGCACAATAGCATCGGGCTTCAAAAGGAGCGCCCTCTTCTCCTCCAACACAAGTCCCGCCGCATTCGCCTTTTTTAGCACCGCTATCGTCTGCTCTCCTACTGCAGGGAGATCAAGTCGCATATCCTGTTGCGGTTTTGCTCGCTTTACCACGATCACCCCAGGCCCCGCTAGCGCACCTGCACGCTCAATCGTTGCATCGGTACCCTCTACGCCCTCAACAGCAACAACCACACCATCCTTAACACAGACCGTCTGCCCGATATCGAGAGAGCCTATAACGGCCGCCGCTCGCCATCCGACATCGGCAGATTTTCTCTCGTCATCTCTAATCGCTCGACGGGTCAAGCACCCTCTCGATGGCAAACTATCAGCAAGAAGCTGCTCAGCTCCAATAACTTCCATCCCCTCCGATGCAAGCTCCTCGGCGATGCCACGCAATATTTCATCATCGCGTAGCGAACCAACCCGAGCGATGACCCGCAACGCTCGCCAATCTGGACGAGCACCCTGGAAAATACCCACTCGACGAATTCCACCGGAGCAGATCACCGATGCCACTTTGTGTTTTTTAAAAAAACGAATTATTGCCCCAAGCTGACCGACCCTAATCCAACGAACCACTCTTCCATCTTCTGCTATCGCTGGATCGGTCTCCCCTCGATGAGCAATTATAACAACAGGTAGCCCGCGCCGTTCAGCTTCTGCGATGCACTCGATTGGAAACTGCCCGTTGCCCGCGATGATACCGATTGGGGGAACAAGGATGCGATTTGGGCTACTGGTATCTTTCATGACAAAACCCAAAATCGCGACAACGATACCGCTCTTGTAACCCGTGTTTCTTTTAGCCCTTCCAACACGATTCGCATAAAAGGGGGCGTCTACTAACCCTCCTCCCCCTGTCGTGAGCGCATAGAGCAAACTCCTCGCTCGGAATTGCGTACGAAATCAAGAAGCAGCCTTACCAATTCTCCCTGAGAATCTTCACCGCCTGCTGCGCTATTGGTTAGTGCATCAAGGCGCTCTTGCCAGGTTCCAGCTCCGAGGAAAAGTTTGCGAAACACTGAACGCGCCTGAGCAATATCAGAATCACTAAATCCAGCCCGCTCCAGACCTATTTTATTTATTCCCGCAAGGCCCGCTCGGTCGCCCTGAGCTATCGAAAATGGTGGAACATCCTTTGCAACCATCGACCCTGCGCCGATCATCGCGTAATCACCTATTCGCACAAATTGATGTATACCGACCATACCACCCACGGTAACTCTATTGCCGATCACAACATGACCCGCTACCGCAGCAGAGTTTGCAAATACGCACCCACTACCCACAATAACGTCGTGCGCGATATGTGCAGAGGACATGAAAAGATTTCGATCCCCGATTCGGGTAACCATCCCCCCGCCCTCAGTACCTGGCTGAAGGGTGACAAATTCTCGAATCGTATTTCCATTCCCTATTTCGAGACGGCTTGGTTCACCCCGAAACTTAAGGTCCTGAGGAGGAGCTCCAATTGAAGAAAATTGAAAGAGCCGGTTATCGTCTCCAACCGTTGTGAATCCATCGATCACAACGTGAGGACCAATCTGATTATTTTTTCCTATCTGAACCTGTGGCCCGATAATCGAAAAGGGGCCAATCACTGAGCCTGCCCCTATGGTAGCACCATCGGCGACTATCGCGGTCGGGTGAATAGATGGTGTCATACGGATTCCTAAAAGGGGAATTGAGCCCTCGGCACATCATCGAGGCAAAAGAGACTACTAACCGGCCCGTTAATCCGATTCTGCAGCGCTCACTGTTCCTGAGGCAACGAGTACACCATCTACAGTAACTTCACCGTGCATCACCCACAGAGGGCGGCGCTTCTTTACAGAACGAACATGAATCCGGAGAACATCGCCGGGAATTACCTGCTTCTTGAATTTGACGTCCTGCGCACCGACCAAAAATACCGTTTTCCCGGGAGCGATTCCATCTGAAGATATCTTCGCGAGAACCGCAGCTGTTTGAGCGATCGCCTCAACGATGAGAACGCCTGGCATTACTGGCCGACCGGGAAAATGTCCTTGAAAAAAAGGCTCATTTACCGTGACTGCTTTAACTCCGACAGCCTCGACATTATCAGTAAATTCGACAATTTTATCGAGCAGGAGAAAAGGATACCGATGGGGTAAACACTCCTGAATCTGTCGCACATCTAAAAAACTTTTCTCTGCCACCGTCCTATACCCTCCACGCCCCGTTTCGTTACTGAAATGATTTTTTATTAATGCCGAATCATGGTCATCTCAATCTCTTACAACTTTAGAGATTAGATACTAATCCTTTTAAATCTTCGCAATTGATGGAGTAAACATCTTACCTTCCGTCGAGCCTTGAAATAACTTCATCGGAGATATCGAGCTTCTTATCATAGAAAAGCACAAGCCGCGGGTCCGAATCAATTATTACGCCGTACCGCCCAGAGGCACCCATCTCTTTAATGATTGCATCAATTTTGTTTACCACTTTTCCAATTTCAGCGCGATTTTTACGGGTGATAACATCACGTTGATCCTCAAGTGCTACCCGCAAAGCGCGTTCCTTTTTTCTTAGTTCGCCTTGCTTTTCCTCAAGCGCTGTACCCGATAGTACATCAGCCTGTTTTTGGATTGCTTTTTCAAGCGCCTCAAATTCCGATTTGAGCGATGCGATTCGCGATTCCCCCTTTTTGACCTCTGCTTCGACCTCTTGACGCGCCCTTTGACCAGCTTTAGAGGTCGTAATCACCCGCTGCACATCAACGACCGACACCCGAGCCTCCGCTTCGACGGATTGGGAGAAACCAGCTAATACCAATGCTCCAAGGAGCACCGAACGGCACATTTCGCTACATCTCATGAAATATTCCTTTTCCTTAAGAGGGAAAAAACTCTTACAAAACTTCCTTCAAGTGCGAAAGACGATACCAATAAGATTACGCAAGAGCAATCCTTGCACCCTTTAGCACCTCAGCATCACTGCTAAAGCGGCGCGCCGAAGCTAAACAGAGTAACCATTGAGCGTTCGCCCGGTCGACGATCGCCCGGAAATCCAAATTCAATCCGTATTGGACCCATCGGCGACTGCCACCGAATCCCACCGCCATAGGCTCTCCGCAACTCGGAGAATTCAATATTAGTATCGTCATCAAAGGCCTCACCAACATCGTAGAAGACAACACCGCTAATACCAGCAGATGAAACCAGTGGTACAATAAACTCGGCGTTATTGATGAACTCTTTACTACCCCCGTATTGTCTTCCCTGATCATCGCGTGGTCCAAGGGTGCGGTTTCTATAACCTCGCACCGATGTGATTCCCCCAGGATAGAACCTTTTATAAAGAGGAAACGGATCATCAGTAAGCGATTTTCCGTAATCAAGACGGGTGCGCAGAGAAAAGATTATCGGCCCATTCGAGAGAGAGACAACCGGGGTATACCAGCTATTTGCCGCTGAGATTAGATAATATTCCTGATCGCCTCCAAATCCCGCCACCTCTACACCGATAAGTTGACGAACCCCTCTTGTCGGATTAAGCGGGTTATCGATCGTATTTCTTATAAGTTGTGGTGTAAAAGCCGAGATTACCGACTGACCTGCCGATTGAACAATCAGAGGGGAAGCGTTTGCCGCTACATTCTCAATATCAACTGACATGAGATCGTAACGAAGACTTGCGCTTATATCTTGTGCCCACGAACCAAAGAGTTGCTCTAGGGGGTATCCAACGGTAAAGCCAGCTCCGGTTGCAGAACGTGTAAAATCGATCAGCTCTCTACTTGCATGCTGGACATCGACACCTGTTGAGAGATAAGAATCGTTTACCCTAGGATCGACAAATGAAAGAACTGCATTATTCCGCAAACTACCAAGATCGACATTCAACGAAAGCTGACGCCCAGTTCCAAAAAGGTTGTTCTCTCCGATACTCGAGTTAAAAATAACTCCATCGGTGCTCGAGAACCCGGCACCTGCGGAAAATGATCCGGTCGATGCTTCGCGAACGTTTACATTCAGATCGATCTGATCAGCTCTATCGGCAACTGGATCGTTTCCGATAGTCACCTCTTCAAAATAACCGAGCCGTCTCAAAAGGGTTTCCGTACGGCGAATTTTTGATGATGAATAGAGCTCTCCCTCAGCTATTTTAACATCGCGACGGATGACGTTATCATATGTTTTCGCGTTCCCCTTTATAGAAACCCGACGGACAGTTACCGGTTTTCCTTTTGCGACGGTATATTCGATGCCAACCGTTTTTTCAGCTCTATTTATAGATGTTTTCGGAACTACGTTTACAAATGCATACCCAATATCAGAAAACTTATCACTGATCGCAAATGCATCTTTTCTCGCCTCTGAGGCGTTGAATATCTCCCCAGTTTTTAGCGATACATCTTTAACCGTTTCAGAGACACTTCCCGATACGAGATCCCCCGATGCAGAGATAGAGCCCACCCGATACTCCGGACCTTCGTTGAGATCAAAAACAACAACGAGATGATCATCGACACGCTCGATCGCCGGTTCGCTAACGGTTCCATCTATTAACCCGTGGTCGAGAAGTTGTTGAGCAATAATCGCCTTATCAGTCTGCAACATATCACGATTGAGCCGACCGGTCCCTAAAAGCCACGAGCTCCACCACTTGTAACGCTTTGTCTCAATTTTTGAGCGTAAATCGTCGCCATCTAATTTTTTGGCTCCCCGAAAGCGCACTTCAGATATTCGAAAGCGCTTCCCCTCAGAAACGGTGAAGGTAACATCAGATTGTTCGGGCGAGATTGAGGTGACCGCATAGGTCACGGCAGCATCGTAGAAGCCTTTGTTTTGATAGAACTGAACCGCCGCTCGAGCCATGCCATCAAGACGTGCACGATCAAGAAACCGCCTCGTCCCCAGATTAAAGACCCCACCAAAGTCACCCTCCTTAACCTCCTCGTTACCCTTGATAAAGACCTTTCTGATTACCGGCTTCTCGACAACTTCGTACACCAGCACCCGACCCGATGAGGAATCTTCAAATCGGACCGTTATCCGCTCAAAAAAACCGGTCCTATAGAGCGTTTTTACCTCATCCGAAATCTGATCCTCAGTTACAGGTCCCTTAGTGTGTTTTAGCTGTGCCTGAATCGCGGCTTCATTGATACGGCGAGCACCGACGATAGATATTTTCTGAATTGTAGTGGTAGAACCGTCCCCATGAGCTGCCTGCCCCATGAGAATAAGGGCGATACCCCCTAGAACTGCACCATTTCGGAGTGACAACAAACAGCCACGCAAAAACCGACTCTCATCGCTGCCCTGCTCGAAGCCGTTAACAGCTTTGGTAGAGCAGATACCGTTAAGAGGAAGCTGTCGCGGAAAAAAACGTTGTTTCATAGGGAGCTTATCCTCGGCTATCAGTAACACCGCCGCATCCTTGCCCCTCGCCCCTCCGCTGTCAAGATAGCTGAACGGAAAGATTGCTCTTTTCTGAGTTTGAATCTTATCTAAAAACTTCTCTACTCGACCTGAACCATAATCCAAATAGCGCCCGATACGGGATCATGACCGCACTTATTATCCTCTCATCGCTTTGTCTCTTCTTAGGCCTGCTTGGGTCACTATCGGGATCACTTATTCTTCCGATAATTATTCGTAGACTAGAGCGAAAGGCGACGGCACAGAGTAGAATCACAAGTAGTCGAAACAGAAAGCCCGTAACGGCTCAACCCTTTTCCTCGGTAGCGATTCTTATCCCACTTCCTTCTTGCAATTCTGATGAAAGAGAGCTTGAGGCGTCGATTTCATCAATCGTTACCGCAATTGCTCAATTAAGACGAACCCAACCTGCATTCTCCGCCGAGGTGCTTATTGGATCACCCGAGCCGATTCCGGAACAGTTCGGTGGAAACAATTTTGGTTTCCGTTGGATCGTCACCGGACAAGATAATCGAGGAGCGATACTCCGCGAACTTATTGAACGGGCCTGGGCTTACGATTGGATCGCTATTGTTGAGCCAGGCACCGAATGGGCACCGGGAGTACTTACTGCAGCGTATGACGCTGCGATTCAAGACCCTGAGACCGTACTAATATCCCCTAATCACGGACATAGATATCCTCTATCAGCGCTCGCTTCTAGCAGTATCTCCCTAATTAAACGGCTTCTCGTGCACCCCCCGCATCTGTGCGGTATCCCGATGCCATTTCGCCCCGCGACCACCTTTTATCGAAGCGATGAGCTAATTGCCACATTCCGGGAGCTAAGATCTCTAAAAGGAGGGTTAAGAGGTCTCGTAATCCCAATGGTGATGCGGGCACTCCATCCAACTGCTCGCTTCGTTGGGCTAGCTCCGGTAAGATCTTCATCTGTTTTAGCTTCAAAAGGAGGAGTCCATCGACCAGACTCAAGCTCAACCCGTCTTCCCGATTCGATAATCTGCTTTCAGGTAGTTCGATCCCTTTCAATCCGTCCGCCAATCTCTTTAGCAGTCACAGTGATGCAGTATCTGATAGTTTCGGGATGGGTATATTGGAGCTGTGCTTCACTTTTTTCAGCCGTACTTCTTCTTGGCCCCCTCTCTGAAACTATCTCGCTTGGAACTTTAAGCGTGCTTGTCGGTATAGTCGCGGGTATAGTTGCATTAGCAGAAAGAGCCGATTTTCGCGCCATTTTTGAAGAGGTGACCAATTCCCTACGAGTCCCCCTGATGATAGTTTCTCCTCCCGAGTATCATGGATTACTAATTCAGGATCGCTCGAGAGAAAGAGGTCTAAAATCTCGCACCAGCGGATGAGTGCTTTCGAGAGGCCTCTAACCGCTAACCTCACCCCTTTTTATATCGTGCACCAATGCCGCAAGGTTTTCGACCGCCCGTGCACGATGGCTCGGAATCGGGATACCGTCGTCCCGCAGCTCAGCGATAGTTTTCCCAAAATCAGGAATCTCAAAAATAGGCTCATACCCCCATCCTGTGTTCCCTCTAGGTTCCCTCGTGATATTACCCTCAACCGTTCCCTCGGCGATCAGATACTCCCCTTCCGTAACTGAAAGACACAGCAAACAACGAAAAAGTGCACGTCGGTCAGCTACGTCTTGAAGCTCTCTCAATAGCTTTTCATTGTTATTTTTATCGACGCTCGGACTCCCAGCAAAGAAAGCCGAATGAACTCCTGGTGCTCCACTAAGCGCAAAAACCTCCAAACCGGAATCATCAGCTAATGCGGGCATTCCGGACCACACGCGCCAAGCATCCGCTTTTAATCGAGCGTTTTGAAAATATGTATCATAAACCTCATCCGGCGCAGGCGGTCGGCCAAGCCGTTGCTCTAATATAAGCTCTTCAGCATTAATGAGGGTTATAGGTTGATGAGCCAGAAAAACCGCCATATCTCCAAGTTTATGCCGATTATTAGATGCAAATACGATTTTCATGTCGCGTTTCACCGAGCTCTAAAGTTTTTAACACAGACGCCGCCACGCCATAGTTACCATGGCTCAATCGTGACAAACAGGATAATCTCACCTTATGGATATCCTAACACTCATCAACAAAGATCTCTTACTAGCCGCCGGCCTCGGCACTCTCGTTGGATTAGAGCGCGAACTATCCGGAAAAGACCCCGGGCTGCGCACCTTTGCACTGATAGCACTTGGTTCATGTGCCTTTTCGCTCATATCTCGACAACCATTTATTGAGACTGGGATTGGCGATCCTACACGCGTAGCGGCCCAAATCGTGTCAGGTATTGGATTTCTTGGTGCGGGCGCAATATTCCGAGGAAGCCGCCGAGTTTCAGGCCTGACCACAGCAGCACTAATGTGGGTTACCGCTGGAATAGGCATGGCAGTAGGTTTCGACTGCCAAGACATAGCCATCTCAACCACCGTAATCGCCCTAGTAATAACCCTAGCTCTCCGTCTCGTACGATTTCTTATCTTTATGATAAGACGAAAAAAAGGCAATCAGGCGGCGTTTGAGATTGATTGAGGTTTAGTGGGTGCGGTAGCCTACATTTCTGAAGCCGATTTGTCGCCAATCGTTCGATTTTGCGGCACTACACCAATTAAATGAAGACCAGACCATTTTCAATTTCAGGAGGCGGTATGTTTGAGAAAGGAAGTTCCTTCGAGCTTGATCCCAGCGAGGATAGCCGAACCCCAGGGGTATTTTGGGGAAGAATGACCCCTGATCGGATTAAAGGAAATTTCGATGCGATCTTCAGATCGGAAAATGAAAATCTGCGCTGGGTGATTGGAAGAGATTACCCGCTGCTGGAATACCAGGCGCATTTGCGGGGAAAATCGGTGCAAGATTGGATTATAGGTTTTGTCGAAAGTGTGAAGGGAGGGAGCGTCGTTGTATATGATAGGTGGACGGCGGACTTCTTCATTCCGGATAGCTCAGAAGGTCTTTCAGTAGTTCAAGATGGATTCTTTACAGATGATGGATGTGGTAATCAGGAGCGGTATGTCTTGGAGGGCGGCGATTCTATTTTCACATCGGACAAGGTGAGTTCGATTGACCGCGTTCGTATCATCAGCGATCAGCTGTTAGTGCCTCTTCTTCATGGCACAGAAAATTATTGGCGCGTCGGGCAAAATGGGATCCAGTCTCTTCTGAACTCAGGGGTCCGGCTGGTTGTCCTCGAAGAGTATGACAATTTATCCTCTCGATTTTGTGACCATGTAGAGTCGTTACGAGAAGCTGTCAATTCGGGAACTGTCTATCTTAGACCGCCCTCGGATCCAGGTTGGAGTAGGTCCTGAGGCAATCTGAAAACACTGGTTGGGATCTCTCTTCTTTCTCCCTCTCTATATCAAAAGGTCGAAGGACAGTAAATGTCTTTGTCCCAGCTATTACTCCAACTAGTTCATACATCATCATGAACATTTGTCGAAGTAATGAGCCCTAGCGCATAAAAAGGAATCTGGCAGCCTTATTAAGCTTCGTCCGTCCTCAGCAATTTCGATTTCTAAGGGTGATGTGGAGCTGAAGGGATTCGAACCCTTGACCCTCGGCTTGCAAAGCCGATGCTCTCCCAACTGAGCTACAGCCCCTTATTTTTTCCCGCTGGGCTTTGTGCCCTTTAGGATTTTTTTACCTACCACTTCCGGGCAGGCCAGCTATTCAGCTTCTGTCCAACTTAAGCTTCTGTCCAACTTCTTTCGAGTTTGTAACCCATCAGAGGCGATCTTGCAATTCAGCGCGACTTTGGCTTACAAACTTTGGAGAATTCCTCGAAAGAAATCACAAAGGAGATTACGACTGGTGGGCCCGGGTGGACTTGAACCACCGACCTCACGCTTATCAGGCGTGCACTCTAACCAGCTGAGCTACGGGCCCGCGAGTCATGGAAGGGTAGACTCGCAGCGCGATGGTGTCAATCCCCTTGGCCAAAGAAATCAGCTTCTTCGATGCTAATTATTTTGTGAGAGCAATTTCAGTACAGTAGTGTAACCAAATTGGAGTGGTCACAAAATCATTTAGGGGTTATTGAGGAGCCGGCATCCCCTGTGCGTGGGCTTACAACTCCAATTAATGTGCAACACAAATTTTAGTAAAGAATTTCGGCAATTTTAATGGAGCGTTTAGACAATACTTCGCAAAAAGTAGAGACTTACATACCGTTACCAAATACGATACAAAGACAATTACGAATAAACGCGATAATTGATAGCGAACGTGCCTCGGAAAAAAACATTAAGCATTAAGGCGTGTCGCACTTCAGATTTGAAACCGCTCAATGTTCAGGAGCCACGCGGGTATGAGTATTCATCAAACAAGGCCAGATGATTCCCCGACACCCGATCCAAGTCGTCAACCTTCAAATACTGAGCAGCCTATCGCGCCCTCTGCTCAAAATGTGGAGAGACGATATTTACCATACCCATCTCACGTAGCCACCCATCCTGATGCTGCGCCACATATTCGTGAAGGAAACGCAATTACCTATGGTAAACTTGATGAAGTTACCGACGCCATCGCAACGGCGGTTGCACAAAGGCTTCCACGACGCCCCGATGCTTATCGTTATATCGAGTCGCGAGCGACTGATGTGATAAGAATAGCTAATCTGGGGCACTTAAGAGTGGAGCTAACCCAAACGGGGAGAGGGGTTTTTTCGTATATTTCGGCAATAACGGGCCCTGGATTTACCATTCGAAACTCCAGACACTCCGGAAAGACCTATGCCTCCAGGTTCAAGGATCTCTCTCGAGTTCACAAAATCTCGATTGATTCATTAGGCTTCCGTGTCCGATTATATTCCGATGATAGTGGTGTTTCGGTTGAAACGTTTAAAGGATTAACTTATTCGAGTAATCCGGCGGAGATCGCTCACCCTCTTTCTCCTCACCGAAAAGGCACTCTTTGCCTGACGCGCGCCTCTCTCGGCTCTCTTCAGAACAGTTTGTATAACCTTGGCAATCAACAAGCCCCTTTATTACCGGAGTCTCTGGCTCTTGAATTGGGATATCCACTCACCATGAAATGGAGTGACATTCAAAAAGTTGTAGTTGACTGGCTCGAAACCAACATATTGTCACTCATAAAAACTTCTCCACTGCCAAGTTGTCAACATTCAGTTTTACCCAAGGGAGTACCCTTACCTGCTCGCTATAGCGAGTTTCACACCTGGGTAAGTAAAAGCTGCGCTGCTGAAATTGCCGAAAAGAAAAGTGAGACCTCTTGCGTACCAGTCCACGAGCGATTTGCGATTGAGCCTCGCTTTCGGCTCGTTCCGGTTGGCATTCGCGGAGATTACCCTCCTACCGCAAATAATGGCTTTACATGGTGCCATCTTGGCTCCCCGTCAAAAGATAAAACTATCACGGGATTCCACATTCCCGGCCATGCGGTTAAAGGTTACTCCGATTGCTGTCTTGTGAAAGTACGACCAAAAGATGGTGAACAGATATTTGTGGTTGACTACGCTCTATTACAGAGAAGCGACGATAACAATCCACCAATAATCAGACTCGCACAGAGCCTCGTTCCGATAACCAAATACCGGGGAAATTACGAGCTTCCAGTTGCTCTGATCGGACGCGATCTTGGCCCCGATGAAGTTGAGGTGTTGAATGGTGAGCCACCTAAATAAGTCATCTTAACCGCTTAAGCCCGCAAATAAGTTACGACAAACGCTCGAAGAGTCTTCGATAACTGTGTGTTTGGCTCGCTCTTAAAAAGCCTCTTAATCGGTTCTTGAGTGCGGCGCCACGCGGCATCAACAAAAAACTCCTAAGGCTTCCGTGGGGACGCTTTTGCTTTTTTTCCTCGTTGGAAGAAATCCTCTGGAATTGGACCGGCGAGCTGCTCAAGAGAATCTCGCTTTATTCGCCAATCTGCGCCGACTTTGAATCCTTGCAGCGTTCCCTCTTGCAGCAGAAGATAAACTTTAGCTCGACTAATCCGCAAAAGTTCGGATGCCTCAGTGACGTTGAGCAATATAATATTCCGGTCCATGATCGCCTCACTAACCTTCAACGGTAATGGTCGACATTCGCGGTACGGGTCAACTTAAAAACTCGACGCTGCTGACTCGCAACTCTAACCATCACCAACACGAATCACCGTTATTCGCTTAACAGAACCTCATTCCTGCGCCGATAGCTACTACTACGGCTTTAACGATGCGATCCTTAACGAATCACAACCAAACAGAGCCAATCGTATGGGTCGATTTTTTCGCGCGATTAGCTAGTGCAGGAATGCACCACGAAGGCTAAAAATAAAGGTGATCTTAAACCTCCGAAAAAAGGGCTATCGGCAAAAGACACTACGAAAATGTCTGATATGCAGCGGTGAGCGCCGATATACTCTTTAAGAGGCTGGAGGAATCACTTTTCCAGGATTCATGATATTGAGGGGGTCGAGAGCCTGTTTAATCGCCCGCATTACCGCGATCTCCTCAGGAGAGCGAGTATAGGATAGAAAATCGCGTTTCAATAAACCAACACCGTGCTCAGCAGCAACACTACCACGATACCGCTCGACACATGAAAAAAGCTCTGAATCGAGGTGGTGACACCGAGAGAAAAATTCTTCGTCGGTGATATCAGACGGCTTCAGGAAATTAATGTGTAGGTTTCCATCGCCCATGTGTCCAAAAACCGCAGGAGTAAATGATGGTTCAAGAGACTGCGCTCGCGCGATTAGCTCGTCGAGAAACGGAGGGATGTCAGTTGTTGCAACGGATACATCATTTTTATGTATCGTGAAGTGCGACGAGAGGGTTTCACTGATAAGTTCGCGAAGACTGAGAAGCTCCTGAGCTTGTGTGAGCGATTCCGCAACTACCATATCCTGCACAATTTCGCGCTCAAATGCCTCAGCAAGAATAGATTCGAGTACTTCGCGACCATCAGTGCGAGCGGGAAGCTCAGCTTCAAGGAGAACATACACAGGAAATGATCGCGAAAGTGGATCACGCTTCTGTTTGAAAGAAAGAACAGGCTCAAGCGCTGCCCTCTGTACAAGCTCAAAAAGCTCGAGTGTGACACCCTTTTCACGACAAAACGCAAGGAGTGAAGCTGCATCACTCAAACGCTCTAAACCGGCCCAAACTCGCACTGCTGGTTGGGGCGGAGTCACAAGCCGGAGCGTCGCCTCGGTGATGATACCGAGTGTACCCTCGGAACCGATGAAGAGCTGTTTAAGATCATAGCCCGCCTGATCTTTAACAAGACCGTGGCCACACCTCAAAACGGAGCCATCGGCTAAAACCGCAGATAGTTTTGCCACGTGAGAGCGGGTCATCCCCCATCGAATCACACGAACGCCACCTGCATTAGTCGCTATATTTCCCCCGATTTGACTTGAACCCTTCGAGGCAAAATCTATTGGAAGAAACAGACCCGCTTCTTCAGCAGCTCGCTGAACTAGCTCGGTAGTGGCTCCTGCCTCAACTGTAACGGTACGCTCTTGGCGGTTCACCGCGCTGATACGGTTCATTTTTTCGAGCGAAAGAACAACCTCCCCTCTCGTCGCTGTTGCTCCTCCAGCGAGTCCGGTCCGTCCACCTGAAGGCACAATCGGGTGGCGCGCATCGCGGCAGATTCGCACAACTGCTTGCACCTCCTCCACCGAGCGAGGAAAACAGATACAGAGAGGCTCGGGCTTATAATCGCGGAGCCAGTCACGTCCGTAATTTTCCCTGAAGTCAGATTCAGTCCGGGTTTCGCAGGCCGCTGAGAGCGTTGCAATAATATTCGCGGAGTTGGTAGGAAGCTCAGATGAGGAATCAGACGGATACTGCATGGTTCGCTCGTGGATAATGGGTAGGTCGACCGAGGCCATTCCTTTCAATGGGGAGCTGCTCCCGAACTCGCCGAGAATGTCTTAAGACCATTATCTAGTCACCAATCGGAGCGGCTGTAAAGATCTCTGAAAAATTAAGACGTAGTTCTAGACAGTTGAGGGGCGCGCGTGCTAAGAATCGGGCGCTAGAAACGTGCGAACCTTCGGGGAGCCGCAAAAAATCTTGAACCGAAATCTGCTATCGGGGTGATAAGTGGGCAGAGGAAGAGGTGTGAGGTTGATAAGTTTGGCATCCCGTTTTTAGAGGTTCAATCAAAGGGGCTGGACTAGGCAAGTAAAACTGTCAAATCGAAGGGGTGTTGTATGTTCGATTTCTTCAAATTAAGCCTTGATTTTGTAAAAACATGGCACTCAGCTCCTATTTTTAGCTGGATACGGGCCGCTCGTTTTTATCGCGCCGGTCACTACGAATCCGCGATACTCCATTATGAGCGGGGACTTCAGAAACATTCTGCACATCCCGCCGCTTCGTTTGCACGGTACGAACTGGCGCATTGCCTACTTAGGGTACAGCGGTTGGCTGAGGCTGAGAGCCACCTAAGGCTTTTAATTCTTCAGCATCCAGAAGATCGGGAGCCGTACGTGCGACTTGTAAAACTCACGATGTGGCAGGGGCATTTTCACGAGGCAGGTCTCATGGCGGCCAGAGCAGCCCAACGATTTCAACCCGATCCAGAGCTGGTGGGATTGGCGTTGTGGTGTTTTGTCAGCACTGGAGGTTGTTCAGAGCTGATTCGGGAGGTTCTTGAGCTAAGTCAACAGCTCCCAACAAAAGAGCGTCACGGCACTCCTCTCATTCGCGCAGCTCTTGGTTGGCACTGGTACCATCAAGGTGAGAAAGGGCTAGGAGCTCGCGAAGTCGCTGGGGTTTCACTTTCGAGCCAACGCCACTCGGTCGAAGCTGTAATTGCTCATGCAGAGATTCTATTGGAACTTCGGCATACTGATGTTGCTCGTGAGCACCTTCGCCGGGCACTCGCGCTCCGACCCGGATATCCTCTAACTCTCGCACTTCTCGCTCAGACCTACCTCGATCCAGAAAGCTATAATCCAGAACACGCAGCTCAGCTGGCGCTTGAGGCGTGCCGGTCCTCCGGTTGGCGCTCGGCGCGAATGCTGCATCTTTATGCAGATACCCAACATCGACTCGGCGAATATTCGACCGCAATGATGATGGCTCAACGTGCTCGCCACGAGGCGCAACAGGTCGTAGCTCGCTATCCCGAGCTACCAGCTCTAGAGGCGCTGATATCACAGCTCGATTCGCGGAGCTTTTGACGGGTAGCCGTGGATTACCAATACTTCGCCGTATTACCAATACTTCGCCGTATTACCAATACTTCTCGAAGTGAAGATTCCCGGGCTGTTTTTTGGAGTGCACGGAAAACCCTTGACCCACGAGAATAGTCTCAACGGAATCGATCATCGCGGGATTTCCGCAGAGGAGCACGTGGTGAGTATCGGGGGAGTACTCCGTGGAGCGTTCTTCAAAAAATCGGGTTACATGACCCGAAAAACCACCCGACGGAGGTGTTGCCCGACTGACAAATGGGAGGTATGAGAAAGATCCTCCACGAGTCTCAGCAAGTTTTTCAAGCTCATCGCGATAGCCCAGATCGTCGATATGGCGAACGCCGTGAAGCAACGTAATCTTTCGTCCCTCGCTCCAGGTTCCCTCGATACCCATCATCGAGGTAAAAGGAGCCAATCCGGTGCCCGTCGCTACGAAGATAAGGTGAGCAGATGACGGAATCGGAGCAAGGGTAAAGTGCCCCGTTACCTTTGGACCACAAAAAAGTCTATCCCCCTCGGCAAGCATCGCAAGGCGCGAGGTCAGTGCGCCCTCAGGAACGATCGCCACATAAAATTCGTAATAGTCGCGAATAGTTGGAGAAGAGCCCACTGAATAGGCCCGTTTTATTAACTTATGAGGTTCAGGGGGCGATGCCTCTGCTGGAAACGAAGCGGGACGAGGCGCACTCCCCGGAAGTCCTAACGCAACATATTGCCCAGCCTCAAAAGCACAAACCCCTGCATCGGGTTGCACACGAAGAATCACAAGCTCGGGAGTTACCTCGATCCGTTTTAGAAGGGTGGCATTGAGGAGAGAAGGAGTTGCTGTTTGGGACGAATCTGACATAAGTGGTCCGAATATTACGACAACTAAGATTACAATAAAATTGAGGCAAAAAGTTAATGCTCGAACACCAAGAGTATTGGTATCGGAGGCTTTGCTCGGGGCCGACTACCTGTAGAGCGTAACACTTCTGTGACGAAACCCATCCAGCGCGGCACAGCTTTCCAAATTCAGCCCCGCATACTACAACGGGGCTATCCTTAACGGCAATCCATTAACAAATGCAGGTCGGTTTCAATAGTGTCGATGCGGGCAAAGATAGCAGCTTGAAGTAGATAGGCTTTAGAGAAAGTACTAAACGGATAAAGCTGGCATAGTAGTGTTTTCCCTCTGATGTAGGATCTGTTCAAGCTCTCTGGCAAAGCGGTAACGATTACCCGGATCACCGTAGCCCTCGAAGATCCTCATCGCATTCATCGCTTCAGCGACACTTTTCGAATTGCGAAAAGGGGCGCCCGCATGCTTATAGGTCGCACCCCTCATACCAGAAAATTCGGGGAGACCGAACATTTCATGCGCAACAAAAGCGATCTGAGCCTCAAGGTTGGAGGCTCCTTCAAACTGTCGTCGATATGCCGGCATAAACCTCTGTAGAGCATCAGCTCGCACACTTGTATGTTGAAATGCTCCAAGACCTCCCGTCGTCCATCCTGATTCAAGAGCATTTTCCTGAAGTGCCGTCGCGGTAATCGCAATAATCTGGGCGCGATTGAGCGGCATATCATGTCTCTGAAAAACTTTTTCAACCAGATTTGCAAAATTTATGATCTTTTGATCCGACACTCCCTTGTTCGCCAAGTGTGGAGTATGCCTCATATTGGAAGGAGTCAAATACCACTCTGCATTCGATAACTGGGGCAAAATTGCAGTTTCTGGCGATTCAGCTGAGCTCAAAGGGGTTTGTGGTTGATAAGAAACTGGATTTGTATAATTGCTTACCTCAACCCCAGCTCTAATCCCAGAGCTTGCAAGCCCCTCAACGAATGACTGAATTACTATATTTCTCGGGTGGAATCGTTTACCTGTTGTTAAATCATGAACCTCGACGCATTTCCCTGCAGAATCGAGGTATACATCTCGAGATGCGAGATTCAGTACATAGCCCCCAACACGGGAAAGAGGTACAGCCATGCCACTACTAGCGGGAGTAATACGACGAAGCTCGGCCTGTTGATTACCGACCTCGATGCGGGCATTTGGTTGCCCCGCCAGAATGTTGTTGAGACTCTCTGGATTAAAGGTAACTTGTCCAGATGATGCTACACTGGGCAAAACTAAACTGCCGGGCCTGTTCGTTTGGCCAATTAGGTTTCCAGATAGACGCTGTAAATTACTCATAACCACAATCGAAAAAAAGGTTGTACCACAAACGATTTTTTCAGGTTATGGGACCTCTTAGTTTGAAAGTTTCCTTTATAATTGCAATAGGTTGCAAGCCTTGTAATATTCTTAATGTACGCGACAGACGATGCGGGAATGTCGGCTTTAGACCGCAAACAAAAGGTAGCCTGCGCTGCTTGCAAGAGGGTTGGAAGGAAGGACTGTAGAGGTGAGAATTCCACTGAGGAAACGGAAAGAGCGGAGTCTGCAAAGGGGGACGCCACAGTCTGTACCACGGCAAACGAGACTACTAAAAAAGGAATCCGGACTTTTGATGTTCCGCTTCGGAACTATCTTGGTGGACAGCCTCGTCGAGAATTGGGTCGCGAGTTGGATTGACGAGTGGTCGGCCTGGATCTGTAGGTAACCTCTCCTGCTCTTGGAATGGAGTGGAGATTACGAAGTCTCCGCGGAGCCACCGACTCAAATCGACACAGCGGCACCGTTCAGAGCAAAAGGGGAGGAAAGACCGGAGCTTAATAGCGGTTCCACATTCAGGACAACGAGCCATTGATCCCCCCCTTCACAGCTACCCAGGTTATTCGTCCAATTTTATGGCGCTACCTTGGTACCGAATCGTTGATATCTCTTTCGAACAACGATTAGAACAAAGACGCGCTCGATGAGGACTCCACTCCAGCGGCTGGGAGGGAATCTCTTTGCGCGATGATTTGGCGACGAAGACTCTCTGGATCAATATCGAGTGCTTCACAGACGAAATCAAAGGTCAGAGGCGAACCAGAGGGCTCATCATCGAGCAGCCACTGCGCAGAATCCTCCTGAACATCCTGATCCCCAGAGATAAAATCAGTGATTGCTCGTTGGAGCACGGCAGCAAGAAGACGTTTCTCTGGAAGCATAATGCTCGAGCTTGGAGTCTCAGAATTCGACCATCCCTTCATAATTTATTTCTCCTTAAATACCGCTAATATAAGTTTAGTTATTTCGTGATTTATCGACTTATTTGCGTTTTTTACGTCGCACCCGACATCATCCTAACTGCTTGCATCAGCCAAACGTTCGATGTCTACCCCCCTTTCGTTCTCGAAAAAGGTTCCCTTTTTAGCCACTCAGAAACAACAAGACTCCTGCCGGGATATTCCCAGCGTTATCTCAACGTTTCTGAGCGTCTAGAAATTTCCCTCGCTATAGCCTTTCCTACAAAAGACCTGGGGGGCCTTCAGTCAGGAGCAACAGATGGGACGAGATGGCCTAACCGTTTGGATGACAAACCAACTAAAGAACCGAAGGCGCCTCTCTATTTTTGCGACTACTTCTGCAACTATTGTGCCTTCTTTGAGGGCTTTCCCTCTGGCTTCTCCGAATCGACTTGACCGATTCGCTACGTCGGGAATTACTCCTACTTCCTTAATCTTCTTGCTTTTACTTCACCCGGGGCTCGCGCTCCCCCAAGTTTTATTAGACAAACAAAAGAATCCATTGGTTATGGTTGCGTGACGATTCTACGTTACTTGAATATGGGAATATTTTACCCTTTTCCGCAAAAATATTCCCTTACTTGCAATCGCGAATCGAAGGGAGAAAACGGCTTTCATTACTACTCATACCCCCGAGTGGGGGGATAATAGGAGAATCATCAGAGGTGCACAAGAAAAAAAATAATTGATCTAGTTATTTTTTTTACTAGTGCTGGGAATCAGATAATATCTCTTTTATACGAAATATTTTTCAATATATTCAGCTACATACCAAATGGAGGTAAATACTCCAAAAAAATAACGGGTAGCTTATACAACAGAACTGTTTCTTTTGTGACAGTTCTAAGAAACCTGTTTGGTATTTAATCGACTCAGTCACCGATAGAGAGTGTGACTAATGTTTCGGCAATTGTTTGATATATCGGGCTAATGGGTGCCTGTAGCTTTTGATAGCGGACTGAATGAAGCGTTGAAAGAAGTGAGTCAAGAAATCGCTCTTGGTGGACAAAGTGAGCACTCGTCAGCTTTCGTTGATTTTCTTCATTTTCGCGCTTCTGCGCTAAAAGATTGACAAGGCGAGGACTGATAATTGCCATTTTCCTCTGCAATGCGGGGAAAAATCGCTTTAATCGCTCGATGGAATCTTCAGTTTCAAGAGGAAGATTTGAACCAGCGGCCCGAAGAGACTGAATTAGGTCGAGCATAGAGTGCGGCTCAAGTCGTAGCACGCTGAGTTTAGGCAGACCCTGCAAAGGACCCGACCCATACCATTCGCACGATAAATTTCTCGCACGCACCGCCGCCAGCCCAAGATTTAGCGCCATTTCATTCCGAATCGTTGCACACTGAGATTCAAGAGGCTCGATCTCAGCGGTCAAACGAGCTTCTTCTTCAGCTCCTTTTTTTTGCTTACGAACTATTTCGAGCAGAGGGGTTGCTGCAATAGATAGCTGCTGTTGCCACGATGTAGAGATCTCTAATGGGTGGGAGCCTTCTGAAGCGGGCAATGATCGCTCGGCTATTCGCAACGCAGATTCGTCGACTCCAACGAGGAGCGAAGACAAAAGCAGATCAGAAACATGAGCTATATCTCCTTGCGGCCACAGCTCTGAGGATGAAAAGATATCGGCCAAAAGCCGCTCAATGAGAGTCGGTGGAGTCGTTATTTGAGATACTAATCCCTTCAGAATATCCCCATTCTTGGCTGTATATCTGGAGTGAAGAAGCTCTCGAATCCCCGCCTCGGCAACGGTACGACGGAGTTCTGGCGCAATAAAAAAACCGCCAATAGCGGTGAATGCGCAAAGTAAGAGCCCGGATGAAAGAGCGGTAATTCGGAGCAGAATTGCTTTTATTGATGTATTCATTTTCAGGGTTAACACGGCTGTATCGCCTCCGCCTATACCGTTACTTTGAGAGAGAGAAATATATAAGGAAAGAAACGACCCGAAGTTAAGGGTGTCGTTTAAATTTTTAAAACACGAAGCAAGCCATATTATTGTCTAATGCGGCTTCGTGCAGGTAATATCGTGCACCACGACAAAACTTTTGCAGTGCAGATAAGTGGCAGTGCAGATCATTTTATCCAAATATTGCGCAGTTCAATTTTGCAATGTGAAGCAGCGCACCTTCTGTAACATCGCAAACCGCCCCAATCAAACAAAAAAAGAGTACTCTATGAATCGACCATCGACACCTCGCATTCTAACGGGTATCCGAGCCTCGGGCCAGCTTCATATTGGCAACTATCTTGCCGCAGTAAAGCCTGCGATAGCTCGTCAATCAGAGGGAGAGCTCTTTTTGTTTATCGCCGATCTACATGCTTTGACAACCGTCAAAGACTCCAAAAGGCTTCAGGAGGCAACCTACGATGTAATCGCGACCTATGTGGCAGCGGGGTTGGATCATGAAAAACACGCCCTCTATTTGCAGTCCTCAATTCCAGCAGTCACCGAGCTCGCTTGGTATCTAAGCTGCGTTACGGGGGTCGGTTTTCTCGAAAAAGGTCATGCTTACAAAGATGCACTCGCGGCGAGTCGTGAGGTAAATCACGGTGTACTCTATTACCCGGTACTGATGGCAGCTGATATCATGCTTTATGACGCTGATATTGTTCCGGTTGGAAAGGATCAGGTGCAGCACATAGAGATGGCGCGCGATATGGCAGGTTCTTTTAATGCTGTTTTTGGCGATGTTTTGAAGGCTCCAACTGCTAGCGTTCAGGAGTCGGTTATGACGATTCGTGGTCTTGACGGGAGAAAAATGTCAAAGAGCTACGACAATACCATTCCTATTTTTTGCGAGTCGGGAATGTTAAGAAAAAAGGTGATGAGTATCAAAACCGATTCGACACCGCTGGATGAACCAAAATCGATGAAAAACACCCTCGTTGGCGAGCTTTTCGAGCTTTTTGGCACTCCGGAGGAATGGGAGGATCTTGAGCAACGGTTACAGTCAGGTGGACTCGGCTGGGGCCACGCCAAGGATGAGCTTTTTCAGGTAATCGATCGGGAGATAGCCGCCCCCCGCGAGCGATATCTCAGCTACCGAGCCGATGAACCGTTTCTTCGAGCCGTAATTGCTACCGGTGCAGAGCGAGCGCGCGTAGTAGCAGATGGAGTGCTTAATCGAGTGCGAGATGCGATCGGAGTGCTGCGGAGTTGAATTAGTTTTTTGGTGGGCGATTGGGAAAACGTTCTGCTTCAAGATAATGGAGTTGCAAAGAGGGGTGCGAGTTTTGAGATGGTTAGTGGAGTTGATTGTGCATATTTGATATGCGTTAATGATAATTGACTCAGGTTCTTTTTATCATTGACGATTTAAAGAGTTGCGTTAGAGAATCGTTAGGAAGATTCGGGTGTTGGTGATGAAGGCCAGCACTTGGATCTCAGAAGCTCTGGTGGCTTAAAAGGCCGCTCAGACTATCTTTATTTTTCTCCAAATCGATAGGTTTTCATGTTATCTTTTGACTCTCGGAAGAAATTTCTTGAAATAGCCCAACGGATTCAAGATGGCAAAGAGGTATCCCTGGAGGATGCTCTTTTTGCTGGTAAAATGGCAGCAAAAGACACCGCTCTCGCTAATATTCTCAAACACGCTCAGCGGCGCGCATTCCGAGATCCAGAAAAACCTTCTGTCGTTGATGTTGTCGATAAACTAAATTTGGGTCCTGCCGATCCGAACGATTTTCTCGACAGAAACAGCTCTATCGATGATTTCGCAAACTTCTTCCATCGAGACCGCCCGGAGGATTGGCGTCAAACAGATTAATCCTTTTTCCTCTCTGGCAACCTGAGCCGGAAGAAGTAAGTGCCCCGTCCTAATTAGTTTCGCCCACGCATTATCAGGGAGAATCCTCATGACCATCACCTCCCTGCCTCTGACTCCGTCAAACTTACCCAATCGAGCGGAAATCCTCTCTCGACTCGATAATATGCGACGGACTCTAAAGGCTCGGGGGTGGGATGGCTATTATATTCCCGCTGCAGATCCCCATCATAACGAGTGGGTGCCTACATGTTGGCAAAGGCGAATTTTTCTTTCGGGGTTTACTGGTTCGCAGGGAGACCTTCTTGTTGGTCAAGATGGTGCGTGGTTGTGGACCGATTCCCGCTACTTTATTCAGGCTGAAGAGGAGCTGGCAGGCACGGGGATTACGCTGTGTCGCCTCCTTGTTGCAGGTTCGCCGAGCCTTGAGCAGGTTATTGCTGACCTGTTTCCAAAGAAAATTATCGCGGTCGATCCTCAGACGATTCTTGCTCGAGATCGCGATCGAATCGAGGGAGCGCTAAAAAGGTGCGATGGATCGCTTATTTTATCATCCACCAATCTTGTTGATGAAATTTGGGAGGCTCGCCCGCCGCTACCCTCTACTCCCCTTGAGGTATACCCGCTATCGTGCGCCGGAATCTCAGTCATGGAGAAGATTGAGCTCATTCGGGAATCGCTCGGAGCGCTTTTACCAAGGGGCGAGCACGCCTTTATCCATCCACTTATCGGACTGGACGCGATTGCATGGACCTTCAATCTCCGAGGATCTGACATTCCATATAATCCACTAGCGATCGCCTTCAGCATTATCACACCAAATGATGCGGTCCTTTATCTCACCGATTCACCGCTATCGTCCGCCGTATCAAATCATCTCGCTTCAGCCAACGTCTCGGTTCGCCCTTATCAAGATTTTCTGAGCTCGCTTTCAGATTATTCCGGAACATGGATAGTAGACCCTGCCGCAACAAATGTTTCTGTTCTTCAAGCAC
Organism: Bdellovibrionota bacterium; assembly: GCA_044345055.1. Lineage (GTDB taxonomy): Bacteria > Bdellovibrionota_C > UBA2361 > UBA2361 > OMIW01 > OMIW01. The sequence continues at coordinate 39,514 of JBIJBT010000009.1, forward strand.
TCGAGGCAAACGGCGCTACTGTCATTCGGCAACATTCGCCTATAACTCTGCTAAAGGCGGTAAAAAATCCAGTTGAGCAAGATGGCATCCGCGCTGCTCACATACGCGATGCAGTTGCCGTAATTAAACTTCTTCACTGGTTTGCAACAACCCCTCATGCTGAGCCAATAACAGAGCTTTCTCTCGCAAATAAACTCGAATCGTTCCGCACTGCACAAACAAACTACCGTGGCCCGAGCTTTCCCACGATAGCTGGCTTTGGTCCGCACGGTGCAATCGTTCACTATCAGGCCACAGCTGAATCCTCTCTTTCTATCGATGAAAGCGCGCTCCTTCTGCTCGATAGCGGTGGGCATTACATCGATGGCACCACCGATATCACGAGAACTATCCATCGCGGAGCTCCGACTCGCGAAGAGAAAGAGCTGTATACCCTAGTCCTAAAAGGACACCTCGCCCTCTCGCGAATAAATTTCCCCGCCGGCACCGATGGCTCTGATCTCGATGCGCTCGCCCGCGCTCCCCTCTGGAGTCGCGGCCTCAACTATGGGCACGGCACCGGCCACGGCGTCGGCTGCTATCTTTCTGTTCACGAAGGACCACATCGCATCGCGATCGGCCGCCGCTCAACGCCACTCCAACCCGGTATGATCGTGAGCAATGAGCCCGGTTTCTATAAGGCAGGCCACTTCGGAATTCGAATCGAAAACCTTCAGCTCGTTGTCGAGCGACCCGATCTCTCAACAAAAGAATTCGGCGAATTTCTCGGTTTTGAAACTCTTACCCTAGTCCCCTACTCTCGCAAACTGCTCGCCCAAGATCTACTCACCAGCGAAGAACGGCAACAAATTAACAGCTATAATCGGCAAATTCTCGAAACTCTCTCACCACTCCTTGAATCATCGATTTTAGAGTGGTTGCTCGATGAGTGTAAGGAGCTATCAGAAGAATAGTCTTTCGTAAAAAATGAGCTACCCTAGAGATGCGCGATTACTTGAGCGCATCAAATACTGGACGAAGCGGAAGCACTTTTCGGAGTCGTTGAGGATGACTCTCATCGGTCACCTTATCAACGCTCTCTTTCGTCTCTAGATCGCTTCTCTCAGGAATATCAAGAGAGGCTCCTCGACCTGCCAACGTTGCTCGCACTCGCTGCGCTATAAAACGGTGCTCATCGCGCTCGTTTTGTCTTGCACCACTTAATGACTGAGAAATCCTTGAAGGAGCAGTTACAACTCCGGTCTCCTCTCCTACCTCGGGCGAAATTCCGCGATTCCCATGAGGTGATAACAAAACGCTTAGCTCGTGTATCACCGCAGCTATCGCTTGCGACCTAGACTGTAAAATTACCAGCTCTCGCGCCGTCCGAGCTGCAGCGATATAGTCGGCCGCCTCAGCGAATCCGATCAGCCTCGTATTTCCCTCCGCCAAGAGAGTGCTTAATTCAATCGCTTCTCGCTCAAATTGATGAACTACTCCGCCAAGCTCTCGGGGAGTGATTGCAGTGACTGGTCGTACACCGATAAGAGCCGTAATCCGAGAGATGAGCAATTCATTCGTGACACGCCACTCGCGAGCCTGTGCATCTCTCTCCTCGTTACCCTGCTCCGGATGACTAGAGGGACGTCCGAGCGAGCCGTACATCCGAACAGCCCGCCTTGCCCTTTGAAGAAGAGCCAAAAGTCGGGAGGAGAACGGTGCTGTTGTCATAGCAAATCTTAAGGATCTAAATTGAGTTTGCAGGTGGCAGCCTCTTTTTCATGAGTGGCGAGCCATCACCGCAGCAGATCTATCTTCTACGTTAACTCTTAGCCTCGAAAGAATCGGCCCTCGCCTCGACCACCCTTATTTCGCAGCCTCTTAAAAAAAGCACCTCTGCCGACACATCAACAGAAGTGGGTGGTGCTTCGCTGCAACTGTCAGGTATTCTTCCTATTTAGGATCAATAGCATCTATGATCGTTAGCATCTAGGACGTCAAGATGAAATATCGGTTTACAGAAATACACTCAAACTAATGTTTCAGCTACCCAGATCCATCGAAAATCTCAATTAGCAATCGCTTGCTAATATCTTGTCATCTGACAACTAAAAACAAATGACCACGAAAGCCAGAACTATCCATCTTTTACGAGCGTCTGGTGTAAGCCTACAGTCCACCCTTTGTCAATTAAAAGCATCGCTCCACCGTTTCAACATCTTCGCTGCTGCGCCGCTTTTGTCGTTTACCTTGTTTCCGTTCATCTCCAACGCAAACGCCACACCATTTAACCTGACCGATGCCTGGCAATCGCTCTCTCCGCGAGTAGCCGTCCGAGAAATTATCGTTCATCCAGAAGCTCTCTTTCCATCCCGCATCGTTTTTGCCCGATTATCCGATGCAACCGAACCGTACCCAAACTCATCTCCCACCGAGAAGCCGTTGCGCCCCCGTCTCCGGGTCTTAACCGCCCAAGAGTTCGGATATCCTGTTCTGAGCGCCCGAGAGATCGCAGGACACGCTGGCGCTTCGCTTACAATTAACGCCAACTTTTTCGATGAAAAAGCCTCCCCCCTTGGCGCCATCGTTGCAGGTGGTATCTTAAAACGCAAAGCACACCGCTCAGGGCGAGCATTAAGTGGTATCTTTCAGATCGATAGCCGAGGACCCCACATCCTCCATCGGGACACCTTTTCTCCCCTCGGGGTTATCGAGGCAGTTCAGGCAGGCCCGCGGCTCATCGACAACGGCTCGCCCACTCCCGGAGTACGCGACTCTTTCAGCACACGCCGAGCTGGAATCTGTATCAACAAAGAGGGCGAAATTATCGTTTTTTGCGTATCTTCAGGGCTCTTCACCCTAACGATGCCATCGCTTCAGGAACTGCTCGCATCGCCTACCATCGGCTGCAGTGAAGCTCTCAATCTCGACGGCGGAGGCTCCGCACAGATATTTGCGCGAAGCCCTATTTCAACTCAAATCTCAACACCGACTCAAGAAGTTATCGTTGAAGGTATCGATAGAGTCCCAGTCTTTCTTGGATTTTTTGATGATACTGCAACGGCTTCTTCAGGGGTGAAGGCACCCGCCCCCAATCATCTGCCGATAACAGATCTATCCGTTGAGCCTAAAAAAGAGCGTAAATGAAGGGCGAAAGCGCACTTCCTGAGGTCGCAACAAGGAGCACTCCCAACAACAGAAATACCGTAATTATCGGAAAGAGCCACCACGCCTTTTTTTCACGCAACAGCGCAACAACCTCTAAAATAGTCGAAGATTTTGCCATAACACCAACACAAATAACGTCTAACAGAACTACACAGCCACCCTGAGTGGACGCCATTGTTTCCGATTTTAGCTAGAGAAGTCTATTCGGCACCGAACTGAAACCCTTAAGCTGCCGAGGCTCGCCTGCTCGTTGCAACCTCGGAGATATCTCCACTGTCATTTAGAGACGCGATAATTCGATCCACCTCTTCAATTAGGGAGCCTATCGCGTATGCCCAGACATATTGACCCGCCTTTCGACCGGTGAGCGCCTCGGCAATCTGCCCTTTGTCCTCGACACGGTGCTTTAAATAGAGCTGTTTTCCATCAGTCAGCAACATCATGTCGGCTGGATTTTTCTGGAGTCGGGGCAGTCTTTTGCGGAGATAATCGATACCTTGGCGAAATCTATTAACCGGCAACCCCTCCCGCTTCATCTGAAATAGCCAACAAAGGAGCACCAAATCTGCATACGAATACTGGCGGCGCCCGCGGACTACCGTCTCACCAGTCGTTGGAACGAGATCAGTTCGTGCGTAATAATTGAGAAGCGCGAGCCCGATCTTTTCGGTTCCTCCCGTCAAAGATCGCAATACAGCCTGAACATCCTTTGCAGAAAATTCCCTTACGTGGAGCGGCGCGGTAGTAGGCGTGGGGGTATTCATAAGGATCGAACCAGAACTCGCACTGTTGATTAGGTAAAAAAACTAAATTCCGGGATTAATTTTTCGGAGTACTTGGCAAATGATCTCCAAAATTATCTATCGACTCGGTCTAACCCCTTCCTGACGGTCGATTCAACCGAGCGCTTGATACAATCCCTAGCGATCGTCTGCGTCCATGAAAGAGCAATTCACACGGCCTACTCTCTACCCATAGGGTAAGGATGACCGCCCGTTGTGTCAACGCATGAAATTAGCCGTTCGCGTCAATTTTGACGTTATTCAATCGATGTCATAAACAACCGATACCGTTACCGAGATATCAACAGGCTTGGCTTCAACCGAGGCTTCAGGGGCAGCTTTAGCCACCGCAGCGAGAGCTCGTGGAGCAAATTCTCGCGCCACCGGCCACCCTTCCCCCGAAGCAACTCCCTCCTCGATCGATCGAACTCTACCAAGCGAAACCCCCGCTCCCGCCGCCAGCTTTGCCGCTTTTGAAGCCGCATTGCGGGTAGCCTGTTCAAGACAACCCTCTCGCTCTCGCTTCATCAACTCAGGCGAAACAAGGGTCTGTAAATTCGAAACCTCCTCAGCTCCCAACCGTGAAGCAACCCCGATTACCTCTCCAATACGAGCTATATCGGATGTTTCAAAACGAGAAGCAAGCTGTGTACGAAATCCCGTGCAAGAGCGCCGCGAACCGTCATAAGAACATTCTTCAGATACTGAATAGACAACAGTCTCAGTAGAGGCATCCCGCAAACTGAGACCCTTGACCTCCTTTTTAATCGCCTCGTGTGCCGCGATAGTTTTTGATGAAGCCTCCTGCGGCGTTTTGGCAACGACAGATGATGTCACTGTCACCGCTCCCCTGTCCTGAGCAACCCGAGCTAAACACTCACCCGTAACAGAGATTGCTCGACGCAACATATGGGGGCGATGCGAGGTTTCGGCCTTTGAATTGGAAGGAAGAAGTGCAGCCGCGAATAGAGCGGCGACAATACCAGAACCAACGCCAAGCCGTAGCGGTACCCGAGATACAGGAATATGTTTCATCTGACAGTCCTCGTTTGTTTGATCGTACTGTTTAATTTGAGAATCGGCGAACTTAAGTTCCCCCTCGGAACGCCAATACCTTATTCAATGAATACTGCGTCACAACCACAATCACAATAGATGACGCCTTCGCGATTCGGGCTGAAACCCCTAGCCAACCAACCCCTAACTCAAGAATGGCTGCACTCAGCACCAAACCGACCATTCCAACTGCGTAAAACGCAACAAATCGACGCAGGAGCCGATCGGATACCCGAAAATTCAATCTCGCATTAAGGAAAAAATTATTTGTTATACCCGCCGATACAGAGATGAAATTAGCAATCTGCATCGACAGACCAGCCCAGAGAAAAATCTCAAACAAAACAAAATCAAGAGTCGCTCCACTGACTCCGATTACGGCATAAGTAATAAAGTTTCGCCGCCGCTCGATCTGTTCTAATAACTGTTCAACTAGCCAACTAAGCACAGCAACTCTCAATGTAATAATGGTTCATAAAAATATCTCGCAAAATTATCTCGAAACAGGATCGTAAATATTGTTCTTTACCCAGTCATTAATTTCTCTTGGCACTTCCTGCTCATTTAATAGACGCTCGCGAAGCGGCTCAAGAAGATGGCGGTGATTTTGCGATAAGCCTTCTCTAGCTACGGATAATATATCGCCACACAAAGAATGAAGTGATCTCGATGGCTGAGTACCGCCCTCTTTACTCGATACATTATCGTTTGGCCGAATAGCCTCATCGATCAGCGAGTTGATGGTTAAAATATCAAATCCACCGACAACTTCTTGAGCTGCCGCAAACGCTTCACGATGGTAGAAGATACCGTGTACGAGCGCTACGATCGCATATTGAAGTGGGGGCGGAACCATGTCGAAAGCTCGCAGCTCTAAATAATTTCGTAATCGTACCCACGGAAAAAGTGTTGAAAGATGAAGATCCCAATCAGACTCTGTAAGGGGCACAGCGGAGGCGAGAATCTGCCGAAAAGTTTCACCAGCGGTTGCTATCAGATTATCGCCCCGTTTTAGGAAGTAAACCGGAGCATCAAGCGCCCACGATGCATAATCAGCGAATGTGCGGGGACCATCGAGAATATCCGGGGGAAATCCGGAACGGCGTGGATCAGTATCAGTCCAGATGTGCGACCGAAATGATTGATAGGGTTGCTGCTTTCCGTAATGAAAAGGGCTATTTCCGGATAGCGCGATGAACACGGGAACAAGACGACACGCTAAAGCATATTTCTCTAAAGCATCACTCTCGCTTGAAAAATCGAGTGTAACCTGAATCGATGCGGTGAGTTTCATCATGTCCTGACCGAGAGTCCCGGTCTGGCCCATTATCGGATACATCATGTGATATCTTCGCTTTGGAACAAGCGATACAGCCTCTTTCCTTGCGAATGGATGATAGCCCGCGCACAGGAGTGCAAATGACTGTTCGTGCACCGCAGCCGCCACCTCATCGGTGATCTCTTTCATCTCATCGATAATCCGTTCAAGCGATCTCTGCGGCGAGGTTGCAACCTCAATCGCCCCCCCTGGCTCTATAGAAATATTCGACTCATTACGACTAAGACCAATAAGAGCGCTCTCTTCATACACCGGAGACCAACCCCTTTTCTTCATCAGGGAACCTAATATTGCCTCTATCCCCCGTTCTCCCTTGTAAGGAGCTATCTCAAAGCTTGAACTATCAACGACAAGATATTCGAGTTCAACGCCACTTGAAAAAGCATCAGTAGATCTGATGCCCCGAATAAACGGTTTCAGCAGCCAATCTGGCAGCAAAGAATTGTTCGTTACAGTGAACATTATTTTCTCACACTAATCGCAGAGCATTACGACTTATCCATATTGATCCGCACATACTCTGGGGTGAGATCGCTTCCGAATGCATACGCTGAGCTGTCTCCTTGATGAAGCTCTACAGTAATCGAGATCTCTTTTCCTTTGAGATACTGCGATGCTGCTTCAGCATCAAACGGGACAGCAACACTCTTTTCACAGAGGACTATATCACCAAACCGGATCGAGATATTTTCGGGATCAATCGAAATATCGGCAGCACCAACCTCTGCAATCACTCTTCCCCAATAGGGGCACTCACCAGCGATTGCGCACTTTACAAGTACTGATCCAACTATCTGGCGAGCGGCCCGACGCGCATCGTGTTCAGAGATTGCGCCACGAACCTCTACCCGAATTCGCTTTGTACCACCCTCAGCATCTCCGGCCATCTGTAACGCCAGCTCCTCACAAACTTCCGTCAAGGCATCTCGGAGCAACGTGAGGGGCTGCTCAGAGCTATCATCAATTAACGGCGCTCCCGCTGCACCATTTGCAACACAAAAAACAGTATCGTTCGTCGAGCGACATCCATCGATATTAAGCTGATGGAACGTTCTCTCAGCAGCACTCTTCAAGCACGACTGCAACGTCGCGCTTGAAACTGTCGCATCAGTTAAAATGGTGACAATCATCGTTGCCATTGAGGGTGCTGCCATCGCAACACCCTTTGCAAATCCAGCAACAGTAATAGTCCTTCCATCTTGTTCAAATTGACGCCAGCCACATTTCGGATGGGTATCAGTGGTCATCATACCTCGTGCTGCGTCCTCCCACCGCAAAGGAGAGAGGTGAGCTACAAGGGAGCGAGCTCCTTCGGTAACCACTGACTGATTGAGCGGAACGCCAATAAGACCTGTTTGTGCAATCATCACTGACCTTTCTTCGCATCCGAGAGATTGGGCAACTTCAGCACAAATTGCACGGGCGATCCCCACACCTGAAGGACCGGTAGCAGCGTTCGCATTGCCTGATGATATGACAACTGCGCGACACCGTCCTTCGTTCTCAGTCAAATGTTCTCGCGATACCTGAACCGGAGCAGCCGCAACTCTGTTGGTGGTGAAGAGCGCGGCAACGGTTGCGGGAATATCCGAGACAAATAGCGCCATATCGTTAGCCCCCGAAGATTTAATACCGCTTGCAATACCAGCAGCGGTATATCCGAGAGGAGTTCTCAACGTTTGAAACATGTCCATATTAAATCCTTTCAGAATTGTCGTTCGGGATTTCGGCTTTGTAAGCCTATTCAGGAAAGAGACCTACCACAAAGAGAGATGCTCGGCTACTCTGGCCAATTACTATTGAGGGTCCATCGATCGGTTTTTAAGTCGGGATGATTGATCGCCCCTACCGCAGATCTTGGCCTAAAAATGTCACCGCTCGCCTCAGCGCGAGCCGCGTTATAGCGCTGGTAAGAGCGAAAATTGCAAAGAAGCCAACGATGATGGCGAGAGAGGAGGCAACAGGTGTCGAGAGACTTGGTTTTAATCGGGGCAACAAAATACAGGACAAAAACATTGCGCCGCAGGCACCTGCGTAAAGCAGATTAATGATCATACAAAGTAGGCTACCGAGACTTCCCGAGAGCTGCGTAAGGTGTTCCCAGCTAAAGTTAGCGTATTCTCCCCCAACCCCAATAGCAATTGCCGCAGTACCATGAGCAACTATCGCCCCAAAAAGGCAGCAAAGAAGAGTAATCGGAATTGAACCGATCGTAAGGTAGGTGCTTACTCCGAGGAAAACAGCGACCATCAGAGCAAGAAAGCGCGACCATAGACGGTATTTCGTCTGAACGATCTGTTCAATAGTTATCGGGCTCGTGTAAAGCATCCAAGCCGACCTTCCATCCCTAGATATGCTCGGGAAAATAAGTCGTGTCGCGCAAGCAAGTCCAAAAAAAGTCGCAAGCATTATATTGATAGAGAAGAAAATCTGCGTCCATTTTATCTGCTCTGGGCCTACTAATGTTCCAGTAAATGATGAAATACGCATCGTAGAGAGATATATCGAACCGAGAATCACAAGTAGGCCAATTTCAAAAAGTGATGTC
>JBIJBT010000160.1:0-4697 GCA_044345055.1 Bdellovibrionota bacterium
GTTAGGGATTTGTGTCATATTTTACTCCTTGTTGTGCATCGTAGATAGATAGGTCTGGTTCTGCTATATCGAGATCGAGCATGTCTTGAGCACGAGTCAGGTGAAGTGCTCCGGGCTCATTTCTGATGCGGGTGCGCATTTCGAGAATATTTGTGATGTACTCGGAGCTAAATGCGTTTGATTCAAATGCATCTGTGATTGCTTGAGCCACGGCTTGATTTCCGTAGATTTCTGATAGAGCCACGATTTTTTGCATGTGATGTTTTGCATTGAGGCGCTTTGCTGTTAGCTGCTTGTAGTAATCTGGTGCTTGAGGAGAGATGGCGAGAAATCGTGAGAATATGATCTGATCGCGAGCGTTTTTTCTTTGAGCGATCAGCTCTTTTGGGTGGTCTGGATTTTCAAAATCCTTGTGTCTGTCGTAGCTTCTTGGATGTCGTGCGATAAGGTCGCTATCGTTGTAGATACAGAGCCTGTCTGGATAGGTTTTTAGGGTAAGTCTTGCACCGGCGTAATCAGATGGCACCGAATAATTATTAGTATCGAGTCTAATCCGGAACTGACTTGAAGCTCTGACAGAGGAAATTGTTCCAACATCGTAGGGATGAGGCGGTATTGGTTGTAGAGCCTGTTTTTCCTCAGGGAACAGGTCTATGGGACGTTTTTTTGTTACTCCATGGATGCGGACGTTTGCTATTTGGTCGAGCCATAATCGGGCAGCTGGCTCAAGTGAGTCGAAGTTTGGTATCTCAAGACCGTTTAGGAGATTTTTCTTTACGTATCCGACTGCGTTTTCGACTCGCCCCTTTTCGTTTCCTTTTCGAGGAGCGCACGGTTTAATTGTAAATCCGTAGTGATTTGCAAAGTCGGCATATCTTGGATTTAAAACGGGTTGTTCGCCGAAGACTCGCTTTAGTACTCCCGATTTTAAATTGTCGATCATTACATTTTGTGGAACCCCTCCAAAAAATGAAAAGGCATTCTGATGGCAAGACAAAAAGTGCTCCATCGTCTCGAGTAGGCTAAATTCAAGATAAATCATACGGCTTTGGCACAGCACCATGAGGAAAAATGAGAGTCGCCGCGTTGTTGTTCCGACCCGCACAGTGCCAAATTTACCCCAATCAACCTGAGCACATTCGCCAGGAGCAAACGAAAGGCTAAGATAAGCTTCACGACGAGGAGGACGAACCTTGGCTATATATTCCGTAACTATGGTGTAGCCGCCTGAATATCCATGCTCCTTGATGCGCTGGAAAATCTGCTTTGTGGTGTAGGGATGTTTTTCAAGAAGCCGCTGAATGTAGTCCTTGTGCGGGTCAAGTTTGCTTGCTCGAGCCGATAGTGCACGCTGTACAAATCTTGGCTTATTAATCCACTTTGCAACGGTGCGCCAATCAAGCTCAAGCCGACTGGCGATCTGTTGAATGTTTAACCCATCGCGCTCTGCGTAAAGTTTTATCTTTGAAAATGTCTCGTAATCGATCATGAACGACGTCCTCCTATGGTTTGAAGAACGTCTGCTATCGATTTAAATCCTCCACCTGTTGCATTTGGACGACGCGACGTTGTCGAGCCTAGGGAAAGGATCTGATAAAGAGGTGCTCGATACGCAATAAGATCAGCTCTAATTAGCTCAGCACGAAGCCGTCCGATATCGCCCAATACATATTGCCCAATAGTGCGATCGGAGAAGTAAGAAAGCCCCTGTAAATCCCCTACTGCTACCAGGAATAGATACAATCCAAGCGCCGCAGCACTCACACGCTGAGTATGCCCACCCCGTACAAGCTCCTGATCGACCCAACTAAACTGTTTGGGAATCCGTCTTTCTCGCTCCGGAACGATTAAATGTTTTCGAATCATTAAGACTAACCTCCGCCATGCTCAAAATGTCACGTCCAATACGTAACAGATTAGCGAAGGTCGAAGCCATGTCGTCTTGTAACGTAAATCCAGAGATCTGGGCTATTAGTCCAATTAATACAATAGATTGATTCGAAAGAGCGTCTTGTAACGGAGTTTTTAGATCAGCAGCTTTTTCAACTACTTGGCTCATATGTGCGTCTTGTAACGGAGCACGCTTTTTGACACCCTCACGCTTCCAGTATCCAGGATGATGCGACCTCCACTCCCGAACTCGCTCCACATGCTCGGGACCGATAAAGTAATTCTTGTTTTCAGCCTTATCCAACCACCGCCGCTGCCGAGCTGCCTTCATCGCTCCTCGGCACTCCGCACTAGAACAGCTCACCTGACGTTTCCGATTACGACAATCAGGCTCAAATAAACCTCCGCAATTACAACAACTTCGACTTACCACCTGTCCCATCAGCCAACATCTCCTCTAGAGGCTGAGAACAAGAAAACAACCAAAACAAAACAACCTCAGCCACAATCCCGGTTATGAAAAAGCACGATGCAAACAAGGAGGAACAAAAGGAACAAGAAATTCTTACAGAAACACCATAACAAAAATCACCTAATCCTATGCATTTTCAAACCGATGAGTTTTCGGCAGTTTCAGGGCGATGCTGACAGCCGTCTCCAGCTATCTCGGGAATGATGCATTCATCCTTCGTCGATACCCCACTGGCTTATGCCATTATGTTTACGAGGTATTGCCCGAGCATGGAGCTCCAATTGTTCTTCGGATGGGGCATGGAGAGACAAGGCCTTATTTGGAGGGCAGTGTTTATTGGACCGAGCGGATCAGGTCGGTCGGTGTTCCAGTTCCGAGAATTCTCTTTTCTGATTTGGATAGTCCTTTCCCGTATACAGTTATTGAGCACATTCCAGGAATCGATTTGGGCGACGTCTACCAAACGCTTCGAAAAGACGTTCGAAAAGAGATAGCGGAGAACGTGGCCAACATTCAGCTCAAAGTGCAAAGCCTCCCTCCAGCCTTAGGATATGGCTTCGCCTTTAGCTACGAAGACAGATGTCTTCGGCAATCATGGCGAGAGGTCCTTCATCAACAATTGAATCGCGCAAGAAATTGGATTCAGTCAGCCGGCATATACGACGTAACCCATGTAGACAGAGTGGAAGCTTGCTTATCCCGCTTTAGTGACTACTTCAACAGCGTCCAGCCATTACCGTTCCTACATGATACCACCACAAAGAATGTATTAGTTTCCGATTCAGGGCTCCAAGGGATCGTTGATGTTGACGACCTATGCTTTGGCGATCCGCTATTAGTGCTCGCTTTGACCCGAATGGCTCTTCTAGCCAACGATTGGGATACGGATTACATTCATGATTGGGCCTATGCTTGGCAACTGACAGGATACCAATCCGAAGCCCTCGACTTTTACACTGCCCTATTTTGTGTGACCTTCATGGGGGAGATTGGCCAAAAATTTAATAAAGACTCAGCCATCATCGATAATGAGAAAGTTGTTCGATATTTGAAAATTCTTGATTCTCTTGTTGGCTGAAAGGATAACAAGGCCAGATCTATACACCTCTGAGCAATAGAGGTCCAAGGCGAAATGACATTTTTAGGTGTTTTACTCACACACCGCATCAACAAGTCCCATCGTTTTCATAGTCGGATCGAGTCGAATTTTGCCACCAATAGGCATCACCCATTGCGGCTCTGTGTGTCCAAAATCCATGTTGGTGACAATAAGTAGGTCGTCCACACCAAATTCCTCCCTAACCACCCGCTCTACAATCTCTTCCAGCTCTGCCTTTTGCTCGACTGTGTAGCCACGCGCTCTCGCTATCAGTAGTGCTTTAACTTGCGAGAAGATCCCCTGTACACCGTAGTTTCGCAACCAATATGAAACTGCCGTCGGAGAGGGAACATTCTCACTTGTCTCCAGAAATAGGATTTTGTCAGACCAAGTTGAGGGCCAGAATCGAGTCCCCTTCATCATCTCAAGAACTTCCATACATCCGCCCCACAAAACCCCTTCACGCACCACGTTCGACGTTCCGCAAAACCAGTGCCATCCATCTGTTTGCTGCGGTGGATTCAACTGCCCGATTCGACTCGCATCAGTCCAATCCGGATAGCCTTCAGAGAAGACGTGATTCGAGCCCCATGCGGGAGTACCGCCACGAAAAACCATCTCAAAAAAATGCTCCTGAATCTCCGGAGGAAAGAACTGCCACTGCGCAAATCCGGACATAACGGTTGGACCATGGAAGGTGACCACGCCTGCATCAGCGATAAAATTGAGGAACGTTGTGGAGTCGGAATATCCCATGATGAATTTTGGATTCTCGCGAAACACCTCCGGTCGTAAAAACTCCAGTAGACGAACCGAATCGTCACCACCAATTGCGGCGATAACTCCATCAATTTGAGGGTCAAGAAAAGACCTGTGCAAATCCTCAGCACGCAGCCGAGGATTCTTACGAAGGTCGTCGTTCTTCATACGTGCCGTAGGAAACTCTACCGGAATAAGACCCATCTTTCGCAAATTCGTGAGCCCTAAATCAAACACGGCCGGAAATACAGATGGACCACCCCACGATGGCGCCACAACAGCAATCCTCGAACCATCTCGCAGTCGTCGAACTTTTTGCATGAGCATAGCCTTTCTTAGTTATGGGGAGGAATATTCATCATCCGGGACCTCTACACCTCTGAGCAATAGAGGTCAAGGCTCTCAAACAACTGCCCATACTCGAAGGTTTTTGGGGCAACTTCATAATCGATCCGCTCCGCTAGCGCTCGTGTTACT
>JBIJBT010000037.1:0-25305 GCA_044345055.1 Bdellovibrionota bacterium
CTACGACCCGAAACTTCTGCTCTCGTTTGCAATACAGCAGCCGCTCCTTACCTCTTCTTGCTATCGAAGTAAGAAAAAGAGAAATAAAGGAATAACAAATTAGGATAAGCGCAACGATTACCTGAACAGAGGGTGAGGCTATGATGCCGATCGCCTGTCCGCCGATGAAAAATAGCGAAACTGAGAGCAACGAAACGCGGTGGAAGATGTTGTACCACCACCGTATCGCCAACCATCGAATGTGAAACCACCAACCATTCACGAGAGCTACCGATATGCTTTACGACCGCTCTCCCGCTCGACACTTTGGGCGAAAATAGTCCTAGTCTAGATACTCTAAACTTCGCCTGATCGAGCGCCAGGGACCAATAAAGGGAGAAACATTACCCCTCTTTTATCGGCCGCAGAAACCAAAAGTTGCGCAACTAATCAGCAATAGTGTCCCAATAAACTTTGTAACTATTCACCCCAGTGTCTAAAAGAGGGTAATTCGAAGGCCATCAAAAACCGAAAAGGCCTTGGTGATTCCGGCGGCTCGACTCGCTAAACGCTCGTCGGCAGTTTTTTTGCTGAATAGTTAGTTATCTCCCCCCGGCGGCCTTCGTCCGGCACCCCTGAGGGGTTGTGGCGAGTTATTGGGAACCATAGGGGTGAATAGTGACAAAAAATCTATCCTACTCTTCCTCGGCACCACCTTCGTCCTTTGGTCGATGAAGGGCTCGCCGCAGGGCAAATGCGACCTGTTTTGGCATACGCCCAACCCGAGCAAGGTCCTCGGTCGATGCTTTTCGCATTCTCGCCACACTTCCAAACTCTTTCATCAATCGAAGTCGCCGCTCAGCTCCCACACCGGGGACACCATCGAGTGCCGATCGATGCAGCCTTTGCGCTCGCCGTTTTCGATGAAACGTTATTACGTGACGATGAGCTTCATCGCGAAGAGCCGCAAGAAGATGAGTCACCTCATCATTATCTGCGAGCGGAATAGCTTCTTCACTCCAAGGCGCAAACAATCGCTCCGGTTTCCTTATTGCTTCTACTCCCCGATAGCCACGCTCGAGACGGGTTTTTGCGATTGAGATAATTTCAAGAGATACTCCTAATTCATCCCTAGCTCGCAACGCCATCCCGAGCTGTCCTGGCCCCCCATCGATTACGAGGAGATCGGGAAGCTCACCCGATTCAACGGCTCGCCTCAATCGACGAGAAACTACCTCGTAGATTCCAGCAAAATCATCTTGCTTATCCTGCTGCGAAATTATGTATCTACGATATTCTCTTCTCAGTGGAGCTCCATCTAAAAACACACTGAGCGCTCCTACCACATCGGTTCCCTGAAGATTTGAAATATCAACACACTCTATACGCCGTGGTATCTGCGACAAATGCATCATCGTTGCCAACTTTTTAGCAGCGGTCAGATATCTCGCATCGGCTTGAACTGTTGAACTAAAGTATTGTCGGGCATTTAATTCAGAAAGCTCGAGGAGTCGTGCCTTTGATCCCTGCCTTGGAACAGAAATTTGTGGGGTTTTTCCCCTTCGAGAGCGGAGAAGATCCGCAATCATTGATTCATTCTCAAGACTAATCGGAATAAGAATCTCAGCGGGAATCTCGCGCCCTTCTTCATAAAATTGGCTGATTGCACTCTCTAGAATAGCCTCATCACCAACTTCAACTTCCTCCACAATAAAGGGCGAGCTATCGTGTACCCGCCCATTACGCACAGCCAAAACATTCACGCAAACCGTTTTCCCCTCGCGGTAGATCGCCCACACATCGCGATGCTCCCCCCGATGAAACTCTACCTGCTCACCACGAGAAAATTTAGCGAGGACTTCGATGCGATCTCTCACTATCGCTGCCTCCTCGAATCGAAGCTCTGAAGCAGCTCGCCCCTCTTGTTCGCCAAGATCTTCGAGTAGCTGGGTGGTGCGACCTTTAAGGAGTGCTACTATTTCTCTGACCCACTGGTGATATTGGTCCTCATCGACCGTTAAACAACACGGAGCAACGCATCGCTTTATTTGAAACTCAAGGCACGGCCGAGTTCTATTCATAAGTACTGCATCAGAGCAGCTTCTTATGGGAAACAGCTGCCGGATTACCTCGTGAATACGCCTTACTTCGTGACTATAATTGTAAGGTCCGTAGTAATCAGCAGCATCATCACGCGGGTGTCTCGTGAGCTCGATCCGCGGCCATTTATGCGTACGATCTATCCGAAAATGAAGAAGCGCTTTGTCGTCTTTTAGTTTTATATTATACCGAGGCTGATGCCGGATGATTAGATCTCGCTCGAGGATCGCCGCCTGTTCCTCAGATGCGCACACAATCGGCTCAATCGTAACAACGCGCTCCATCAAAGCACCAATCTGCCGACGCCCATCACCCCCCGCAAGATACGTTCGGACCCGAGCAATTAACGATTTCGCCTTTCCGATATAGATAATTAAACCTTTTTCATCCTTCATCTGGTAAACGCCAGGAAGGGCGGGGAAGGTATCAACTAGTTTTTTTAATTGGTCGGGATTGGTCTGCATTCGATGGATTAATGAGGCGTGTGAAACCTTCGGGGGCTAGCTAGTGAATGATATTAGTGCCTTACCAGTCTACTATCAAAATAAGAGATTCGGCAAAAATAGTGTTAAGAGGCGAAAACTGGAGAATTAACCATATCGAATTGAAGCTTGCTTCGAACCAGTCTTATGTGATCGGGCTATTTCCGATGAAAAAAATTGCAATACAGGTCTCAGATCTGACCTTCGACTATACCGATAAGCGAGCTCTTTTCGGAGTATCGTTCTCTATTACCGAGGGTTCGGTCACTGCTCTTGTCGGACCCAACGGTTCAGGAAAAACAACGCTTCTGCGACTCTTGGCAGCACTTGAGACACCCTACTCTGGAAAGGTTTTGATCGATGGAATCAACACACAGGAGTCGCCCCAAGAGTGCCACGCAAAAATGGGGTATCTTTCTGATTCGTTCGGGCTCTACGATGACCTGCGCGTACGACAGTGTTTAGAGCATGCGGCATCGATGCGGTCATTGAGGGGGCAATCGCGACACTCCCGAATTGACCATATTGTAGAAATGGTTGGCCTCAAGAAATTCCTATACCAGCGCGCTGGTTCCCTATCCCGAGGACAGCGACAACGAGTCGGTATAGCTCAGGCGCTGATTCATAATCCAAAAATCATTCTTCTCGATGAGCCTGCGGCGGGGCTAGATCCAGAGGCTCGCCATGAGCTCTCCTCTCTTGTTCTCTCCCTCCGTCAAAAAGGACTTACCCTGGTTATCTCGTCCCACATTCTTGCAGAGCTTTCCGACTACTCTGAGTCGATGTTGACCCTAAATGACGGAAAGATATTAGGCCATGTTGCTGTCGGAGATGGAGCCGGTACGACCGGAGGGACGAAGCTACTGCTGAAGGTGGTTGGCGATCCATCTGCGGCACTTGAGCTCCTCAAAAAAGAGCCTGATGTGCGTGAGGCAACGGTCGTGTCAAACGGCATCGTAATCACCTGCTCCTTCAAACAACAGGAGGATCAGGCCATCATACTGAAACACCTCATTATGAACGATATACCTGTACTCTCGTTTGTCGAGCAACGAGCTGATATGCAAGAGATTTATCTCGAACAGGTGGCAGAGAGGGGAGTAATTTCGAGAGGAGCCCTGAGATGAGTCTAGAGATAAATCCAGAGATACGAAGGCATATCTGGCTTGAGCTTTCAGTTGCAAGGGTCGTTACCCTGCTGGTTGGGTTTGGAATGG
Organism: Bdellovibrionota bacterium; assembly: GCA_044345055.1. Lineage (GTDB taxonomy): Bacteria > Bdellovibrionota_C > UBA2361 > UBA2361 > OMIW01 > OMIW01. The sequence goes on from JBIJBT010000037.1 coordinate 3,779, forward strand.
TGGTGGGGATTAATTTTTTATCTGCGTCTGAGCCTCTGAAGGGAGCCGGGAAAGCCGGTATTTTTGGATTTACTCTGTTTGCATTCATGGCTTTTTTTCGAAGCTCGAAGAGTGTCTCTGTTGAGGTTGAGGACAATACCTGGGATTTTCAGAGAATGTCATCGGCCAGTGTCTGGAATATGACTCTAGGAAAGATGCTTGGTGCTCCGATTTTTCCACTTCTGGGTGCAGGAATTTCTATCGCACTCGTTGGGGTTGGTTTTTTCGGTCGGCCGTTTTCCCCGTTTGCTACCAGCCGTCTGGTAATAACTCTCATCGGAGTTCTGATTCTCGTTTGTGCTGTGGGAGTAATGAACAGCCTGGACTCGACCAGAGAGCTTCGTATCCATCGCCGAGGTAAGGCGCAAATGGGGGGGTTGGGATTCATTCTCATACCATTTCTTTGTTGGCAGATTCCTCCTTTTTTTGACACAAAGACCTTAATGGGAACCTCTGCCGTGAAGGAGGTTTTTTGGTGGGGGATACGTTTTGATATCCTCAATTTCAACGCTATCTCAGTTCTTGTATTCATGGGCTGGGCGGTTCTTGCAGCTTTTCGGCTCATGCAATCAGAGCTGCAATTTGAGCAATCGCCTTGGGCCTGGACCCTTTTTTGCGGATTTCTGTGGCTCTACATTGAACCGCTTTGGGTCGCCACATTACCCGCACCCACATCAGCTTCACTCACTTTAATTCGGCAGGGGGGAGGATTTATATTTTCTTCTCTTTTGTTAGGAGAGATGTTTTCCAAGCCAAAAGATGTCATCGCCCTCCGAAAGTTTGGTGTGGCTCTCAAGCAGGGCGATATTTCGGAAGCTTGGTTGCGCACGCCCACCTGGTTTGTCACATTCCTTTTTTTTGGATTGGCGATCGCTGTCACTATGGTGAAAGTACCAACCTTACCGGGGCGGATGTTTGTCGCTTCCTGGTTTCTGTTCGTATTGCGGGATGTTTGCGTTGTTCTTTCCTTTCACCTGATCTCACCAAATCACCGCCGGAATGGACGCTCAATCTTTATCTACCTTTTATTTGCGTACGGTCTTGCGCCTCTCTTTTTTGGTTCAATAAACGGTAATCTCGGCAAATTATTTTTACCGATGCATCCCGTTATTTCTCTTCTTGGTTCGATGATTGGAGCGGTTTTAGCCCTGTTTCTCCTGATAAATTCCTGGATTAAATCGCCAGCTAGCAGGGTCGTGAAGGATGCTTAGATAGAGGGCGATCTCCTCATTCTCTCCGTTTGAGGAGTGCGGTGATACCGTAGTATCATTGGGGAATCGGGCAACCTGGCCGGTCCTATCCCGAAATATACGAGAACCCCCACTTAAAATCTTTCAAGCGTCGCACCATGACACCCACCCTCACCCTTCACAACACCCTCTCCGGGCGGCTCGAACCATTTTGTCCGAAAGACCCAACCGAGGTAAAAGTCTACTGCTGCGGCCCAACCGTTTACAGCTTTCAACATATCGGCAACTTTAAAACGTTCCTCTTTGAGGACCTTCTCGTTCGTACACTTCGCCTCATTGGATACGGAGTCAAGCATGTCATGAACATCACCGACGTCGGGCACCTCACCGATGATGCCGATAGTGGTGAGGATAAGATGCGTCGTGAGGGAAAAAGCTCGGCTGAGATCGCGGCGTTTTATACCGATCGTTTTTTCACTGATTGGGATGCTCTTAATTTGGTGCGTCCTACAGTTGTATGCAAAGCAACTGACCACATTCAGCAGATGATCTCACTTGTTGAGCGTCTCCAAAAGGCGGGCTATGCATATGAGGCAGGAGGAAACGTCTATTTTGATGTTGAGAAATTCGCCTCTTATGGAGAGCTCGGACGACTTGATCTTGAGGGGATGCGTGCTGGAGCTCGGATCGCGGTCGACCCTCATAAGAAAAGCCCCTTTGATTTTGCGCTCTGGTTTACCCGCTCAAAGTTTGAAAATCAGGAGCTCACCTGGGATTCTCCTTGGGGCCGAGGGTATCCTGGATGCCATATCGAATGTAGTGCGATGGGAATGTGTCATTTAGGTGAACAGGTAGATATTCATTGCGGCGGTATAGATCATATTCCTGTGCATCACACCAACGAAATCGCCCAATCAGAGGCAGCTATTGGTCATCGCTGGGTTTCGACCTGGATGCACGGTGAGTTTATGCAAATAAATGCCGAGAAGATGTCAAAGAGCATCGGCAATTTGATCTGCCTCTCTGATCTTGCAGAACGAGGGATCTCCCCCCTTGCGTTTCGCTATCTGTGCCTAATGTCTCACTACCGATCGCAGCTTAACTTTACCTGGGAAGCGGTCGAAAATGCCCAGGCAGCTTACACAAAGCTCTGCCGTGCGGTTATAAATCTGAAAGCAGCAGCTGAAGAAGAAGGTGCTGCATCGTCTGTCGCTGATTCATCCTCGATAGAACTACCCCACGAATTTATCGAAGGTCTCTGCGCTGATCTAAACACCCCAAAAGCAATGGCCGCTCTGATGGCGGTGCTAAAAGACACGACCCGCTCTGCAACAAATAGACTCGCAATTCTTTTGCACGCCGATCAGGTTCTAGGATTGCGCTTCAACGAGCTCAAAGCCACCACAACAACCGAACTCCCTGAGCAGGTGAAACAGCTCCTCGAAAGACGAGCAACCGCTCGAGCAAATAAAGATTGGAAAGGCTCTGATGCTCTTCGTGATGAGCTTCTTGCAATCGGGTATCGGGTGAAAGATACGGCGAAGGGTCAGGAGATAGAGTCGGTGAGCGGTGAGGGTCGTTAGAATTCTCGCTCGACAATCACTTTTTGGAGAAGCTCATTGAGGGATCGATTTTTTGATCGTAAGCGTTTACCTCTTTGAAGTGTCCTCCCCCTACTCTGGTCGTTACCAATCCCCCCTTCGCGGCTATCGTCATGTTGATTAAAAAAACAAAGAGCATGCGTCGGAAATGTCACTTAATCTTTCCTTTCCTCTCCGGAGAGTTTGTGTTCCTGGCATTCCATCGCTTTTGCGTCCGAAGAATCGTCCAAGGGTTGCAACCATAACAAGCGCGTATTTTAGAGTTGGTAATTGCTCAGTAGGGCCTGGATTTTTGGGAGAAAAGCACTTTAGAGCTTGGCATTCGTGTTCTTCCGAAAACACGGTGTACGGAGCACTTGGTAACTCTCGTCCAAGTTTTGCGAGGTGAATATTCTCCACGCAACTACCAAGTCAATGCTCAGGGCTGCCTTAATACTGCGCCCAGAGCCGAGCTGATGATTTTCAATGCGGTAACCGGTTTTTTAACTTTCTAAGAAATACCTCAATGTACAATCGCTTGGTACACCACAGTCTGAAAAAATGGGTCACTCCATACCTCTAAATTAATTAAACTATTTGATCGACTATCGAACCAAAATCAATGTAACGGCTTAAATAGCTTTCAAGTGCGAAAAAACTTATTGAACATGTTCACCAATTATTGAACATGTTCAATAATACTGATATACTGAACATGTTCAACCCATCATGGAGGTGTATATGATAACTCTCTTTACATACTTAATATATGTCATTATATCGGTGCTGATTACTGCTTTTGTCGCACAATCGCTTTTTAAGAATGGACTTACTTTTCTTGTAGATGCATTCGGAGGTAACGAGGCGCTGGCAAAGTCAGTAAATCATCTATTGGTGGTTGGATTTTACCTGATTAACATAGGATATGTGCTTTACGTTTTAAAACTTCAAACTAAGCCGGTAGATATCGAATCATCAATTGAGATTTTAAGTGGAAAGTTAGGAACTGTTTTTATTTTACTCGGGTTTATTCATTTTTTTAATATATTTGCACTCTACCGATTTAGAAACAATTCGGTTACCAAAAGGGCCATAGGTGCAATTGAGCCTGATGGATTTATAGCTTCCCCAATCGCCGATCGATAGTTAATTTTTACTGCTGACCTTACCAAATGGCGAGTCGTCAGCAGTAAATTGCTCAATTACAATCTATAATTCTAAATCGGTGATTTTATGGAAAACAAGCTATACGTTTTGTATGACGAGGAGTGTGCTCTTTGCATCAAGCTTAAACTTTTACTTGATAATGAAGGTGCCTATACTCCGATAATAACCCTTCCGATGCGGTTGGCTGTCAAAGACAAAAGGTTCGCCGCTCTCAAATCCTTAATCGAAGATGGTCGATTTGTAGTCGTCAGCGACAACGGTTCGGTGTATCTCGACTCTAAGGGTAGGATCCGAATCCTATATGCACTACACCGATTTAGGACTATTTCTAAAATGTTTACTCTCCCGATTGTCGGGCCGATCAGCAGCTTAGCATTAACGAGTCTAGCCAATTCACGGGGATTTTTGAGCTTACTCTTAAGCGTAATCAATCGGGGGAACAAGCAACTGAGTATTGAAGAAATAGAGACGACCGCAAAAGATAAGAAAAATGAGATTGCCTATCATCTTAAATGTGATAATAAGAGTTGTACCTAGAGGTTCTTCTCGAGATCGAGCCTATCACTTTTTAGTACGATCATTTATATGGCTTTTGATGTGCCTCAGCGACATATTCCCTACTTTATCTGTCCCGTAGCAGCTACTCAGAGATTTTCCGACACTACCTTAAGAGGTGGTTGTTAATTAAAATAAGATTTTTAATATTGATTTAGTTGTGGGGGTATATGGTCAAAGCTCCTCCCCGAGGCCTTGGCGAGATAAGCAAAAAGGATAAGATTTTTGAATCAGCGATGAGCCTATTTCGAAAGAAGGGTTTTGACGCGACAACCATTAGGGATATTGCTTCTCATGCTGGCGTTGCACTAGGTTCCACTCATTATATTTTTGGTTCTAAAGAGGAGCTCGTTGTACATTTTTTTAAGACTTTACTTATTAGTCAGCAGAAACGGGGCGAAGAGATTATTGCTGAAACTCGCTCGTTCTCAATCCGTATAAACAAATACTTTGAATTTATCTTTAATCAACTTAAGGCAGATCGGGAGATCATTCGAGCACTTGCGCGAGTCACAGGAGACCCATCAAGCCCGGCTTCATCTCTATCATGGCAGACAGAGGATATCAGAAGTCAATCAGTAGAGATTCTTTCAGAGCTTGTAAAGGGCAGCGATCTGAAAATTCACCCACTTCTAAGACCCCATGCCGGCGAGCTTCTTTGGTTAACACTCATGGGTATGGCTTTTTTCTGGTCTCATGATAGGACACCTAATCAACGATGTGCAAACGCAATTACATCGACGACCCTTACTTTAATCCCAGGTGTATTCCGACTAACAACAATCCCACTTGCAACACGATACGTTAAATTAATCCTCAAGATAGTACAGGAGGCTTTTGAAGCCTTCTCCTACAAAGAGGAGGATAACTCCGAGAATAGCGCCACAAAACACCGAGTATGTGATCTGGATTAAGACTATTCCCGAAAAAGTTTTTAATTGGCGCTCCTTGAGCAACCTCCTACGCTAAAAGATGCCGGCATTATAGTTGCAAACCTTCTAGGATTCCTCGGACGCAAGAGCGATGGAATGCCAGGAACAAAAATTTTCTGGAGAGGAATGGAAAGGCTCATCGATATTTCTGCCACATGCTCTTTAATTTTTAACTCAACATGACGTTAACCAGCGAAGGGGATTATGGGTAACGATCCCTCCCCCTACTGCGCCCACCCCACCCGAGAAATAAACCCGCGCCAGGCGCTTAGGTCCAGATAGTTGTTATGTGCGAATACAACCGCTGCATCGTACCAATCGAACTTCCAGACAGCGCCGTCCTTTTCTACTGTTTTAATCTCTCCAATCGCCGCCTTTGAGGCGCGGGCAACGTACACGGTGCATTCTTTACCGTGCATCCATGGGCTTGACTCAGAGAAGCGAAATGGGTCTTTGCTCGAGATCAGAAACCGATCCCAAAAAACGAGCTCTTTTGGATAAAGAGATACTTTCCCTGCTGTCTCCTCTATCGCCTCACGAAGAGCACAATCAACTGAGCTCTCGCCAGGTTCTCTACCGCCACCTAAAGGATAGTAGGGACCATCCGTGCACGATTTGGGATCGCTAAGCTTTTCCTCACTCCATTTATTCGCAAGCACCTGACCGACGGCGGTATCGTAAAGATATATGTAATCACCGACCTTGAAGAGTTGATCTCCCACTTTGCGTAGGACAAGCCCTGATTCTGTGTCGTTTTGGTAGGTAGTATCTGAAAGGGAATAAGTCATATGCTCTCAACCATTATTTCACGATATCAGTATGACACCTCCGTTAGGTGATTGCATAACGCTATCTGCCAAATTTAGATCAAAACTTTTTGACCCACTTTTTACGGCCTTGATACATTCCCTGCAAAGCCATACTGTAGGGGCTATCAGGGCAAAATATTTCTTAGTGATCGCCTAATTCTTACCGCAGTCAGTTCTTTATTGCTGATCAATAATAGTCAGTGAGCACTGATTATTCCCGAGCGTCATCGCTCTCTTCTTTATCTTGGCCGCCGCCCATGCCGCAACCAAGACTCAAACCACCCACACCGCGGCTATTAAAATGAAGCTTGCATCATCTCTTTCAACTTCCTCCCCCGAGTTCCGCGAGAATCGGGAGTGGTCGCTCGCCTCCTTCGATACCGTTCGTCGCATCGCTGCTGCGACCGTGAACCCCGAGAATGACGCTACGATTGAGCGTCATCGCGAGCGCGGAAAGCTTACCGCTCGTGAGCGGGTTGAGTATTTACTCGATGAACAGGCGCCGTTTATTGAAGTGGGACTTCTCGCTGGGCATCAGCTGTATGACGGGGTACGCGCCGGAGCGGGAATTATCACGGGGATTGGATCAATTCGTGGAGTACCGTGCATGATCGTCGCCAACGATGCGACCGTGAAGGGCGGTTCCTATTTTCCGATGACCGTTAAGAAACATCTCCGCGCGCAGGAAATAGCAGCTGAAAATGGGCTTCCCTGCCTCTATCTTGTTGATTCAGGGGGTGCGTATCTTCCTCTTCAAGATCAAGTCTTCCCTGATCGCGATCATTTTGGGCGTATTTTTTTCAATCAAGCCCAGATGAGTGCTCACGGTATTCCGCAAATCTCAGTCGTGATGGGATCGTGTACAGCAGGCGGCGCTTATGTTCCGGCGATGAGTGACGAATCGATTATTGTCCGAGAGCAAGGAACAATTTTTCTTGGAGGCCCACCCCTCGTCAAAGCGGCAACGGGAGAAGAAGTTTCTGCAGAGGAGCTCGGTGGAGCAGTTGTGCATTGCGCTCGTAGCGGCGTTACGGATCACTTTGCAGAGGATGATCACGACGCTATTCGTATTGCCCGCTCAATCGTTGGAAACCTTAATCGGAGACCGTCCCTCTCACTTGACCGGATCGCCCCTCGCCCTCCTGCATATCCGATCGATGAACTCTACGGAATTATTCCTCGCGATCCAAAACGTCCAATTCCGATGCGTGAGGTGATTGCTCGCCTCGTTGATGGAAGCCATTTTGATGAGTTTAAGGCGCGATACGGAACATCTCTTCTGTGCGGATTTGCGCGAATAAACGGCTACCTCGTTGGTATTCTCGCTAATGACGGTATCCTCTTTTCTGAGAGCGCTCTAAAAGCAACTCACTTCATTCAGCTGTGCGACCACCGACGAATCCCCCTCCTTTTCTTGCAGAACATCAGCGGCTTTATGGTCGGTAGCGACTACGAGAGGGGCGGAATAGCAAAAGATGGGGCAAAGATGGTCACCGCTGTATCGTGCGCATCAGTACCAAAATTCACCGTTATCGTCGGCGGGTCGTTCGGCGCGGGAAATTACGGTATGGCGGGTCGTGCATTTGGTCCTCGACTACTCTTTTCGTGGCCCACCTCGCGCATCTCGGTGATGGGCCCTGAGCAGGCTGCTGCAGTGCTCGCACAAATTAAACGTGACAGCCTTGCTGCCCGCGGAGACCAGTGGCCAATTGCTGAGGAGCAGGCGTTCCGCGCTGATATCGAGGGGCGATACAACACCCAGGCAGCAGCGCTCTATGCAACAGCTCGGTTGTGGGATGATGGTATTATTGATCCAGTCGATACTAGGCAGGTGATCTCAGCTGGACTTGAGGCATCTCAGTGGCGTCCTTGGCCCGAGCCTCAGTACGGGGTCTTTCGGATGTAAGAGGCTATGCCATCGCTTTTCCTCATCACACGTTCACTAAGAGGAACACTATGAGCCACATTACACGACTTCTCATCGCAAATCGGGGAGAAATAGCAACCCGAATCGCGGCAACCGCTCGACGGCTTGGTATCACCTCAATCGCGGTGTATTCAGAGGCTGATCGAAGCAGCCTCCATGCTCGCTCGTGCGACGAGCGGTACTCACTAGGCACCGGTGATTCCTACCTCGAATTAGAGAACATACTAGCAATCGCAAAAGAGGCTCGGGCCGACGCAATTCATCCCGGTTATGGCTTTCTCTCCGAAAACGAACTCTTTCCTGAGCGAGCAGCTCAAGAGGGAATAAGATTTATTGGGCCTTCAGCGAGTGCGATGCTACAGCTCGGGAGCAAAGCATTAGCAAAAAAACTCGCAGTAGATCTCAGTATTCCAGTCATTCCTGGTGCAGTACTCGATGATCTACCCATCGATGAAGCGGTTGAACAATCAAGTGCCGTTGGATTTCCCCTTATCGTGAAAGCAAGCTTTGGTGGTGGCGGGAGGGGAATGCGGGTTGTGACGGATCGCTCGCAGCTTCGTGCCGCGCTCGAGTCTGCCGCGCGGGAGGCAGCAACTTTTTTCTCTCGTGGTGATGTATTTGTTGAGCGCTACCTGACCGAGACTCGCCATATTGAGGTTCAGGTGCTCGGCGATGGAAAAGGAAAAGCGGTTTCTCTCGGCGATCGCGACTGTTCGTTGCAAAGAAATCATCAAAAAGTGATCGAAGAGGCACCTGCCCCCTTCCTTTCTGATCAAATGCGAGAGTCTATTCACGAAGCGGCTCGGTCTCTCTTTGCGACCGCTCACTACCAGGGGGTCGGAACAGCGGAGTTTCTCGTAACAACAACTGGTGAGTTTTTCTTTCTCGAGGCAAATACCAGACTTCAGGTCGAACATCCGGTTACTGAGGAAATTTTCGGAATAGATCTAGTTGAATATCAGATTCGAGTTGCCGAAGGGGTATCTCTTGATGCTCTTCGTCTACCTATTCATGCTGACGGTCACGCTATCGAGGCACGACTTTGCGCAGAGATTCCTGAGCTATCTTTCGTCGCATCGACAGGTATCCTCGATGAGTTTCGCTATCCGACGAGTTTGCCCGGGGGATCTATATTGCGAGTTGATACCGGTTTTGTTGCAGGCGATCGGGTATCACACCTTTATGATTCGCTCCTTGCAAAGGTAATTGTGCGAGCATCTTCACGAGAGGAGGCTATTACAGAGCTCGCGATCGCACTTCGCTCGATGACGGTTAGTGGGATTCGCACAAATCGAAATTATCTCCTCAGCCTTCTAGGAGAGCCAGATTTTATCCACTGTCGTCATCACACACGAACTGCTCACGCCAAGATCCCCGAAGAGCATGCGTATGCTCGTCTCCTTTTTGATGCCGCTGCGAGTTATTGGCGAAGAACATTTGCCACCGCACTCACGAGCGTTGATTCATCAGCGCGTTGGAGATCGCTCGTCCCAACAGCTCGTCGCCTCGATCTTGAGATCGATGGCGAAGTAGTTACAACTTCGGTTTCTCGCGGCCTCGGTGGATCGGTTTTTACAGCATCGTGGCGGGGGCACGAAGACAAAAGACCTCTTGTTGGCCGCGAAAGTCTCACAGCAGAACCGATCGAGAGCTCAGATACTCTTACACCAGTGTATCTAGATAGCGCCGTATGTTCGATTAAACGGGCTTATCCCGCCATTATCCGCCCCCACGATACCACCGCAGGCAAGCTCGATCTCATTATAAAAGCCCCTCTTCCGGGCCGTGTGATCAAGATTTGCATCGCGCCAGGCGCCAAGGTAAGTGACAATGAAACGGTGATTGTTCTAGAATCGATGAAGATGGAGCACCAAATTACAGCGCATCGAGAGGGGGTAGTGCGGGCGATTACTGTTTCCGAGGGGCAAACTGTTGAGCGAGATGCACCTCTGGTTGAACTGGGCTGAACTCTATTACCATGACCCTTAAAGACACCTAATGCTTGAGCTGGTACTTCCCCTTTATCTTTACGTCATTCTCGGAATCATCGCCGGCCGCTTTCTGAGCGTAGAAAGCCAACCGATCGCTCGACTAACGATTTACCTTCTCACCCCGATAATCATCGGTGGCTACGTCGCACAGGTACCGTTTCAGCTTACTCTCCTTGCCCTTCCCCTCGCAGTATTTACCGTTGCTGCGATCGTTTCGTTTGTTGCGTGGGCCATCATCGGCTCGATACCCTCCATCCGGCCGTATAGAACACTCCTTGGTGCCTCTGGAGGAATGCTCAACTCGGGATATTTTGGCATCTCTATCGCGGGTTCTATTATCGGTGCGGATCAGCTTGGCACCTATATGCTCGCGATATTTGGCCTTACCCTTTTTGAATATATTATTGGAGCGTATTTAATCAATCGCCATGTCGCATCTCCAAAGGAGAGTTTCAAACGGCTCATTCGATTACCGGGACTTTACGCCTGTTTATTTGGCCTTTTAATCTCTGCACTCGGTATCCATATTCCCGCCATAGCGTTAACCACTCTTAGCACCCTTAAATCTGCCTACGTTGTGCTTGGCATGATGATGCTTGGGCTCGTGCTTTCGCAGCGACGACTTCAACTCAACATCCACTTTCTCAGTGCAGCGTTTATCGTTCGTTTTGGTGTCTGGTTTGCAGCAACCTCGCTCTTGCTTATCGTAGATCGTGCAACTTTAGGACTCCTTGCTCCCCCGATATCACAATCAATCTTGTGGCTCATGGGATTTTTACCGATAGGAGCAAATGTCATCGCCTATGCAGTTGATGCAGAGGCATCGCCCGAACAGATCGCACCAGCTGTAGTGTTGTCGACGCTTCTGTCACCCGTACTTTTAGCTTTCGCGTTCTGATACGGTTTTTATCAAGACCTCTCTAATCCAAACTAGCACGTTTCTCCCAATAGCCTCTTGCTAAAACAGTGCACGATCTACAAGCGCTGCGATCATCAGAGCACTATCTTCGACTGCATGGGAGATCTCCGACTCTCGATGTGATTGAACACCGGCAAATAGTCTTGCATACCCATCCGAATCACCCCTTGTAACCATCTCCTCGATTACCTCGACAGCTTTTCTTAAACTTTTAAGACCTTCTCCCCCATAAGGATTAATAGTTGCAATATCAGCGTATAACTCCGGCTGATGTGAGAGCATCCGACCCAACATCGCGGACATCATCCGATATACCGGACTTTCAGATTGCGAGAGTTTCTCTGAAGATAGACCACTCCACTGATGAGTAAGCCCTATCGCCAAAAGAGCACCATGAGAGACGACCTGAATCATAGACATGATTTTATCGTGCTCATCAGATGTGGTGTAACACAATCGGGCACCAGCAATCTCAAATAGGTTCAAAAGTTCTTGAGATTTGACTCCCACACCACCTTCGTTACAAACAATGAGGGTCTGGCCCTTCATCGTTGTAACCTGCGGACTCCACATTGGATGAAGCAAAAGAAATTCAGATTTTTTTCCTACACATGCAGAAGCTGTATGGGTTTTTACCGATGAAAGATCAACTATAAGATGCTCATCACCGGTAACTTCTGACCAGCTACGAATGATATCAGGAGCCATTCGGTGGGGCGTTGCACAGACGATTATAGAGTGATGCATCGCGATATCTTTTTTTACGCGATTATCGCCAACTTCAACAACCGTAACAGGATATCCTTGGTCGGTAAAAAATCTTACAAACCAAGAGCCTAATCGACCTCCTCCACCCACTACCGCGACGGCCTTTTTCATTTACCGATCCTCGAAAAAACAATCGCCCCTTAGTTGCTCTGTGCTCTGTAGCGATCCATAACGCCCCGAGCCCGAGACGCCGCCTCTTTATCTGACCATCCACTCGCCTTTTCTACCTCTTGAGCAACCTCTCGAATATCGATTTTCTTAAGAACGAGCACCTCTGCACCTTCATAAATATCCTTGTTCGGATCCCGCAAAGCGGAAACTAACCAGAACGCCATTTTCTTATCAAACTGCCTCATTCTACTAAGAGCATAGAAAGCTCTTTTTCTCCGGTATGGATTAGTTGAGCTAAGTGATCGAATCAGCATCGGGAAAGCGGAATTTCCGACTGCTCCGATTGCTTCTGAAATCAATGAAACACCCTCTAGTGACTCAACACACAATTCTCCACACTCTTCAATAGATTGATCAAAAAGGTCCAGGAAAAAAGGAACTGCTGGAAGTCCCTTTACCTCTATCGGTGGAGATACAAAGGAGCGAGCCAGGGACAATAGTATTTTCCTCTTTTCATCAGCTAAAACGGTCGGCCTCTTGAGCAAACGAAGCACATCGGAGACAAAACGACCTCGATCGGATGCAAATTGTGCATAGAGCGAAACAGCTGGTACCCGCACCGAAGTTATATCGCTATGAAACAATCTCTGCATTAAATCAACAAGCTCGCTCTGCGAAACTGCGAGACTCGCGAATGATTCAATAATTGTCTCAACTTCGGGTGCATCCCCCTCTATCATCTCATTTATTCTTTCCCGATAGTTATCGAGAAAACCGGCTTCACACCAAAGCCTCGACAATCCAGATTCATGATTGATCAATTCACACTGCTGGGCACAGACAACTCCTCGTCGGCTCGATCGAAGTCCCTCCCAAAGTTGAGATTCCTGCCGAGATAATGCGTCAACAACATAATCTGGATCGACGAGCGCCAACTTATGCTCATCGGAACAATCATTATCCCTTACTACATTCGGTAACGAATTTATCAAATAACGAGTATCTTCGGGGAAACCATACCCTAGTGAGAATATAAGAAAAGGAAGCAGCTTATCAGCAGGAGGATTTAGCGCATTGATCAATTGAATCGCCTTTTCCCGCCTTTCAGAATCAAGAGATGTGGCTACTATTTGCTCGGCGATTGAGAGAGATTCACTACCTCTAGGATCGGACTCGCCTAGAAGGCCCAACAAGATTAATTGATTCTGATTTACAACCTCTCCGAAAAATCTTCGAATCAACAGGTGACTAGATTCAACTTTCCATATCTTAAATAGCTCTCTCCACCTTTGAACAATTTCGATCGGGCTTGAACTGATAAGTTGATCTAGTATCAAAATACGATCAGCTGATCTAATTTTTGCGGAATCGAGGGCTAAATCGATAATCAGAGACATTAACTCTTTTCGGATTTCAGGATGCTGAGGAGCTATATCTGGGTCGTCAGCCAAAGCTATAAGATCACGAATTACAAGAGGACTGCGGTAAATGAAAGTTCGAAGAATATCAAAAATACATCGCCTTGTTCTGTCGCTTCTTTCCGGATCAAGCGACATGACCACGATATCTCCCGATAATTCACCATGTCCTGAACCAGGGTATAAAATCGGAAATGGAACCGATTCAGAACGACTTAATTTCCCGTTTTGAATACCGATCCGAATTGCTCTAACTAGAGCCGCTAAAACATCATACAACCTCTCCTCAGGTAGATGACCTACCATCATACCAGCTTCTTCACAGTTACTTGTCACAAGATTTTCAATGGTCTGCTCTTCAGCAAAAGCTGTTGAGAGACCGAAAATCAAAAGAAGTAAAATAGGATTCAGCACACTGCTCGGAGCGTGGAGAGCTCGAATCAACCCAAAAAAAGATGGTAGGGAGATGCTCATACTAAACTCTCGAATTCCCACGTTCCATCTCCAGAAAGAGTTAGAACACAATCGTGAAAACGAGCTAGTGCATCGCGGTGACCGACGCTCACGTAGCTTTCAACATAATCACCCAATTTTGCGTAAAGAGTCGCCTGCCCCGCCGGCTCAACAGCAGTTGTGGCTTCGTCAAGAAAGGCAAATTTTGGTTGAACGATAAAAAGTCGTGCAAAGGCAATTCGCTGCTGTTCTCCCATCGATAACACATTAGCCCAATCAAGCTCAGTATCAAGATTTCCAACTCTTGTGATGGTAGATTCAAGTTGAGCATCCTTAATTGCCTGCAAAACGATCTTATCGGTGACTCCTCTTCGTCGTTTCACGTAGAGAAGTTGGTTTCGAAACGATCCTAGGATCATGTAGGGACGCTGAGGAAGAAATAGTGTGGTCCGCAGACGAGGTCGAATTATCAATCCTCCTCCGCTATTCCATAGACCCGCAATCGCCCGAAGTATAGTGCTCTTTCCGGAACCGCTCGGTCCACATATCAGCAACCGTTGTCCAGCATTCAGCGAAAATGTGACATTTTTAACTATGGCGGCTCCACCTCTGGGAGTATTAATAGTAACCCCCTCGAAAGCGATCCGATTTTCATGCCGATAATCAATAACACCCTGTGCTCGCTCTTTGCGCCACTCAATCTCTTCGAGCGCTTCAAAAAAGGTTCCGAGCCGATTAACAACCGCTCCAAACGCACTCAAACTTCCAAAGTTTGTAACTATTATCGAGAGTGCACCTAAAGTTTGAGCAAAGGCAACGGTCGCCTGATTAACTGCGCCCAACGATATCTCTCCGCTAAAATAAAGCGGTGCGACTATTACCGGGGGGATAATGGGAATAAGGTAGTTATAAATATTTGTGAAAATATTCAGATTTCTATTCTTCGCAATTATGCGGCGAAAATTGTCGATGCCCCGAGAGAGAAGCTGTCTTGTCCGTGTCTGCTCTTTTCGTTCACCGTGATACAGGGCGATTGATTCTGAATTATCTCTGACATTAACGAGCTTATAACGGTAGTCAGCCTCTCGCTGAAGCTGAGTGAAGTTCAACCATACCAGCTGTCTTCCGAGAAGATAAGACATAAAAGAGCCAAAGACAGCGTATCCAACAGCAACCAGCGTTAAAGAGCTTGAAATCGACCATAAAACCCTGACAAATAAACAGAGACCGATAACCGAATTTAGAAGAATAAGCATGAAGGAGAGAGTTTGAGAGGTGAATGAACGTATATCCGCCTCTATTCGTTGGTCGGGGTTATCGACCAAGTTCTCCGATCCGATCCGATAGTAAGATCGATTTGAGAAATACATACTGATGAGTCTTAAACTCAACCATCGCCGCCACAACAGCGCAAGCCGCTCCTCTGTATATCGATAGAAAGCAACGATTATTGATGCTACTGCAAACGCCAAAATATACCGCACGAGCTCATCATAGAACCGTGGCGCATTCTTCATCGTTAGGGCATCGTAGAAATCTCGACCGACGAAGCTAATCCAAACATTGACGTAGCTGACAGTGAGAGAAAACCCCGCCAGCAACAGGAGAAGGCCCCGAGCTTTCCACTTCATCTCCGAGAAAAAGAAGATGCGGGCGACCATCCAAAATCGTCGCATCGTCCTTTTGTTTTGGGGAACCAGTGGCATCAGAACTCTTTTTACTAGGGAAGTTTGGTGATCGGAAAACTAGTTATTCGAGAGATCTTTCTTACTCTTTCTTTTTTTCTCTTTAATCGTCGATTGAGGCACCTCTTTTTTGTTACATTGTAACGAGGACAACATCGTCTGTCGGCGCGCATTAGTTACAAGCGGAAAAGTGCTTTCGAGCCAGTTTACAATCAGAGGAGTAGGTTGTGGCAATGACTCATTAAAAGCAACCATTATTTGTGTTAATCGTTCCTCTTTTGAAGTCAGCAACCCGCTAAAGCCAGAGACATCAGACTGAAATGGTAAGAGGCCTGCGCTGTTACAAAGTAACGAAAACGATAGATCCGCTGCGCCACGATCAAAAGTTTCTCCCTCCTGAATTATAGCAATGAGATAATCGGGGCACACCGCGACCATTTCATTCATCAGCCGAGATGGGAATGAAAGGAGCGGGTCTTTTGCACAGAGAGCCTTTCCCTTTGTTTGAACCTTCATCAAGCTCTCATGAATATACTCGACCGAGATATTCAACAGGCCAGCTACCTGTGATTCAGAGAGATAACGAGTTAAAAGAAAGATTTCAAGACACCTAACCTCGAGTGCCTGACTAAAGAGTTTGGCGACTCTCGTTAAAGGAGAGGAGTCACGGGTTGCCAAGTTTAGGAAACTGAGCAACGTAGCTGCTGCAAGAGGATGAACGTTGCTTAACCGCATTTCTGGAGAGGGGATATTAGAGCTCTCTTTTTGGGATAAATCCTCCTGATAATCGTTCGCGACCGTCGATGCTCCGTTCTGCTGATTGGCACTCTTTTCTCTCTCAGCGATCTCTATAGATCGCTCAATCGCGTGAATTAATGCTTTTTGCTTTTTTTCAGTAAAAGACCTTTTTTGAAGCAACACCTCAACAGATACTCCACACAGCTGCCCAATTGTAATCTCCTCCTCGAAGGGCGAGCGAGCCTCGTTCTCTGGCCAGAAAGAGCCTATTTTTTGGCTTTTAAATATTCGGGCGGCGTTTGAGGACCTCAAAGCTTTCATGATTCTGGCGAGAGGATGATCCTCAGTATCATCAGGTATAGGCGGTCTCATGAATGCCTCGACATAGTTATATCTTTATGTTCATTGATTAAAGTAATCAGATACTTTTTTGGATGAGCTTAAATTCGGCTTCGTAGCCAAGCAGAATATCTCTGAATTAGCGCCGTTTTTTATCATACAATTCGGTCGATACATTCTTATATCGGATGAACAACTTCTAACCCCCAATAATTTTTTCACCGCTAGTTTTAAAATAAAGTTTCCGATCTTAATCGACACTTTTGTTCCTCTGTTTCGAAGCCGTATTTTTTATGCATAATACCAAGGCGGGTTTGGTCGAGTGCTGAAACGAAGAAAGATATTGGCCGAAACAGTTGTTGATTCATTTAAAAATCAGCGATCCGAATTTCTGAAGGTAATGAAGCTATGTTAGAAAAAATTTATACTCTCTCTGTAAAAGCTTTTTTGGGGCTCTTCGCTTTACTGAGCATTATCTCTATAAGCCCTTCCTCGAGCCTTGCTGAATCTTCTCTTCAGACATCGCCCCCTGCCACCGGAGATACAGTTGCGATAATTACAACCTCCAAAGGTGTAATGAAAGCCAAACTTTTTCCCTCAATAGTCCCCGATGCCGCCCGCAATTTCGTTGAATTGGCTCGACAGGGGAAATATAGCTCTACGAGTTTTCACCGCGTAATTAAAGATTTCATGATTCAGGGAGGAGACTTTACCAGAGGCGATGGCACCGGCGGTCACTCCGCAAAGGGACCTGGAACAACCATCGCAGACCAGTACGATTCGCGACTAACTCATTTAAGAGGAGCGCTTGCATGGGCAAAGACCTCTGCCCCTGAAAGCATTGGGTCACAGTTCTATATCGTGCACAACAACGCAGGTGCCCATTTCCTCGATCACAAGGAAAACAGCGGTCCCGCGGACGGTTATACCGTTTTCGGTCAAGTTTACGAGGGGTTTCCTGTTCTCGATGCAATTGCAGGGAGCAAGACGGATGGAAGCGATCGGCCATTGGAAAAGATCGTAATAGAAGGGGTCGAGATAAAGATAATTAAATGATAAGAGCTTCGATGATGAGTGGTTATCATTTAATTATGTCGAAATTGACGGAATAATTCCCAACAAAAAACAGTAGCCGTTTCGTCTGAGTAGTTCCGATATGGGTGCACAAACAAAATCATTTGTTGATACGACGCTCTGCGAGAGAGAACCTATCCATATTCCTGGAACTATTCAACCACACGGCTGCCTGCTCATTACCGATCACAATTTAATAATCACTCATTTTAGTCAGAACGCGAGAACCTGGTTCACCGCTACGGCCGGTAATTTCATAGGCGCAGAGATTCTCGCCTTTTTTGACAGCAACGATGCGAATACACTGAAAGATAGCTGTGAACGAGCGATGCAAACAAATCGCTCCCTTCGATTTGTAATCCATACTCGCCATCGGAGCTCATCGATTGCGTGCACGATTCATCCATCCGCTTCTCGCTTTATCTTTGAATTTGAACAATTCGATCCAACGCTTCTGAATGACTATTTTGCGACGGTCACTCCACTTGTTAACCAGATATGCTCTGAGATACAGACCCTTAATTCAGCAGATCAGATACTCGATCGTTGTGTTGAGACGATACGGGATATTACTAAGTTTGATCGAGTTCTCGCCTATCGCTTTGATCACGACTGGCACGGAGTAGTTATTTCAGAGTCGTGCGAGCCGTCACTTCCTCCCTTTCTTGGACTCCATTTTCCAGCATCGGACATTCCCTCTCAGGCGCGAAGATTGTATGAGATCAATCCGATACGACTTATAGCAGACCGATTTGATGTTCCAACTCCCATAGTACCTTTAGCTGGACCAGATTCATCGGACCCCATCGATCTGACACCAGTTTCTCTTAGGAGCGTTTCACCAATTCACCTAGAGTACCTCGCCAATTTAGGCGTTGTAGCCTCAATGTCTTTATCTCTCATCGTTAATGGAAAGTTGTGGGGTTTAATTGCGTGTCATCATCGAACAGCTCATCCCGTCTCTCCCGTCATTAGGGATACAGCGTTGATGATCGCCGAGGTGGCATCCTTGAGACTACAATCAGCCGAGATTGTCCGATCTTCTTCAGAGCAATTGCGGTGGCGTACTCAAGCGGGAGCGATTGCGGCTGAGTGCTCGAATTACTCCGATATACGTGATGGATTGGTTGCAACAGAGCATTTATTGAAAGACTGGATCTCAGCGGGAGGTCATGCGATCGTCGATCGGGGTTTTTGTCAGATGATCGGTAAAACTCCTGAGCGAAGTGCGATTGATCGAATCATATCTTGGCTCAAGGATAATCATCCCTACGAAGTTTTTGCGACGAACTCTCTCGCGAAGGATATTCCTGAAGCAGAGCAGTGGCGCTCCGTAGCCTCAGGCCTACTCGCGATACCAATCCGAGGTAGCATCGGTAATTTTTTACTTTTATTCAGGCCCGAGGTTCTGCAAACAACTTCTTGGGCTGGCAATCCCTCAAAAAGTGTTTTTGTTGTTGGTGATACGGCTCACCTTTCCCCTCGACGCTCTTTTGCTGTTTGGAGCCAAATTAGCCACCTCCATTCACTTCCCTGGCTCGAGGAGGAAATTAAAGAGGCGGAATATTTGGGTAGCCTTATCCAAAAAATTCTTCAGGCGCGAATAGAGCAGATCGCTTTTGAAACAGAGCTGCTGAAGAGTCGGCAAAATCTCTCGATTCAATACCTTGCCAATGCCGTTGAGGAGGCTCGAGAGATTTCACGCGAATGCTCTTTTTCAATTGAACGCATTCCCCAATCAGAGATCGATTCTCTTGAAGAGGAGTCTCGTAAGAAGCTCAGCGAAGCACTAAAAATAACCAAAGGTCTTCCCACCTTTTTTTCTTCATTAAGCTATGTAATTCAAAGCATGATGCTCCCATGGAGAGAAAATATTGCCCCGATTGACGAAGTCCTTGCACAGGCATGGAATCAACACACTACGCTTGAGACTATGAGAGGGAATCACTTCTCTATCTCGCTCACTCCAATACCGAGCGATAGCAGTGTCGAGCCTTTAAAAATCGCTTCAGCTGCGGCGGCATGTTTCATTAAACCGTTCGAGGTAATGAGTAATTTTATATCGGATGAAAATAAAACAATTTTTGTTCATTACGGAGTCCACACACCCTCTTCCGAATCTAAAACGAGAATTGAGCCACATATCATATTTCTTATTCGGCCAGCGGGAGGGATTCCTTTTTCAGAGTCGGCAAAATTAGCTGATTTTTTTAATGCGAATGACTTATCCCCGGAGAGTACCTACTCTTCGGATCTAAATGACCTAGGGTTTGGATTGGCCCAAAGCCGTGCACTTGCCGAGTCATTGGGTGGCGATCTAAGACTTATCCATGATGAAAACTATATCCCCGCAGCTCTATTATCCCTTCCATTTGTCCGCCCCCAAACCTCTTGAATTAGTTTTCTTCCCATGATACCGTCCTTCAGCTGGTGAGTGGCTCCTGATTTTAAGCCTGGATAGCTCAGTTGGTAGAGCAGCGGATTGAAAATCCGCGTGTCGCTGGTTCGATTCCGGCTCTAGGCACACCCACTCCCCTCGGAGATGTCCCCTCGACTCTCTCTCCTCGCCCATCTCCCCTTCCTTCCCTCCCCCAATTTGCCCAACCGAAGTTGCCGACCTAACTTCCCCAACCTAGCATCCACTAAAAATTTCCCTTGCAAGTTTCTAACTGTTCGCTAATATCATCTTGGGGGTGCTTACTTCCCCTATTGTGTAGTTCTTATCTATTTCAGGCTTCGCGTTTCGGATCGTTCTCACTTCCCACGAGAAACTTCAAGGTCCACCGCGGTTGGTATTTTTCGAGATAGTTTCGGTCGGAGCAACTCGCTACCGCATTCGAAGCGATCGTTATTCGATTGATAGCTATTACGCCTGAATCCGTAGTCGACAATTTGAATCTTTTGGACGGCATACGGCCGCCCGAAGGGTTACTTGCCCTATTAATCGCGCAAATGCGATTAGGGGCGGCTTTGCCTGCGCTATGAGGACTACATGGGTTGCCCAATTAGTTTTTTTGACGTACCTCGTCGATGCCTTCAGGCTCACGGGCGTTTAGAAATATCGAGAACTTATCGCTGTTACGGACACGCTTCTCTTCACAGCTACAGCTCTTCTCTTCAGGCTGATCTTTTTTCAGCCACCCGCTTCGCATCCGGTTCCCTTCACACAGGAGGTGAAACATGGAGGTAATTTCGACCAATTCCGGGGCAACAGCTAATCCTACACCGACTCATACCCCTATACCGAGCGCTCAGACCATCCGAGCTCCTAGGCCATCTTTAGATGTGCCATCAACCCCAGAGATCAATAAAGGGCAACCTCCGAGCTTCAACAGCTCACCAGCTGTTCGTCTTGAACCGGCAGGATGCGTTCCTGATGAAAAAAATTGGCGCGAGGTTCCGAGCGAGTCGTCTCTGAAAATGAGCCACTCATTCACTTCAGTCGTTGAACAGCTTTATCAGGACGATGTTAGAAAACAGGGACCACTTTTTGAACCGTCGGTTTCATCTGCCGTATATTTTTTGGTTCACACCGCACCCCATCAAACTACGCCGCTCGAAGTTTTAATCTATAAATCTCCCGACGACAAAAATCCATCAGTCGTCCCGATGACACGTCTTGAAGATGGACGACAGTTCGTTGGAATTGATGATGGCGGTAAAACGATCGGAGAAGGCACCCGATTTGCTTACAGGAATCCACAGACGGGCGCACTAATTGCCGATCCATACGCCTACCAGCTTTCCCAATTCGAATGGACGACAGTGCCGAGATTGGATGAGATGCCAAATCAGTCTCATTTTAAGCCGATTCAGTGCACCGTTCGGCAAG
>JBIJBT010000046.1:0-22547 GCA_044345055.1 Bdellovibrionota bacterium
AATTCGCGCACGTGGAGGGCAGGATATCGCGGCAGCGCCCGATTATGGAGATATTCGGACAGTCAAGTTTCATATGCTTAGGACCTCCGACCTAACTGATGAGCAACTCGGAGCAGGATTTGAGGGAACACAGGGAACACTAAAGGCGCTGCAGAGCCCCTTTGTTCAACGTGAAATGTTAAAAGGTTTTAATCAAATTGAGTTTTTCCCGATAAATTCTTTTGGCACCGAGGTTCCAACTTTTTATTCCGATGGTAAGTTTAATCCAGATGCGCGCAACGTCTGGGGTTATATGCCGATCAGTCATTTCTCGATTGATCCATCTCGGGTTCATAACAAAGATAATCCATGGGCTGAGGTTGTAGAGACGATCGATTCTCTTCACCGAGCTGGCTTTCGGGTAGCTGTGGATGTAGTCCCCCACTCCTTTGAAGCGGCAGATGGACAACCCTCTGATGGAAGAGACTTCAAAGGACCGGATATGAACTTCCGGATCCTCGATCGTGACGGCTATTATGCATCGTATAACGATGGTCGCCTGCGAAATTACTCGGGGTGCGGGAATGCATTTCGTTTCGTACCAACACCCGGAAGAAATTACGAACTTAATTCCCTCGAATCGCAGGTGGGTGAAGGTGGAGCTTATTTTCTTCGTTCTATAGAGAGTCTTTTTCGACTGGGTGCAGACGTCCGGATCGATCAAGGGATTTTGATGGGGCGTAATGAATGGGGAGATTTTTCACCTGATGCGAAAGCTTTTTCACTCCTTAGTCGCTTAGCAAATACTTATGGATCGAGGGTTATTTGCGAGTCGAGTGATTGCGGAAAAGATGGCCCAGGAAGCAGTGATTGGATCAGAATTGAACCCTACGCACCAACAGAAACGGTCCACCCCGATTCAAAAATACGAACCCAAGATTTTGGTGCGAGGGAGATAACACGAAACGCCATGGCAGATTTTGCCATCGGTATGATTCGGGAAGTCGCTAATGTGTTGAATGGTCACGGCGTTAGTTACGCAAGGAGTGGCCTTCTCGCTGATTCAAATCGAGTTGTTCCGGTGAGCCCTCATGACGGGTACACGCTCTATGATGATATGAATGAGCGTTTAAAACGGTCTAGATTTCGGGATCAATATTTCTCGAATGCACATGATACCCTGCTGACAGAATCTGAGAAAAAGCTCAACGGAGATCAACAAGAGCAGCTAATTGAGCGGCGGTTGGTTTCATCTGCTGCACTCGGTGTTGAGTTCTTAACTACGTTCTCTCCCGCAACTGAGAGACTTTGGAATTACGGAGCACAGTTTCTCGCCGATCAGATGGGCAACCATAATGCGTATGACCGGCCAGAGTTTTCAAATAGGTCATTTACTGAGGTCGAATCGTGGAGAGATGAATATAGAAAAGCGTGGTTAAAAAAAGAGGAGCTTCGTGAGGAGCTGGGAATCTTCTCTCATTCTCGCTTTCTTGGACACCCATCTCTGCAATACTTTGATGGCTCAGGACAGTGTATGAATCGCGGCTATGACCACGAGGTAAATGCGAGATGGGGTGCAGGACATAGTCCTCAGATACTCTCAGCTTGGTATAGTGGTGAGAAATTTCATAAATCAGATGTGCTTGTTACATGGTGCTCTGGGCCCCGAAAACGAGAATACGATGCGGTGCATCTTCCAAACCCTGGAGTCAGCGAAACTGGGGAGCGATATGTATGGTTGCGTCGGACTGATAGCTCAGCACTTATCACACCGGGTGAAAAAAGTGATATTTTTGAGCCGATGATTGTTAATCAATCAGAAGGAGTCTTTTTCCAAACGGGTGGTGTGCAAGTTTTTCAGAGAGTTACGGAGCGAGAAGCTAACAACCATATCACCCGTTACTGGCAAGAGAAGGGGCAGGCTTAGGAATAGATTAAAGATTAAAAACCGCGGTGCCTTGCCGTCGAAAGAGATGGCTCAGCGATTGGTGCGCTGAGCCATCATTAGCAAGTCTACGCATAGCGAGATTTCAAAGAACTTCAACCTGCCTTCGGGTGAAGAACTTAGAATGCGTTCTATTGTCGCTTTTCAGGCTAAATTGTCGAACGAAGCTTCAACGCGAACCGTATCGGCCCTTCGATCGAGTCCTTAAACCGAACGGGCCTTGAAACTCTGCTAGATGCTGCTTGGCCGCATCAATTGTTTCTGGATCCACAACTACTGTAAAGGAACAATACCAAGAGGAGCTTCGATCCCCCTCAGAATTCGGAGATAGAGGCAGATACCGAACCTCGCTTGGATCCCACAGAACCACCTGACCCGGATGAAGTACGAAATCATCACTCTCCCAGGTACCAGATTCCGTTGCCTTTATTACTGCGATATGAATGTCCTGCCCGGGCTCACCTGAATCATTCCAGATAGCTCCAAGAATTTTCCCGCCCGCGAGTATGGTCGGATCCTGATTTGAGGCATGATACGCCCTAACGTCACCATACCGCTTCAGAGCATCGAAAACATCCTCTAACCTCTTAAAACCACTAATCATGCACTGACCCTTTTTCTGGATCACATCATAAACCTCGTTGAAATTCGGCAGAGATTTTTGCATGAAAGGAACCTCCTCCAACTCAGGCACAGCACAAGAATACCCATGGGCACCGATGCTCTCAAAACTGAGATCGGAAGCGTCAGATCGTTGTTGCTCAAAACTGAAATCGCTGCTCTCCAACATATCCTTCACCTCACCGAATTCGGCAACCTAACAAATGGAATCCCTATCTAAAACGGCAGACAGGGCGCGCACTTTTGACCGTCTTTACAACCACCTCTTAATCACCACTGCATTTTTCCATCAGGGTAAGAGTGCTGATGTAACAAGCTTTTTATAGCACCCTTGCGGCGCAATCATACCACAAAAAACTACAACCGAAAGTTTTTTATTTCAATCAAAAAAGGAACGATCCCTTACACTCTTTCCCCCGCCAATATTCGATTTAATCACACAATTTATGCTTTAATGCTAAAGGAAGACACCACCCCGCAAATTGACACAACTCCCATGTCCACTCCCCCTGAAAAAACCGCTGAATCTACCCTCTCTTCAATCCTCGGCTCTCCTAAACCACCTCGAGTAACCATCATCACCTCCCCCGACACCCTGCGGCGCTCTCAGGCAGTCCGCCAATGCGAGGAGCGATTTAGCTCACGAGATGCTCGATGTGTCATTAGAGCACGTGAAACCTCTCTAGAATCTATAAAAACTGAGCTCTTTTCATCTTCTCTTTTTGGAGCAAATCACTCTCTCATCATCGTCAAATGTGCGCATGAATTACCGACTGCTATAGGAAAAGGATTGCGTCAGATACTGACAAAAAATGAGCAACTAACCCCTATTATCTTTGAGGGAGAACCTCTTTCAGCTTCACATCCTCTTACTGCTATTGCAAAAGATGTCGGTGTCGTTGTTGCGTTCGAGGAACTAAAGGATGTCGCACTGTATCGGTGGATTAGGCTTGAGTGTAAAGCTCGCGATATAGGGAAAATTGAGGATGAAGCGGTGGCGATGCTCGCGCAAGGGGGTGAAGGATCACTCGACCGCATTTCTCAGCTTATCGAGATCTGCTCACTAACTCTCGACCCAAGCCAACCGCTAACAGCGAGTATCTGTGGCTCGATCATTCAGGTGCCTTCAACTTCAAAGGAGTTCGCGCTCATTGATGCACTAACCTCTCGTAATCGAGCATCCGCAGAGGCTCTCCTTGTGACTCTTCTTATCTCTGGTGTAAGCCCATTTCCCCTTTTGAGCCTGATCAATAAAACTTTTAGTAATTTTTTAGCGATTCATTCCCTGACCTCGCGACGGGTTGATGAAGGAGCGATTCAGAAATTACTCGGTATGCAGCCATGGCTCTTTCGAAAGCAGAGAGATATCGCAATTCGGCTCAATCCCTCTTTCCTACGAGCGGCATATCGGGCCATCATAGCGGCGGATAGCAAGATGAAGAATCGCTCTCTCGGTCCCGATATCGTACTCAGTGAATTGGTGGCAAAGCTGACGTCGTAACCGGTATAATCCTCTTCACCCACCGCCGATCTAGACCCTTTTGCAAAACGGAAACATCTCCATGATGCCAGAAAAATTTCGACACATTCTTCAGAGATTGAGCACTCTCCTTGTGATACTCATCCTCTCACTCGGTGGCTGCACTCCCGTTATGCCGATGTCATCACGATTACCTCTAAAGAAACAGGAGCAATATCGTGGATGGGATTTTCTTGCTGATAAGCTCGCTACCGATGGAATACCACCTGCACTTCTTACTCAGGTGTTCGGCGATCCACGTTTTCCTGCCCGTGAAGCAGTTCCGTTTCGGTTAGCACCTCAGGAAACTCATGACATGTATAAGGGTGTTGTTTCCTATAAGCGCTCAAAGCGAGCCGCTGAATTTGTGCGCCAACACGAACGATACTTCGCTAAAGCGCGCCAGAGATACGGCGTAGATGCTCCCGTTATCGCTGCTATTCTCGAGATTGAGACGAGACTTGGGTCTTATCTGGGGAGAGAGCTAACTATAAATCGGTTGGCTCGGGTTGCCTCTGTTTCAGAGCCAATTAACATCGATTGGAACTATCGCCGACTTGCATCTGTGGATCCAACAGTTACCCGAGAGGCGGTTGCAAAGAGGGCGCAGTATTTAGAAACCACCTTCTATCCACACGTTGTTGCGTTCTTCCAGATGGTAATGCGAGATCGGATCGATCCATTTGAGCTGCGAGGATCTGAGGCAGGTGCTTTTGGAATGCCTCAATTTATGCCTGAGAGTTATTTAAAATATGCCGTTGATGGCGATGGGAATCGAAAGATATCGCTTTTCTCGCCCGCAGATAGCATAGTCTCAGTTGGTAATTTCTTATCAGCAAATGGATGGAGTGAAGATGCATCAGAAAATAAAAAACGCTCCGTCATTTGGCAATATAACCGAAGCGAACCGTATATTGACTCGGTCTTGGGGCTTGCAGAGATGATCCAGCAACGATTGCGGAATTAAGTAAGATGCAATTTTTAGCTGTTGTGGATCACGTATGAGGCTAACCTTTTTTATCGTCAGTACCCCAGGTCTCGAAGCAATCACTCTCGCTGAGGTACGCGAGCTTGGTTATCCAAAAGCTAGACTCGATGAGGGAGGTGTAGTTGTTTCGGGAACGATCCGAGACCTATATCGATGCAACTATCTTCTCCGAACGGCCTCTCGGATTTATCTTCGGCTCTTTAATGGCCCAACCCATCGGTTCCCGGATGTAACGGCTGCTTTTTCGAGAATCGAGCTTTCTGCTTTTGTTGATTGGACAATTCCCATTCATGTCTCTGCGACATCACACGCCTCTACCCTCTATCACACGGGAGCAATTGTGGATGCTGCACGTGATGGGATCGCAGCGCAAGGATTCGTAACGGTTACCAAGCGGGGTGAGGAGAATGGGACGGCTCCGGTTCTGATCTCCATACGAATCGTTCGCAACTGGTGCACCGTGAGTATTGATACCTCGGGCGATCCTCTTTATCAGCGAGGCTATAAGGATGAAGTAGGTGCGGCACCACTTCGAGAAACGCTGGCGGCCGCAATTCTCAGGGCCGTCGAGTGGAACCCCACGGTGCCGTTGATAGATCCGTTTTGTGGTGCTGGGACCATTCCAATAGAGGCAGCTTTAATCGCGCAAAAGATGCCCCCGGGAGCGGGTCGCTCATTCGGCTTTCATCGGTGGCCAGGGCTTAATAGGGGAGCCTGGACGAGTGTTGTAGCTGAAGCTGAGTCGGGGATGAATAGCGAGGAACAGGTTACAACACTAATTTCAGGATCAGATATCGATCCAACCGTTGTGGGGTATGCTCAAAGAAATGCGGAAAGAGCGGGGGTAAGAGATAGTGTCTCATTCTCGGTCCGAGATGCTCGCGATCTTCAACCAGCTCCTGGAGCTTTTGTTATAACTAATCCACCGTTTGGCGACAGATTAGAAAATCGTTCTTCGGTTAAAACACTCCTGAGTCGTTTCGGTGGGCTGTTACAAGAACGAGCGGTTGGCTCTCAGTTCGCAATTCTTGCACCCGCAGGGACGACTGCTCCCGCAGCGATCGGGGCCCCCGCCGCCG
Source organism: Bdellovibrionota bacterium (assembly GCA_044345055.1). Classification (GTDB taxonomy): domain Bacteria; phylum Bdellovibrionota_C; class UBA2361; order UBA2361; family OMIW01; genus OMIW01. Next base: position 6,132 of record JBIJBT010000046.1, read on the forward strand.
AGAAACTCACCTTTCTTCATGGTGGAAAGCGGGTGATTTTGTTCACCGGTGCTGTGACTAGCGATCCCCACACTATTGAGTGATCCTCTTCTTGATCTCAAAACATCTTAGAGAGGAACCCTTTTCTTATCGTTAAAGGTATCGCCCTAAATGAGTGAAAAAAAATTAATTCTTGTTGTTGAAGATGATAATACGAGCCGAACCGCCCTATGTGCGATGTTGGCAACGCTGGGCTACGACTACATCGCTTTTAGTGACCCCTGCGAGGTTATCGAAAAGCTTAACGGTCGACCTATAGACCTTGGACTTATCGATCTGATTATGCCCCAGATGAGCGGGCTCGATCTTTTGGAGAAACTGCGACAAGTAGAGCAGTACCAAAATGTACCTTTTTTTATCGTTACCGCTCGCGATTCAGAGGATGATGTGCTCGATGGCTACAAGCACGGAGTCGATTACTACATCACCAAACCCTACACAACAAAACAGCTCCGCTACGGCATTAACCTTTATCTCTCGGAGGATAAAGAGAATTCAAGCTCTGAATCCTAACACCATTATCGTGTCACACCGTTTCTAGTCCGAAACGGGGAATTGTCGAAAAATGTCGGTCTCATCCACCGACATCTCCCAATTTTACCCGACCTATTCTCTAAAAAGAAAAAGCGTTGTACAAAGAGGGTCATGATAATCGACCCGTCTCTTTCAGTCTCTTCCACTCGCCCGACCAATGCGCCCTTCATTGTGATTGAAGGAATCAATGGTGGGGGTAAATCGACCCTTATAACTGGTCTTATCGAATCACTTGCTGCGCGAGGAGTTCCCCATCTTCGTTCTCGAGAGCCGGGTGGTACACCTCTTGGGGTAACTCTCCGCTCACTCTTACTATCGAGTCCCGAGCCGATTGTACCATTAAGCGAATTATTCCTTTTTCTTGCTGACCGAGCTCACCATGTTGCAACGGTGATAGAGCCCGCTCTACGGGACGGTATAACAGTTATATGTGATCGCTTTTTCTATTCGACGATTGCGTTTCAGGGATACGGTCGGGGTCTTGATTGCCCGCGCCTTCTTGAAATGAATCGTTTGGCAACAAACGATCTACGACCCGATCTCGTGATTCTGCTTGATCTACCGGTAGAGGATGCGCTGCGTCGCGCTCAACACCGAAATTCAGCAGAGGGTGCCGAGCGTGATAGCTTTGAGGCGGAGGAATTGGCGTTTCACGAGCGCGTTCGGGATGGATTTTTAGCGCTCGCGAAAGAGCTTCCTGAGCCGTTTCTTATTCTTGATGCACGCCAAGAGCCCGAAATACTTCTAAAACGGGCTAGCCAAGCGATCTCATCTCTTTTGCGCTGTGACTAAAGCAGCGTTATAATTAAGGGTTAGATCCATAGTCTGGGTCACCATCAGAACTTTTTTACCCGACTCAATCCCTCCGAACGTGACTCAATGGTCAATTTATCAACCGACCAGCGCACTCCGCCGCAATCTCTCTCCGCTCTTCGGCGGCTGGTGCGACAACGACGTATTCCCTCTGCAATGATTTTTCATGGTGAGCGAGGGATCGGAAAAGGTGCGGCGGCTCGTCAGCTTGGGACAGCGCTCCTTTGCACTCTCTCAGTCGATGAAAGGGGAGATGAAGAAATTCTCGGCTGCGGTAATTGTCACGGCTGCTCTGTGATTGCTGCGGGTAATCACCCCGATCTTCACTACCTAGATCTCGCGGATTCTGAAAGCTGGACTACCGCTTCGTTTCGATCTTTTCTCTCATCACTATCTCTTAAACCTTTTAGTGGCGGTTCTCGCGTTATCATTTTCGATAATGCAGAGGCTATGTCTCTTCAATCAGCGAATGCTCTCCTAAAATCGCTCGAAGAGCCGAGACCGGAGAATCACTTTATTCTAGTGAGCGCGGCACATCTAAAACTACCCCAGACTATACTCTCTCGATGTCAGCCTTTTTATTTTGCGCCACGATCGGAAAAAGGGGGAGTTTTCGACGGCCAAGAGAGCTCATCTAATGATACTTTGCTTCATGCGATGGCTGATGGATCGTCAACGATTCAAAATATGTTGCGAGAGAACAGCGAGCTGTTTGAAACAGTGCGCAAGGCCGTCGATAGCTCAATCGAAGGCGGTTCTGCTGAGGCGGTGCTCCGAGGTCGCGAGTTAGCGCAAAAAAAGGCCGATATTTCGCTAATTTTAATGATCCTTCAACGATATCTTCGGTATCGATTGATACAGAGCGCCGCATTTCCTGTTGAAAATAATCAGGATCAGAACGGTTCACAGCGCCGTCTGGCACAAGCTCTTACTAATGCCCTAACTGCAGAGCGGCTCATACTCGAGCGAAATCTTGCATCGGCAGCGGTCCTCTCGGCAGTGCTCGATGGATTAACCTCTGATGCATCCCCCCCGCGATGGGCTTCAAACAGAGAGCTGCTTCTATCAACGTATACGTTGTAGACAGTTACCTTTTTTTCTTAATCGATACGGTTCATTAATTAACAAGCTAAGGAGTACGATCATGACTGAAACAAATCAACCAACAGATGCTACCGAACAGCACTTTGCCTCAATCGATGACTTTATGAAGATAGAGCTGCGGGTCGGGCAGATAGAAGCGGCAGAGCGGATCCCGAAGTCAAAAAAATTGATTAAGCTTGCGGTTTCGTTGGGAGAGACATTCGGAACTCGGCAGATTTTGGCTGGAATTGCATTGTTTTATGAGCCCGAAGCTCTTATCGGTCGGCGTGTGGTGGTTGTTGCCAACCTAAAACCAGCGACGCTGATGGGTCTTGAGAGTCGAGGAATGCTTCTTGCGGGTTCATCTGACGATGATTCTGTGCTCGCGATGATTGAACCAGATGCTTCGCTTCCTCTCGGAGCGCGGGTACGGTAAGAGAGATTCTCACTGCTCGATAGTTGATGGAATGGTAGTAGGTATGTCGAGGGAAGATCGTATGAACAGCTCTGAAGAGATTCATCTTGTCGATACCCATGTTCATCTTGATGCTCCAGTTTTTACTGATGACTGTGACGCGGTCATCGGTAGAGCGAGAGAGCTCGGGGTAACTCGCATGATCACCATCGGCTCAGGATATGGGATTGAATCAGCAGAGAGAGCAATCGCGATTGCCGAGCGCTATCCTGAATCGGTGTGGTGTTCGGTTGGGGTACATCCACTAGATGCATCTCTTCCTCACACCGACGAGCTGTTAAGTGCTCTTGAGGAGCGCGCCCGCCACCCTCGCGTAGTTGCGATTGGTGAGGCCGGAATAGATCTTCACTGGAATAAAGATCCGTTGCCGATTCAGGAGAGATGGTTTATCGATCAGATTCAGCTTGCTCGGCGAGTCCGAAAACCGCTCATCATACACTCTCGAGAGGCTGGGGAGCGGTGCATCGAACTCCTGCGAGAGTATGGTGCCGATGAGGTTGGAGGAGTCTTTCACTGTTTTGCGGAGGATGCTTCATTTGCGATGCGACTGCGAGATTTGAATTTTCTCGTATCGTTTACCGGAGTGCTAACCTTCAAAAAAGCTGAGCTTACTCGATCGATAGCGGCGAGTATTCCGCTCTCGCAAATTATGGTTGAGACCGATGGGCCATATATGGCGCCTGAGCCTCACCGAGGAAAAAGATGCGAGCCTGCATTTACCAGATATACAGCCGAGTGTCTCGCAGCAACTCATCGCGTATCGCTCGAAGAGCTGGCGGCAGTGACATCCCGAAATGCAGAGCGGCTTTTTGGGATTCCGAGCTTAAAAGCTGATGAGGCGAGGAATTAATAGAGGAAGCAACGAGCGATGGAAGATACATTACTGAGCCGAGAAGCGGCGGGGGTGCTACACCTCACCATCAATCGACCAAACGAGAAAAACGCTCTCAATCGATCTCTTGTTCGTTTGTTGCATGATGAAATTAATAGAGCAGCTACAGATCCTGCAATTCGGGTGATTCTCCTCTCTGGTGCTGGGGAAGCAGCATTTTGCGCGGGTGCAGATCTTCAGGAACTTGCCGCACTCTCATCGACCGCTGAACGGCGCGACTTTTTTGGAGCAATCGGTGCTCTAATCGGGGCATTTACCTCGTGTGCGAAACCAATTATCGCTAAAGTTAGGGGCTATGCACTCGCGGGAGGATGTGGATTAGTTGCTGCTTCAGATATCGTTGTTGCTTCCGAAGATTCGCTCTTTGGACTCCCTGAAATCCAGCTAGGGATAGCACCTCTGATGATCCTAGCACCTTTGTCTCGGTGCATAGGACACAAAGCGCTCGCTGATCTTGTCCTCACCGGTCAGCGTATCGGCGCGGAACGAGCACTGGCACTCGGTCTTGTTTCTCGAGTAGCGCCGAGCGAAGCGATAGATTCAGTTGCCGAAGAAATTGTGACCCGAATCGCGGGCTTCTCTCCTCAAGCTGTCTCTGTTGCAAAGAAAACCCTTTGGACCGCGCGCGATCAAGAGCTTTTTAATTCACTTGAAATTCTCGCCGATCGTATCGGTATTCTTGCGAGCTCCGAAGAAGCGCTTGAGGGTATCTCTGCATTCCTCGAAAAAAGGAGCCCTTCATGGAAACGCTAGATCTTTCTTTTGGTCCGTTTCGGGTGAAAGAGATCGTCTTTGGAAGATTTCGCCTCGATGGCGGAGCGATGTTCGGCTCGGTGCCTCGGGCACTCTGGGGAAAGCTTATCCCACCTGATGACTCAAATCGGATTCCGATGGTGGCTCGTAGCCTTGTTGTCGAGACGACAGATCGGGTGTTTCTCATCGATGCCGGACTGGGAGATAAGATGTCCGACAAAGAGCGAGCGATTTATGAGATAAACAATAGTCCGAAATGGGAACAGAGCGTAGATCCAACCGATATCATCCTCACCCATCTTCATTTTGATCACTGCGGCGGAATTAGTCGATGGATCAATCCAGATGATAAAACTATTGCGCTAACCTGGCCAAAAGCGCGAATTCACATTCAGGAAGCGAATATCGAAACGGCCTCTTCTCCATCGATAAAGGAGCGTGCAAGCTATCTGCGCGAAAATGTCTCGGCACTTTCTTTAACTGAGACGGTACGGCACAGCGGATTTCAGGAGATATCATCCGGGATAACGGTTCATCGGGTAAATGGTCACACCGACGGAATGCAGTGGGTTGAGATTCGCTCCGGTTCCGATGTTGTACTTTTTCCCTCTGACCTCATCCCAACATCAGCTCATCTTCATCCCGCCTACACCATGGGATACGATATGAATGCTCGCGAAGTCCTTCGCGAAAAACGGGATTTTCTCACTTATGCAGCCCGACACGAGGCAATCGTCGTATTTCAGCACGATCCAGTGCGAGCAGCTTTGAGGATATTTGAGCGAAATGGCACTTTTGTCGGTGAGCCGATCTGATGAATTGACCGAAAAAAGTTCAACTCACACCAAACTGCTAGCATTTTTTTTGGGCCGCACTTAACGCAACTCCTACCGAATCATCTCCCGCATAAATTCACCCAGTCGCGAACCCTCTATTTCCATAAGTTCACTAGGTGAACCAAACTCCTGCAATTCTCCCCGCTCAAGCACCATGATGAAATCAGAATCGATCACGGTTCCGAGGCGATGTGCGATGACAACAACGGTAGATTGCGCGAATTCCCGCCGAATAGTCCGTTGGATACATGCGTCGGTCTCGACATCAATTTGCGCGGTTGCCTCATCGAGTACGATGATGCGGCTTCCGCGAAGGAGTGCGCGTGCCAGACACAGTAATTGGCGCTGGCCAGAGCTCAGATTGGATCCCCCCTCCTGAAGCTCAAAATCAAGCCCTTTTGGTAGCGATCGCACAAAGCTCTCTAACTCAACACGAAAAAGTACAGCCCTGATTTCATCATCACTCGCCAGGCCAAGGGGATCGAGAGCCATCCGAAGTGAACCGGAAAAGAGAACAGGTTCCTGCGGAACGATTGTGAGCGCGGAGCGGAGTGCGGCGAGGGAGAGCGTCGAGGTGTTTACTCCATCTATCTCAACATGCCCGTTGCTGATATCGACCAGTCGGGCGAGCGCAAGAATTAGAGTGCTCTTTCCTGAGCCGGTTCGACCAATGACACCGACCCGCTTTCCTGCGGGGATGGTGCAAGTTACCCGATTCAGCGCGGGCGAAAGCTCCGGTCGATATCGCACCGAAAGATCGTGCAGCTTTATCTCTCCGTGGAGTGGCCAATCAGGAGGTGGAATGACTGCGGATCTCGACTCGGGCGGAGTTGATGCGTAATAGGTGATACGCTCGTACGAAGTGAGATGGCTCTCAGCCTGAACAAGAGAGCGGACGAACCAGTTCATCGAACCGCTCACATTAATCGCGTAGGTCAATAATAGCCCCACAAGTGCTGTTGGTATTGCTGATGCGGGAGTCAAAGATACTGCGACACCGCCAGCGAGAACAACAACGGCTGCAAGAAATTCAAGACGCAATCCGACCCACCGAGCAGACGAGGTAAGGGTGTACCATGTACGCGCATGATGATTAAGCATCGAATCAAGTCGACGGGTAAATGCTCGCACTAGTCCACTCGATCGAATCGTATCAACACCATTTAACGACTCTGCGTAGTGAACAAAAATCGGCGAGCGCGCGATTGATTCAAGCCGCTGAGCTTCACGACCTGTTGGACGTATTTTCTTCTGGATCCAGAAGTAGGATAAAAAGAGTGGCACCAAGACAATGACTGTGCGCGGATCGATAAATAGAAGAAATCCGCATACTACTACTACCTCGAGGGCACAATGAGTGCAATCGAGAAGGGTTCGCGGCAGATACACCTCAATCGTCTCAAGATCACGACTAAATCGATTGAGAATACGCCCTACAGGATTTTCTTCGAAGAAACGGAGCGGGGCCGCAAGTATGCCATGTAAAAGAGCAGAATGCGCCGAAACACCTGCTCGCAATCCAGCAGAGAGAAAGAGATACCATCGCATAAAATGGAAAATCGCGAGAAGCAGTGCAAGGCCGCAATAACCACTTATAAAAAGATATGCAGAGGAGATCGATCCTCGGGAATACGAGGCAAGCCACAGATCGGTTGTAAGCGAAACTGCGTGTCGACCAACGAGCATTAATATGAGAAGAACTAATAGACCGCCCGGGGCAAAAATTTGTAGATACTCAAAAACCACACGGGGAGCGATTGCTCCAACCTCTCTCTCCTCTCCAGCGATCACCGATTGGGTTGATGTATTTTCAGACGATAGCTGTTTACCGTTTTCCGGAGAGACACCTGACTCATCCAACGGCTGATCTTCATTTTTTTCAGGAGCAACCGCTCCTCCTGTCGCCATCTCCTGATGCACACCAACGAGCTCTGAAAAGCGGCCTCCCTGCTCTATTAACTCGCTCGGTGCTCCATCCTCAATTATAGAACCGTTCTCAACTATTAAAACACGATCAGATCTCAGAGCATATTCAAGCCGATGAGTGACAAGAACTCGTGTTGTCCCGCAAAGCTCCTCTTTGATCAAGCGATCAAAGACTGCATTTGCAACCGCAGGATCAAGCGCGCTCAATGGATCGTCGAATAGATACATCTCTGCTTGCGCATAAAATGCCCGAGCAAGAGCTATCCGCTGCCGCTGGCCTCCTGAGAGATTTACCCCTCTTTCGCCGATCTCCGTTGCATCCCCCTGCGGAAATGCGAAAAGATCTAGATCGAGGCAACTTGCTTTCAATGCTCGATGATAAAGCAATTCATCGAACGGGCGACCTGCGAGGATATTATTTCTAATCGAATCACTGACTATCCACGGTTGTTGTGAAACGTATCCTGGAGCGGCGTATAACTCTACAGACCCGGTGCTCGGAGGAAGCTCATTGAGTAAGCCAAGAAGGAGAGCTGTTTTTCCGCCACCCACGCTCCCAACAACAGCAATTAATTCGCCTTTTCTGACCGTTAATTCTGGAATAGTTAGCGCGACCTCTCCCTGCTGCCACTCGAATCGGGCCTGAGCAATCCGAATCGCCACATCAATACCCTCAACGACTCGCGGCCCACCATGCTCACGTCGTCCGAGGAAACGCTCGATCCGTCCAAGTGAAATAATCGCCTCAATGGTATTTGCTATCGTGTCAGGCAGAGTGTTCAGTGTCATTCGCAATAGAAGTATTAACCCCATTGCGGGGAATACGGTCGATGGGGTTAATTCACCACCACGTGCTGCAAACACACTGAATGTGCCAACGAGCGCAAGCGGTGGCCCCATGTTTGACACGAGCCCCGCTACACTCGCCAGCCGATTAATTCTCCTGAGTCCCTCGACCTCCCTTTGACGGAGGGTGGAAATACGCTCCTGAAGTGGCTCTTCCCACGCCTGAAATTTCACCATTTTGATATGGCTCAGAACCTCCGCAGTAAAGCCGACCCGTTTATCAACAAGACGCAAAACCTCTCTGCGAATATTATTCTGCTGTCTTACGAGAAGAGCCGAAACACCTACCAAAAGGGCGAGAGTGAAAGCACCAACTAGTCCAGAAACTCCGACGAATCTATAGAGAAGAAATAGCGCAAGAGAAAGCTGGAGCGGTTGATACCAGGTTGCATGAAGAAGACATCCCCACGACCAAATCTTGTTCGCATCGTTTATCATGAGACTCATGATATGTCCCGATGGAGAATCACGACGTTCCGACCTCGCCAATCGCATCGCTTTTTCGAAGATAATAGCCCGAAGCGAGGTCTGCATCTTGGCCGCCGTGCCGACCTGATTAAAAAATAGATGATGAACGGAGATAGTCGAGAGAGATGCACTGAGGAAAAGTGCGATTGAACACCCTAGCGAATAAATGGTTAAGGGAGAAAGACTAGTAAAAGAGGCGATGACAAAAACAAACGATGGAAAGGTCGTCACCCGCCCTTCGAGTGAAAGAAGTAACTGCCGCAAAATAAGAGGGCTCACAAGTCCTATTACTAGGAGGCAAAGGGAGAGAAAAAATACTTTTAGCAGTTCACGATGAACACTATTGAGTAGAGCAAAGAGCAAACTATAGGCTCGCTGTGGAGCTTGTTTAACCAACGCTTTTTTCAACCTATCTAACTGCTCGACCGCATCAAAATCGGGGGGAAGATCTAGAAGTGTTTCAGCTGTAAGAGCCGTTTTCGTATTCCGATGAACGAATGGACTTGTCCAGAGGAAGAGGAGGCGCGAGACGAGGGAGGGGCGGTTACTCATTCGTGAAGGGTATCATATAATCGGCTCGGCAACTATTCACCCCTTTAATTTCCAACAACCTCCCACAACCCCTTAGGGGTGGCGGGCGAAAGCCCGACGGGGGGAGACAACTAACTATTCAGCAAAAAACTGTCGACGAGCGTTTAGCGAGTCGATCCACCCGAATCACCACCGCGTCTCATGCTTTTAATCTCTCTCGAATTACTCTCTTAAAAGAGTTAGGCTGAATAGTTATCGGCTCGGCAACTATTCCGTTGAGCGAGTTGCTCACAGCTATTCTCAGCTTTCCTCTTTTCCTACAACCGTGCTGAATCTCCATCGGCGGGGCGATCCATCGAGGCATGTGATGCCTGCTTGTGCAAGACGATGGCGGAGAGCGTCTGCCTCTGGAAATCGCCGAACGGCGCGCAAAGAATCTCTTTTTTCGAGGAGCTCATGAAGCTCATCTAGGGTGAGCATCTCGCTTGAAGTTCCGCTCTCTTGGTATCGCCTCTTCACAACTTGCGAAGCATCACTGTACACCCTCTCAAACGAATAGCTCGGGGGAAAAAGAAGAAGTGTTTCACCGAATATACGAAGCTGCTTTCTTAACGCGACAAGAGCAGCAAGATGACGGAGCGGATTGCTAAGAAGAACGATCCCTCGTTGAACTGCTTCGTGCATTGCAGCGAGCACTAGCGGGGTATTCAGATCATTACTCAACGCATCGATACATCGGGAGCGAAGCTCATCAGCATGGACCTCCTCACCTTCTAATATATCGCTTGCAGCACCATCAGCGAGGAGCCCCAGTTTTTCCTCGGTTGTGTGGTGAACCTTTGCGAGCGCTGCAACCTGATGATCAAACCAAAAGAGATCGACGAGATTGTTTAATCGGTCCTCGAAGATCTTCTCCCGCACATTAATTGGAGAACGGTAATGCACCGAGAGAATGTTATACACAATTAGTGGTATCCCCCACCGCTCTCTCGCATCCTGAATCGTGACAACATTCCCCTCGGACTTTGACATCTTCACCCCATCGATGAGCATCAAACCGAGATGAAACCAGGATCTCACAAAGGGAGCATGATTGTGGCACTCAGCCTGAACAAGCTCATTTTCATGGTGAGGAAAGAGAAGATCGAGCCCTCCACAATGAATGTCTAACGTGTCCCCTAGTATCGAATTACTCATTGCGCAACACTCGGTGTGCCACCCGGGCCGTCCCCTTCCCCACGGAGAATCGAACGTTCCAATCGGGTCGGCGTTGCTTTTCCAGAGCACAAAATCAAGAGCGTGTTTTTTTTCTTTCCGCACCGGCGCACGAGTTCCAGAGAGAAGCTGCGCCGTATCGTGGCCTGCGAGCTTCCCGTAGGCGGGCGCACTCGCAATCGAAAAATAGATATCTCCCGAAGTTACCTGATAGGCATGTCCGCCATTAATGAGCTTCTCGATATACCGAATAATTGTCGCCAAATGTTCTGTTACCCGCGGCTCACGATCAGGCACCGGAACTCCCAACAGCAACATTTCAAGCTGATATTCCTCGGTATATCGTGTCGCAATAACGCCAGGATCTTCCCCGCGCTGCTTCGCTCGATTGACGATTTTATCGTCGATATCGGTGACATTTTGTACAAAAGTAACGGAATACCCAAGTAGCTTAAGGAATTCCCGGAGAACGGCACACCGAATCGCAGTGGCAGCATGTCCAAGATGCGGGCGATCATAAGGAGTTATGCCACAAGCGTAGATCGTAATAGGCCGATTAGATCGTGAGTCCTCTACAGATCTTAGCAGCTCTCTCCGTCCTGTTTCCGTGTTGTAGAGCTCCATGAGTCAGCCTCTGCAAAAAAAAGGGAGCATCGGGATTTGTTCTTCAGCCGCAGTGTAGCAAAAGGGTGTCACAGTCCCAATGGGAAGGCTGGAGAGTTTGTGATTGTCGCGCTTATTTTGTCGCAAAACGCCCCTTTTTTCCTCCTTTTGCCGATGCTGGGGGTATTGGGTATAATTGGACCCGCTAATGTCTCGATGAGAAAAGGGCCGTCATGACAACTGCGACTATTGTTTCCCGCGCCGTATCCACTTCAGCCGTAACTGGCTCCGATTCCAAATCGCACATCACTGCTATTGACTCGCTCCTTCGCGCGCTCACGGGCCTTCTCTCCTTGAGCTGTCTCTTCCTAATCTTCGTCGGTGGGCTCGTGAAAAGTCACGAGGCTGGACTTTCGGTCCCCGATTGGCCGACGACCTACGGGGACAATATGTTTCTATTCCCTTATCAGCTCTGGATTGGGGGGATTTTTTATGAACACGGCCATCGGCTGCTCGCCTCGGGGGTTGGACTGATGACCGTTATCGTTGCACTAGCAACCTTCATGCGGGACAAACGGCGACTTCCTCGGGTACTAAGTATCATCGCGGTGCTCACCGTTATCCTTCAGGGAACGCTAGGCGGATTGACGGTGTTGTATCGGCTGCCGCCGGCTATTTCAATTTGCCACGGCCTTCTCGCGCAGAGCTTCTTTCTTATCACGATTTCCCTCTACTTCCTTCAATCTAATTTATATCGGCTTAGTGCCGCTCCTGCTGTATCGCAGCCTCAACTTCGAAATGGTCGTAAGCACGCCGCAATGATCATCGTGCTCCTTTATTTTCAGCTTCTCGCTGGTGCGGTCATGCGGCATAACGGTGCAGGAATGGCGCTTCTTGACTTTCCGACTATGGGGGGAAACTGGCTACCGAGTATCTCCTCAGAGGTTATTGATCGCGCAAATGCTTTACGGGCAGTGGTAAATCTTCCTGCGACCACCTCCCTTGCGGTAACTCTCCATCTTATTCATCGACTTGGCGGATTTGTGGTGGCGCTGGCGATAGGGTGGTTGCTTTTAAAACTTGCTCGTGGGCCGTTTCGGGGGACGCTAACTCATCGAGCAGGAGTAATTCTTGGCATCCTAACGGGGCTTCAGATCGCTCTTGGGATTGGGTCTATTCTTTCGGTTCGAGAGCCGTTTCTGACCAGCTTTCACGTTGCTGTTGGCGCCGCAGTCTTAGGCGCAGCTCTCTGGGTTTTGCTGAGCACGTTTCGCGAGAAGCTAATCGACTGATTGTGTTTTAAGCGTTGTCTCGGCTTTTTACCTCAGCGCTGTTCGACTTTTCATTTTTTCTCATAGTACCACCGTATGACAACTGCCCCGTTATCGCGCCGCATACTCTTTTCGTGGAGACATTTTTCTGGGGTGTTGCGGGATGTTTTATTACCGAACGGCAAACCGGTAACAACCTTCACTCTTGAACACCCGGGTGCAGTTGTGATTATCCCGATTACAGACTCAGGCTCGATCCTTTTTCTTTCGCAATATCGACCCGCTCTAAACGAAACGATCTTCGAGCTGCCCGCCGGCACTCTCGAGCAGGGCGAAGACCCCGCAGCGTGTGCTGCGCGCGAGCTGATCGAGGAAACCGGATTCGCCGCCAAAAATCTAATCCCCCTCGGCAAACTTCTTCCAGCACCCGGATTTTGCAACGAAGTACAATGGTGCTTCGCCGCCACCGGCTTATATCCAGCTTCAGCTGCTGGAGATGACGATGAGGTAATTGAGGTGCGAGAAATGTCAGTTAATGAGGCAAAGCGGCTCATCGAGTCCGGTGAGCTGACTGATGCGAAATCGATTGCTTTGCTTATGAAGGGGATGATTGGGGGCTTGGTGCGGGGGGAGTAGTGGTACTCACCCCGCTGGTGGGTTAGGCGGTTGTGGTTGGGGTGGTTGGGGTTGTCGCGGCGGCGGTGGTGGTGGTTGGGGCAGTGCTTGAGTTTGTAGCTACGGTTGTTTCTGACGTAGCAGCGGTGTTTTTATTGGCCGCATTAGAGCTGTCCGTCTTGTTTGCAGCTGCGAGCTCCGTGTTGGTTTTCGCACCGTTTGCACCGGCTTCTGATATAGCCGCTGCTAAACTACTACGGACCTCTCCAGCCCCGCCGTTTAGTGCTGTTACCATCTCAATGGCAGCTGATTCTCTGCCTTGGGGGTCACCTACATTATTCGAGGCGACTACGGTACTAACTAATCCTTGACCAACCTGACGACGGTTAGGTGTCGAACTTTGTCTACTGTCCTCATCACGACGCTGCTTCCTAAACTCTTCAAATGCCTCCCGCACCCCTTTCTCAACAGCCTCACGCACCGCTTTTTCAGCCCCCTCTCGAGCTCCCTTCCATCCCGCTTCGACCGATTCATCGATCAACTTACCTACTTCTTTACCCTCTTTCTCGGCTCGCTCTCGAATTGCTTTATTGAGAATTTCAGAAGTTTTATCGTCCACCTCTCCTTTGAGAATAGCCGTCCAACGCTCTTTGAATGTTTTCTCCATTCCTTTGGCGACCGACTCATTCAATTCCCGTGATATCCCATCGACGAGCTCTTCTTGAAGTATCTTGTCTGCAGTACCATCCCTGAGGGCGACCTGCAATTTTTTCGCCATCGCTTTTGGATTTGCGATTTTTTGGTTTTCGAGAATCTTTATGACATCCGCTTCGGATGCATTCGAGAGAGTTTTCAAAAGCTCAAGGGTTTTGTCCTTTACGAGTTTCTCAACCCCGAAACTCTGCATAATATCGGCGGTAACTTTCTCGCCCGACTCCCGCATCGCACTCTTTATCGATTCTTCTGTGAGCGCTTTGGAGCCATTTTGAGCTACCGCCTTCGCTAACGTCTTTGCACCAGAATCCGCAATCTCCCGAGCACCAGCTTCAAGAGCTTGACTGAAAGTCTGCTGCACTACTTTGTCAGTTGCTTCGTCGAATACTTCTCTGGTTACTTTTTCGGTGAGTTCCTGAACTACTTCCTTCCCAATCTTTTCAGCACCCTCTGTCACAAGCCCTTTAGCAGCGGCCTTAAAAGCGCCCTTTGCTAGGAGCCCAGTCCCTCCTGTAGTTACAACCACCGCCACAGTCCCTGCAAAATCTGCCGCTCCCCACGCATGGACCGCAGCCTTCTGCAAGTATTCATTCCTTTTGGCTTCATTTCCACTACCGTGCGCAGCAATCGCGAGCGCGCTATAACGAACAAAGTCACACGCATCAAAAAATCCAATCGACTCAAGTACGAACTTCCCCACCTGCAGAGCTGCTTTTTTCGGGTCAGAAGATATCTCAACCCCAGCCTTTCGGGCTGCATCCCAAATATTTGCATAGGTCTTCGGATCGCTGGCAACCTTCCACGCAAAATTAAACGCCTGCCCCATCGAATCGAGCAACGCCTTCTGCTTTTCTGGACTGTTCAAAAAATCGGTCAATTCAGCAACGCCAGCCGATGCAGCGGAACCAACCGCAGATGCAACAACACCCGCAAAGTCGGTCGTACTTTTTAAACCACCTTGAAGGTCTGCGAGGAACCTGTCTCGGTTACCATGTTGATTAGTGAGCATGGCAAACGCAAAGTTCGCCGAATTCTGGACCAACATATGAGGAGCCAACGCAACATGAGCCCCGAGATTCACCACGTCTCCTCCGAGCTTGAGCACCCCTTTAGCAAAGTCAGATATGGCCCATTCAGGAACAGAGGATGGAGACGATTGGGACGATTGAGCAGCTTGTGCAAGCTCAAGGCGCTCTTCAGCGGTAGGAGCCCCCGGTAGGACGGAAGATTTATCGTTATATAGACCTAGCTCTGGGTTAATTTGCGCCAGCCCTTCTGAGCAGCCTTGCCCTTTCCCACTCGCCATACCGACCCCCAAAAATCCAAATCATTAAAAAACACACCTAAGCAGGTTATCCAAACTATCCTGAAAAAAATGCGTTAATCCGGAAAAACTCTTTGGCGGGGGGGGGAGAGGACCGCGGGAACAATCGTAATCACAGAGTCGCTACGATTAACACTTCAATCCACCAGGAACTCTTTGGCTCAGAGGCATAGAGGTGCCAGGTTCAGTCGCTCGGATTATGGTGACTGGCTACACCGTGAGTAAAACCAAAGTGCGAGCTCCCCTCAAAAAGGCTGTACTAACGATCATCTGCACCGGCAGCAAACGTTCAGCAAAAGGCATGATCATCACCAGCTCGCGCGGAACAGCCGTTGCCCGTGTCTCAGGTGCCCAAAAAGGGATGTGGTGCCGAGCTAAAAACGTCTCGGGGCGAGCTATGACCAGCAATCGGGTGCTGCTGCGATGATGGGGGTGGGATTTCTACCCCGCCCGAACTCCTGCCTCGACAGAACAAGTTTGCGAGAAACTGTTAAGTTTCTGGCCAGTGTGCCGATGTAACGTTCAAGAGGTTTTAGTTGGGGGATTGTTTCTCTGCTGCCACCGGAGGGGTGGTGGAACGGGGCTTGATGGCGGTTGTGGGAGCGGTACGTGAAAGAGCAGTTTTGGCGAACAATTCGGGTGATGGCGATAATCCTCGGGGTGCTGGTGGGGGGTGCCCGGGGTGCAGCTGCCGTGCCGGCGGTGGTGGCTGCGGGGGAAAATCACTCGATGATGGTGTTGGAGGATGGGACTCTTTGGGCTTGGGGGAGGAACGGGGACGTCCAGCTCGGAGATGGGACTACTGCCGACAAGTCAACACCGACCCAGGTAGGAAGCGCGACCAACTGGACGAGCGTTGCGGCAGGTTCCTCTCATACCGTCGCGATCAAGAGCGATGGGACTCTTTGGGCTTGGGGGGTGAACTGGGCCGGCCAGCTCGGAGATGGGACCACTGCCAACAAGTCAACGCCGACCCAGGTAGGAAGTGCTACCAACTGGACGAGCGTTGCAGCAGGTTTCTATCACACCGTTGCCATCAAGAGCGATGGGACTCTTTGGGCTTGGGGGTTGAACGGGTACGGCCAGCTCGGAGATGGGACCTTTGCCAACAAGTCAACGCCGACCCAGGTAGGAAGTGCTACCAACTGGTCGAGCGTTGCGGCAGGTGACTATCACACCGTTGCCATCAAGAGCGATGGGACTCTTTGGGCTTGGGGGTGGAACAATAACGGCCAGCTCGGAGATGGGACCACTGCCAACAAGTCAACGCCGACCCAGGTAGGAAGTGCTACCAACTGGACGGGCGTTGCGGCAGGTCACTCTCACACCGTTGCGATCAAGAGCGATGGGACTCTTTGGGCTTGGGGGAGGAACAATAACGGCCAGCTCGGAGATGGGACCACTGCCAACAAGTCAACGCCGACCCAGGTAGGAAGTGCTACCAACTGGACGAGCGTTGCAGCAGGTTTCTATCACAC